>CAZBWA010000011.1:0-34858 GCA_964495555.1 uncultured Bifidobacteriaceae bacterium | reverse complement strand
TACGGTGGTGCGCTCTCGCTGATGCTCGCCGGGTACGACGACCGCGTGGATGCGGTGGCAGCTGATATCACCTGGAACGACTTGGAGTCCTCGCTGTTCGGGCAGAGCATGGTCGATGCTCGGGAACCAGGTGTTTATAAGCAACTGTGGACGTCGGTGTTCTTCAGCTCCGGGCTGGACTCACCACCGGGTCAGGCCGACCTGTGTGGGAGGTTCTCTCCGGAGTGGTGCGCCGCCTACACCGAAGTTGCGACCACGGGGAAGCCGACGGAGGCATCCCGCGCGCTGATGCGGCAGTCCTCTCCCGCGAGCGTCACTGACCGGATCACCGTCCCGACGCTGCTGGGGGGTGGCCAAGCTGACTCGCTCTTTCCGCTCCAGCAGGTGAATGCGAATGCTGAGCAGATTCGTGCGGCGAACCCCGACACCCCGGTCAAGGTGGTGTGGCATGCCCAGGGTCACGACGGCGGTGCCGATGAATCCGTGCGCCTCACCGCCCTGACCCGTGCGTGGTTCCAGGAGTACCTCGCCGGCGGCCCTGCGGTGTCCACGGACTTCGAAGCATCGCTTGTGGCGAGTTCCGCTCTCGACGATCGCGAGTCGGACACGGTCGAAGTCCTGACGAGCCCCCGCTACCCGGGTCTCGCGGGGGACTCCGAGCGCTCCGTCACCATCGCGGGTGAGCCCCAGCGGATCCTCGCCCCGGCCGGCGGGGTGCCCGCAGCCGTCAGTTCCCTGCCGGGCATCGGTTCCTTGGGCGGCCTGCTCTCGTTGCTGGACACGCGCGTCGCGCCGAACCAGAGCGCCCAGTTCGTCTCGGAGCCCCTGGAGTCACCACTGCGCATCATCGGAGCCTCGCGGGTCAGTCTCGAGGTGACCAGTGATGTCGCGCGTACGGCAACGCTCTTCGTGGGGTTACGCATCCAGACCGGGGCGGGGGCGCTGCTGCTGCCCAATGGACTCATCGCACCGGTGAACGTCGCGGTTGGTCCGACCCCCCAGCGCGTCGACATCGAATTGCCCGCCATCGTCGCGGAGGTCGCCGCGGGTGACCGACTCGTCGTCACCGTGAACACCACCGACCAGGCCTTCCGCATGCCCAGCGATCCCGCTGTCTACACCGTGGCACTCGCCGACCCCGTCCTCGCAGTCCCGGAGGTCGGGATGACCGGAAGTTCCGCCGGGCTCCCCGCCTGGGCCTGGCCGCTCATCGCCCTCGGCGTGATCGTCGCGGTCGCGATCGCTCTCCGACTCCTCCGTCCCCACGCACGCGGAGTCGCAGCGCGCCCCGATCTCGCGGAGAGTCCGCTCGTGATCGAGGGACTGGTCAAGCAATTCGGCAAGGGCGTTCGCGCTGTGGCGGGGGTGGACTTCACCGTGCCCCGCGGCGTGGTCCTCGGACTCCTCGGCCCCAATGGCGCGGGCAAGACGACGACGATGCGCATGGCGATGGGCTTGATCCGGCCCACGGAGGGCAGCGTGTTCGTCTTCGGCGAGCGCGTCACCCCGGGGGCACCCGTCCTCTCGCGCATCGGAGCGTTCGTGGAGGGCCCGGGATTTCTGCCGCACCTCTCGGGGCGGGAGAACCTCGATCTCTACTGGCGAGCCAGTGGTCGCTCGGGGGAGCCCTACATGGCCGAGGTTCTGGAGATCGCGGGTCTCGGAACCTCGATCGACCGGAAGGTGCGCACCTACAGCCAGGGGATGAAGCAGCGTTTGGGCATCGCGCAGGCGATGCTCGGTATGCCGGACATCCTGCTCCTGGACGAGCCCACCAACGGACTCGATCCGCCCCAGATCCGCGAGATGCGCCAGGTGCTCCGCGAATATGCGAAGGACGGGCGCACCGTGATTCTGTCGTCGCACCTTCTGGGCGAGGTCGAGCAAACCTGTAGCTACGTGGTCGTGATGCACCGAGGAACCGTGGCGGCCACGGGGACGGTCGCTGAACTGCTCGCGGGACGTAGTGGTCAGCAACTCGAGGACGTGTTCATGGACCTCGTCGGATCCGACCACCTCGTCAACGCTGGTCCGTTGCAGGAGGGGGATCGATGATGGAGCAGTACTCGGCGCAGAAGACCCTCAGTATCCGTGTGGAGCTGATCCGTCAGCTGCGGCGGCGTCGCACAGCCGTCGCCTTCGCACTCGTCATCGCACTCCCGATCATCGTGGTGCTCGCTGTCAAGTTCGGTCCGTCCTCCAGCGGCCGTGGTGGACTAGCCGATGGAGACCTCGATGTCTTCGGTCTCTTGGCATCCGGCCCGTGGAACTTCGCGGTGAGCGGGCTGCTCTTTTCGTCCGCCTTCCTCCTGGTGATTCTTGCTGCGATGTTCCTGGGAGACACCGTGGCCAGCGAGGCCTCCTGGGGAACGATGCGCTACCTACTCGTGGCGCCCGTTCCTCGTCGCCGATTCCTGTTCGTGAAATTGGTCGTCGGGCTTCTCTTGACCCTTGCGGTGCTGCTGGTCCTCGTCCTCGCGTCGTTCCTGCTAGGCCTGGTCGCGTTCGGGAGCGCTCCCTTGGCCAGTCCGCTGGGGGGCACGCTCAGCGCTGGGGAGTCCACGGTGCGACTTGCCGTCATTACCGGCTACATCGCGGTGACGCTGCTCGTCCCGGCGGGGATCGCCTTCCTCGCCAGCGTGTCCACGGATGTGCCATTGGGGGCGGTGGGTGCGGCCGTGGTCATCGTGATCTTCGCGAACATCCTTGACGCCATCGAGGCCCTGGGCTCCCTCCGACGCCTGCTCCCCACTGACTACGGCGGCGCCTGGGCCGATGCCCTCGGCTCGGTCATCGTCTGGGACCAAATGGCCATCGGGCTCGCCTACAACGTGGCAGTCTTCGTCGTGCTCGTGGGCATCGCCGTGTTCAAGTTCGAAAGGAAGGACATCCTGTCGTGACCGGATCGACCGACCAAGCGTCGGTCGTCATCGTAGGAAGCGGCATGGGTGGTGCGACCCTGGCATGGGGTCTCGCCCGGCGTGGGATCGACTGTCTGGTCATCGAACGCGGGCATGCGCTCCCGCGTGAACCGCAGAATTGGGATCCACGCGCGGTGTTCGTCGACCGGCGCTACAAGCCCGCGGAGAAGTGGACGACGCCCGAGGGGAAACCCTTCTCACCTGGCGTCCACTATGTCGTCGGTGGGAACACGAAGGTCTATGGATCGAGTCTCCCGAGATTGCGCGAATCGGATTTCGCTGAGCGGAGGTATCCGAGCGGGCTCTCACCGGCCTGGCCCTTCGCGTATGCCGATCTCGAGCCCTATTACTGCGATGCCGAGGACCTCTATCGGGTCCACGGAGATGGTTCCGATCCGTTCGCACCGTGGCGGAGCCGTCCCTATCCGTATCCCGCACTCGCTCACGAGCCCTACGTCGAGGACCTCCTCGGGCGCCTGCGTGCGCAGGGGCTCCATCCGGGCGCCACGTCGATGGGGGTGGATCTGCGCGAGGGAGGGTCCTGTCTTCGCTGCGCCACATGCGACGGTTTCCCGTGTCAGGTGTGGGCGAAGTCGGACTCCGAGGTCTGTGCCTTGCGCCCGGCCCTGGACTCGGGATACGCGCGATTGCTCGAGGGAGTGACGGTGCAGCGGTTGGTGTCCGATGGCGGTCGCGTGGTGGCACTGGAGGGCCTGCGGGAGGAGGAGCCCGTGCGCATCACCGGCGGCGTCTTCGTGCTGTCGGCGGGTGCTGCTAACTCGGCCGCCCTGCTCCTGAGGTCGTTCGACGACCATCACCCGGGGGGACTGGCAAATTCCACGGGATTGGTCGGGCGCAACTACATGGTGCACAACAACACGCATATCGCGGCGGTCGCCCCCTTCCGCCTCAACGATGTGGTGTTCCAGAAGACCGCCGCGGTGAACGACTTCTACGAGGATCTTGGAGACGGGGTCGCGGGCGGGACGCTGCAGCTGATCGGCAAGGTGCAGGGGTCGATGATGAAGACCCACGCGACGAGGGTGCCCGAGGCGGTCCTCAACAGATTTGCGGATCGCAGCGTCGAGCTCCTCGTGATGAGCGAGGATCTCCCAGATCCCGATAACCGGATCACGCTCGATCAGCGGGGCGGGATCGTCGTTCGGTGGCGGCGCACCAACTACGACCGTCACGAGAAGTTGCTCGCACGTGCAAAATCGATCTTCCGGCACGCGGGTTATCCGGGCGTGTTCGAGCAGCGCTTCACGATCGACATGAACAGTCACATGTGCGGCACCGCCGTCGCAGGTGACGACCCCCATTCCAGCGTGCTGGACCCCTGGTGTCGGGCACATGACGTGGCCAATCTGTTCGTCGTCGACTCCTCGTTCTTCCCCTCCAGCGGTGCGCAGAACCCCGCTATGACGATTGCGGCGCAGGCGCTGCGCGTGGCAGCCGAGGTCGACTGGTCGGCGGCTGCATGACTTGGCAGGATGCTCGCCGTGCCCCGTAAAGCCTCTTTCCGCGTGATCACGATCAACCTCAACGGAATCCGAGCCGCTGCCCGCCGAGGAGGACTGGAGTGGCTTCATGCGGCGACGCCGCACATGATCTGCATGCAGGAGGTGCGGGCCACCGATGCCCAAGTCACCGAGACCCTCGCCGGAACACCGTTCGAGACCTGGCACGTGGCCCACACAGAGGCCCCACAGCTCGGCCGGGCGGGGGTGGCGATCGTCAGTTCTCTTCCCTTCACCGCGGTGCGTGACCATGTGCGCATTGATGACGTCGATGGCCTCGGGCGGTGGATCGAGGTCGACGTGGACTCCCCCCTCGGACCGCTCACTGTCGTCTCCGTCTACATCCACTCCGGCGAAGCCGATACCCCCAAGCAGGTCGAGAAGTACGCGTTCCTCCAAGGGATGGACGCACGGATGAAGGCCCTGGCGACACGTGCAAAGCGCAGCGGACGCGAAGCACTCGTCTGTGGCGACTTCAACATCGCCCACCACGAGGTGGACATCAAGAACTGGAAAGGCAATCTCGCAGCGGCGGGCTTCCTGCCCGAGGAGCGGGCCTACCTGGACCGATGGTTCTCCTCGCCGTGGGTGGACCTGGGCCGTGCCCTGGGCGGTCCTGGGCCGGGGCCCTACACCTGGTGGTCCTGGCGGGGACGCGGATTCGACACCGATGGTGGCTGGCGTATCGACTACCAGGTGGCCACACCCGGGCTCGCGGCCCGGGCAAGGACCGCGACCGTGGGTAAGGCTGCGTCGTATGCCGAGAGGTGGAGCGATCACGCCCCACTCGTCGTGGACTTCCAATGACGGAAGCCCCGCCGCCCAAGGGCGGTCAGGGCTTCGTCGTCAGGTCCGCAGACCCTGGGGGAGATCCCTAGAGATTGCGCGAGAAGATCGCGTCGATCTCAGCGAGGTCGGACGGTCCCATCGCATTTCTGCGCTGGCGGTCCCACTCCCGCATGATCTGGCGACGGCGACCCAGCTCGGGATCGATGTGCCGGTCGAACAGGTTGGCGAACAGCGTTCCGAAGGAATTCACGGAGGATCACTCCAGTTTCTTCTCAGTCGACCCGGGGGTCTCCCGGGTACATAACGATTATGTCTCATATTTGTTCGCAAGCAAAACAAATAGTCGGGTTTGTGCGCCACTTCACAAAGTCTGAACGTTATGTCCCCTCAAAATACCCTGGGGGGTATAAGGTGCATCGGGAAGGGAGTGGTCCATGGCGGTGCAGGTCCTCGTGATCGAAACCCCCGGCTTGGGCGACCGCGGATACGTCGTGCATGACGGGAAGGTCGCCCTCGTCGTCGACCCCCAACGAGATATCGACCGGGTGGAGCAGGTGCTCGACTTCCACGGGCTCGTCGTGACCCATGTGGTCGAGACGCACATCCACAACGACTACGTGACCGGTGGCTTCCAGTTGGCTGCAGCCCGGGGGGCGCACTACGTGGTCCCCGGTGGGGTCGAGTTGGCGTACCTGGAACAGCCGCACGTCCGCGCTGTGCATGACGGCGACACGCTGACGGTGGGATCGATGCGCGTGCACGTACTGCATACCCCGGGCCACACCCCGCACCACGTGTCGTACGCGGTTCAGGTGGGCGACGAGCCGGGCGTGGTGTTCACGGGGGGATCACTGCTCTACGGCACCGTCGGGCGACCGGACCTGGTGGCACCGGAGCTCACCGTCCGTCAGGCGCATGACCAATGGCATTCCGCGCACCGACTCGTGGCGGACCTCGATGAGCGGACCGCGATCTTCCCGACGCACGGGTTCGGCAGTTTCTGCTCCTCGATCCAGGCAGCGGGCGCCGAGACGTCCCTGGGGGAGGAGAGGTCGACCAACCCCGCTCTGACCCAGGCCGAGGAGGACTTCGTGGAGGTCTTGCTCGCGGGTCTCGATGTCTTCCCTGCGTACTACGCGCACATGGGCCCGGCGAACGCGGCGGGTCCTGCACCCATCGACCTCTCCCCGCCGGCCGTGGCGGATCCGTCCGAGATCCGACGCCGGATCGACGCCGGGGAGTGGGTCGTCGACCTGCGATCGCGTGCGGTATTCGACGGAGCGCACGTGCCTGGCACCCTCAACTTCGATCTGGCGGGCTCCTTCGTGAGCTACCTGGGGTGGCTGATCCCGTGGGGCACTCCGATCACGCTCCTGGGTGAGACATCCGAACAGGTCGAGACGGCCCAGCGCGCGTTGGTGCGCATCGGCATCGACCGTCCCGCATGCCAGGCCGTGGGTGAGCCTGGGGACTGGCTGGAGTCCCATGCAGAGCCCGCGCGCACGCGACGCGTGACCTTCGAGCAGCTCGCCCTCGAGTGGTCTGCCAACCCCTCCGCCGCGGTGATTGACACCCGTCAGATCTTGGAATGGGAGTCCGGGCACGTCGAAGGCGCCGTCTTCCTTCCCTTCTACGAGGTGCTGGATCGCATGGACGAGATCCCGCGGGAGGTGGACGTGTACGTGTACTGCGGATCGGGCTATCGCGCTTCTGTAGTGGTGTCCCTGCTCCAGAACCACGGGTTCACCAACGTCGTCCATGTCGATGACCTGTTCGCCAATGCGGGGAGGTCGCTCGCGATCGTGCCCGGTGCATCTGCGACACGGGAGCCGGGGTGGACCTGGGTGGCCTCGCGTGCCTCGGTGCGCACATTCCAGGCCGACGGGGCCCGGTCCCCCGGACGCGCGTAGCGCTCACTCGGGCGGTGTTGGCGACGGCCTCGGCGTAGGACAGGATGGCCGCGTGGCGCACCTGATCACCTACTCCCCGAAGGTGTTCATCCCCCTGACGCATCTGTGTCGGGACGCCTGCGGCTACTGCACCTTCGCGCAGAGTCCACGTGAAGTCCGCTCTCCCTATCTGACTCTCGACGAAGTCCGCGCGATCGCCCGCCAGGGTGCGCAGGCGGGGTGCCACGAGGCGCTCTTCACCCTCGGCGAGGCACCGGAGGAGCGCTACCCCGTCGCGCGCGCGTGGCTGGACGAGCACGGATACACCTCCACGGTGGACTACCTGGTCGAGGCGTGCGCCGCCGTCCTCGAGGACAGCGGACTCCTCCCGCACGCGAATGCCGGCGCGCTCAACCGCGAGGAGCTCGCTCGTCTTCGTCGGGTGAGCCCGAGCCAGGGGATGATGATCGAGTCTCTGAATCCGGATCTCGCGGCGCACCGCGGCGCACCGGATAAATCTCCACAACGCCGTCTGGCGACCTTGGAATGGGCGGGGGAACTCGCCATTCCCTTCACGACGGGCATCCTCGTGGGATTCGGGGAGTCGCGCGCGGACCGCATCGTGGCCCTGGAGGCAATCGCGGACAGCCATGGGCGGCACGGCCATGTGCAGGAAGTGATCGTGCAGAACTTCATACCGAAGCCGGATACGGCCATGCGTGCAGCGGCGCCATGTTCGTTAGAGGATCTCGTCGATGCCATTGCGCTCGCCCGAGCGATTCTGCCGGCCGATGTACATATTCAGGCTCCGCCGAATCTCGTGGATGACCCCGGGGTGCTGATCGATGCAGGCGCTACGGACTTCGGTGGGGTATCGCCCGTCACCGCGGACTTCGTCAACCCCGAGCGACCATGGCCGCAGATAGACCGGCTCCGATCCATCGCCCGCGACCATGGCCGGGAACTCGTGCCACGACTTACCCTGCACCCCGGCTTCGTGCGGGATATGGACACCTGGGTCGCACCCGAACTGCACTCCGCTGTGCGTGACCGTTCCGATGCGGCGGGATTCGCACGCGATGACCCCGGAGCCGTCTTCCGAGAGGAGTACCGGCAGTCCACGAACGTAGGGACGGGTGCAGAAGTCGTTCTTGCGGGCCGACGGTCCACAGCCTGGTACGCCGGTTCTGCGGTGCAGCCGCTGGACGTGCTCGCCTCCCCGTATGCCGAGGGTGCCATCGCCGAGGTGCTCCGCGGTGTCGGATTGGGACAGGAGGTCGGGATCGACGAGATGGTCACGCTCTTCTCCGCTCGGGGTCGGGAGGTGGCTGCCGTCGCGCAGGCCGCCGACAGGTGCCGAGTAGAGGCGGTCGGAGACGTGGTCACCTACGTGGTCAATCGAAACATCAACTACACGAACGTGTGCACCTACAAGTGCTCGTTCTGTGGCTTCTCCAAGGGTCCGCTGTCCCTGAATCTGCGCGGGACCCCCTACCTGCTCGACGAGACGGAGATCGCCCGCCGTGTCCGCGAGGCCGCCGACCGCGGGGCGACCGAGGTCTGCCTCCAAGGCGGGATCCACCCGGACTTCGATGGGGAGTTCTACCTCCGCGTGGCGCGCATCGCGCGCGAGGCGGCCCCCGACATCCACATTCACGCCTTCACCGCACTCGAGGTGACCGAGGGTGCGCGGAGGCTCGGTATGCCCCTCGAGCTCTACCTGCGCGAATTGAAAGAGGCGGGACTTGCCTCCCTCCCCGGCACCGCGGCGGAGATCCTCGACGACGAGATCCGGGCGATCATCTGCCCGGACAAAGTGAACACCGCTGAATGGCTCGATGCCCACGAGGCCGCACACTCCATCGGGCTGACCTCGAACATCACCATCATGTTCGGCAGCATCGAAGAACCGATTCACTGGGCACGGCACATCGCGCGGACGCGTGATCTCCAGAAGCGCACGGGAGGCTTCACGGAGTTCATCCCACTTCCCTTCGTTCATATGGCGGCGCCGATGTATCTCAAGGGTCGTGCACGACGCGGACCCACGTGGCGTGAAACGGTTCTCATGCACGCCGTCGGGCGTATTGCCTACCGCGGTTGGATCGACAACGTCCAAGCCTCCTGGGTCAAGGTCGGTATCGAGGGCTCGCGCCAACTCCTGCAGGCCGGCGTCAACGACCTCGGTGGAACGTTGATGGATGAGAACATCTCGCGCGCGGCGGGGGCAAGCCACGGACAGGGACTGGGCCGCGAGGACTTCGAGGCGATCGTGGCCCCCCTGGGGCGCCCGCTACGGCAACGTTCGACTCGCTACGCATCGATCACGGAGGTCGCGGTATGAGAGTTCGCATCAGTCAGTCCAGCGTGATCACCACGTATCGCGAGGCAGGTGCGGAGGTCGACCCGCCGACGGTCGTCGCTGTTGCAGCCATCGCTGTGGACAATCCGCTCGCGGGCCGTGGATCCGTCACCGACCTGCGCGAACTCGAGGACCTGGGCGCCGAAGCAGCTGAGCATCTGGTGCAGGCGTGCCTCGCCGTCCTCGCGGCCGTGGGCGTGGGCCCGCAGGACGTGCGCGGTTACGGCAAGGCCGCTCTCGTGGGAACCGACGGGGATCGTGAGCACACGGCCGCAGTCCTGCACCCAAGATTCGGAGCACCGGTGCGCGCGGCTATCGGCGGAGGCGCCGACATCATCCCGGGCACGAAGGGAGTTGCCGGGCCTGGAGCGTCGATGACGCTCCCGATCGGCAACAAGGACGACCGCTGGGTTTTCGACGACATGGACTCGGTCACGGTGTCGGTCCCCGACGCTCCGCGCTCGGATGAGATCCTCATCGCTCTCGCGCTGAGTGCGGGAGGCCGACCCAACGCACGCACGAAGAAGCCGTAGGAGGACCCATGTTCAAGGTGATGATCCTGTTGACCCGGCGCGAGGACATGACCCTCGAGGAGTTCCGCACCTGGTGGGTCGACGAGCATGCACCCATGGCGCGTCAACTCCCCGGCGTGCGACGAATCGTCTTCAATCTCGTCGATGCGGCCGCCGACGTCGAAGTGGATGGCATCACGGAACTCTGGTTCGACTCTGCTGAGGACTTTCAGAACGCCTACGCCACGGAGATCGGCCAAGCGGTCGCTGCTGATTCCATCGCGCACGTGTCCTCGCGGGTGCGGGTGCCCGTGCAGGAGTACGAGATCGTGACGGACCGGTGACGAGGGCTTCAGCCCCCACCAGTTATCTCGGTACACCCGCGACCGCCCCCGGACCCCGGGGTTCGGACATGGTGTCCGCGATCGGTGCGATCCGTCGCGATCCACTCGCCTACCTCGATTCCACCTGGCGACGCTGGGGCGACATCGTGCAATTCCCGATCCCCAAGCCCCCCACGTACCTGGTCAACGACCCGACCTCGGTACGCCACGTGCTCGTCGGGAACGCGCGCAACTACGGAAAGGCGACTATCCAGTACGAGTCCCTGGCGCTCGTGACGGGGGAGGGGCTATTGAGCGCGGACACCCCCCGCTGGCGGCGTCAGCGCCCGATGGTGCAGCCCGCGTTCCACCACGAGACGCTCACCACGCTCGTCGGGCACGTGGCTGCCGCTGCGCACCGTGTGGAAGCCGAGTGGCGAGCGAGTGGTCCGGGATCCGTGGTCGACGCGGACGAGTTCATGATGCATGCCGCCCTCGAGGTGGTGGGGCGTGCCCTGTTCGGTTCGGATCTCTCCGGTGATGCCGCACGCTTGACCTCGGCCACCCTGACCGGTCTCGACGTCGTCATCGCACGCGCCCGCGTTCCGATCACGCCTCCGACGTGGATGCCGACGCCGGCCAATCGCAAGTTGGCTCACGCACGCCGGGAACTCGATGCGGCGGTGAGTCGCATGGTGTCCGAGCGCCGAAGGGCTGCGAATCCGTCGGGGGACATGCTCGATCTGCTGATCACCGCACGCGATGATCGGGGTGTCGGCCTGTCGCCGTCGGAGATCCGGGATGAGATCGTCACGTTCATCGTTGCGGGGCACGAGACCGTTGCGTCGGCATTGGCCTGGGCATGGTTACTTCTTGCGCACCACCCCGACGTGCAGCAGAAGGTGAGTGAGGAGGCCCGTGCCGCCCTGGTCGATGCGCCAACACGTGCGACTCTGGCTGCACTTCCGCTGACCCGCGCCGTCCTCGACGAGACCATGCGTCTCTACCCGCCCGCGTGGGTCATCACCCGTCGCTCGCTCGCGGGGGATGACCTTCCTGGGGGAGTGAGGATCCCGGCGAATGCGCTGGTCATCCTCAGCCCCTGGTTGCTGCATCGACACCCGGACGTATGGGACCAGCCCATGGATTTCCGACCCTCGCGATTTCTCGGCTCCTACGACAGGGACGCGTTCATCCCGTTCGGAGCTGGTCCCCGTCTGTGCATCGGACGGGACTTCGCCTACGTCGAGGGAGTCCTCATGCTGGCGATGCTCGCCGCTCGCTTCCACGTGTCGCCCACGGAGCCGGCCTTGCCCTGGGGTGATCCCAAGGTGACGATCCGCCCCCACGGCGGGGCGCCGATCCGGATCGAGGAGCGCACGGCTAGCGGGTGAGAAGCGCGCATACCTCCGCGTGCAATGCCGCATTCGTGGTGACGAACGACCCTCCACCGAGCGGAGATTCCCCGCCGAAATCGGTGGCAGATCCCCCGGCTTCGATGACGATCGGCACGAGGGCCGCCAAGTCGTATACCTCCAACTGCGGTTCCGCCGCGATGTCGACCGCACCTTCGGCCACGAGCATGTGGGACCAGAAGTCGCCGTAACCGCGTTGCCTCCAGGTGCGCCGGAGGAGTTCCTCGAGGCCCGGCGTTGCACTGCCCCAACCCACCGTGTCGGAGTAGGCGAGAGACGCGTCGTCGATGCGACCGACCCCACTGACCCGCAGCGGGCGGACGGCTTCGGACTCCGGACCCCGGGTGAACGCTCCCCGCCCCCGCGCGGCCCACCATCGACGGCCCAACGCGGGTGCGGACACGACGCCCACGGTGCACTCACCTTCGGTGAGCAATGCGATGAGGGTCGCCCACACCGGCACCCCGCGGACGAAGTTCTTGGTGCCGTCGATCGGGTCGATGACCCACTGCCGCGGGCCGTCAGTGCGGCCGAACTCCTCACCGAGGACCGCATCCGTAGGCCGGTGGTGTCCCAGGAGTTCCCGGATCGCGGTCTCGACGGCCCGATCGGCATCGGTCACCGGCGAGAGGTCGGGTTTGGATTCGATGACGAGGTCGTCGGCGCGGTAGCGGGAGAGGGCGACAGCGTCGGCTGCGTCCGCCATGCGTAGGGCGAACTTGAGATCGTCATCATGGCCCACCCGGGGAATGTACAAGGTCTACCCTGCTCGGATGCTCCCCGAAGAGGTCTGGGGTCTTCCCCTGCACCCGCTCGTGATCCATGCGGTGGTCGTGCTCGTTCCCCTCGTGTCCCTCGGTGCCCTGGCGATGGTGCTGCGGCCGCGGTTCTCCAAGCGGTTCGGAGTCCTCTTCGTCGTGGGAGCGATCCTTGCTGCACTCACCTCGATCATGGCGAAGCAATCGGGGGAGGTGCTGGCGCGCTCCCGGCCGGTGAGCGGTGATCACGTCCAAGCGGGTGACGTCGTTCCCTTCCCCGTCGCGGCATTGGCCGTCGCGCTCACGGTCTTCTGGCTGTTCGATCGCGGTGTTCCCGGGAACCGATCGCGCCCGCTCTGGCTCACGGGGCTCGGCCTGGTCGTCCTGATCCTCGCTGTCGTGGCGACCGTTGTCGTGGTGCGCGCGGGGCACACGGGCGCACTCAGCGTGTGGGACTGATCGCGTCCGTCGGCAGCGCCCGGGAGCGCAGCAGTCGATGGAGCGACGCGACCCGCGGACCCAGATTCGGATCTTCGAGGAGGGGTGTGAGTGCGCACTCGACCTCGTCGTGGCTGCAGGACCGTGGGCAGTCCACGATGCGTGCGGCGAGATCGGGGAAAGCCAGGACGAGGTTCTGGGGATCCACGTGGGCGAGGCCGAAGCTGCGGATCCCCGGTGTGTCGATGATGTGTCCACCGAGCGCATAGGGGAATGCGCGCACCGACGTCGAGGTGTGGCGCCCCTTGCCGGTGCTGACATTGACGCTCCCGATGCGTCGGGCTGCGTCCGGGACAAGCGCATTGACGAGCGTCGACTTCCCGACCCCGGAGTGGCCGATCAACACGGTCTCCCGTCCGGTGAGCGCCGTCACGAGTTCCGGGGTGGGGACGCCCTTGGGGACGGCGAATACGGGGATGCTGAGCGGGGAGTAGGCCTCCTGAATCGGCGCCGGGCTGCCGAGATCAATCTTCGTCACGATGATGATCGCTGGGATCCCCGCGTCCATGGCCGCGACGAGCGATCGATCGATCAGTCCGATGCTCGGCTCCGGGTTCGTGGTGGCCGTGACGATCGCAAGTTGATCGGCGTTGGCGACGATCACCCGCTCGATGGGATCCGAGTCATCGGCTGTGCGCCGCAGTTCACTGGCCCGCTCGTAGCGCGTGACCACGCGCACTGGATGATCCAACGTTCCCGGCGCGTCACCCGATACGGCAACACGGTCTCCCACAACGAGACCCTTCCGGCCAAGATCGCGCGCCTTGACCGCGAACTCCTCCTGACCCCCCGTGTCCACGGTGAAGCGCCCACGGTCGACGGTGATCACCATCGCATCGCGGGCATCGTCGAAACTGGGTCGGTCCTTCGAGCGCGGGCGGGACTTGCTGCGGCCTGGCCGGACGCGAACGTCGTCCTCGTCGAGACGAGCGCTGCGACGGGTCACGCGCCCTCCACCAGGCTGGTCCACATTCCCGGGAAGTCGGGCAGCGTCTTCGCTGTAGTGGCGATGTCCTCGACACGCACGCCGGATATCCGCAGCCCCAGGATCGCGGCCGCCGTCGCCATGCGGTGATCGTGATAGGTGCGCAGATCCGCGGCGTGCAGGGCCCTCGGCGTGATGCGCAGGCCGTCGTCGAGTTCGTCGACCATGGCCCCGACGGCGGACAATTCCGTGGTCAGGGCGGCAAGCCGATCTGTCTCGTGTCCCCGCAGGTGCGCGATTCCGGTGAGCGTGCTCGGGGAATCGGCGAGCACAGCGAGCGCGGCGATCGTGGGAGTTAACTCACCGACATCGGAGAGGTCCACATCGACGCCCCGGATCGCGGCGCCTCCGTGGATCGTGAGGCCCAAGTCGGTCCACTCGCTGGAGGCACCCATCTGCTCCAGGATCGACACGACCGCAGCTCCCGGTTGCGAGGTCTCTCGCGGCCAGTCCGCGACTGTGACCGTTCCCTGCGTGACCAGGGCGGCGGCCAGGAACGGTGCGGCATTGGATAGGTCGGGCTCGATGACGCGGTCCACCGGTGCCATCTCCTGGGGATCGACGTGCCATACCGTCCCACCCTCGGTGCGCACGCGCACCCCGTTCTCGGCCAACATCGCAACCGTCATGTCGATGTGCGGGATGCTCGGCACAGGGGGACCGACGTGGTGGATGGTGGCCCCGGAGTCGAAGCGGGCTGCAGAGAGCAGCAGTCCGGACACGAACTGGCTCGAGCTCGAGGCATCGAGAGTCACCGATCCGCCGGGCACGTGCCCGTGGCCGACGACGGTGAAGGGGAGACGGCCGCGTCCCTCGTCGTCGATGTCCACGCCGAGGTGGCGTAGGGCGCCGAGGAGGGTTCCCATGGGGCGCACGCGCGCACCCTCGTCACCGTCGAACGTCACGTGACCGACATTGAGCCCCGCCACCGGGGGGACGAAACGCATGACAGTTCCGGCCAGTCCGCAGTCGATGCGGGTCGACGCGCGCATGGACCCAGGGCTCATCCGCACGATCGATGTTCCCGGGACCGTGTCGGGGGTGACGTCGAAACGGTGCCCGAGGGAGGTGAGTGCATCGATCATGAGTCGGGTGTCGCGGGCATCGAGGACACCGTGGGCCACGCTCGGGCCTGCGGCAAGTGCTCCGAGGGCGAGGGCGCGGTTGCTCGCCGACTTGGACCCGGGGACGCGCACGGTGCCGATGACGGGGCCGTGCGCATGGGGAGCAGGCCACCAACTCACGCCACGACACTAGTCCGTATGCAACTAGGGTCGCCGTGTGTGCGGGAGGTATGCGGCGAGTAAGGACGTCGCGACGTTGGTGCGCGAGTTCGAGCTCGCCTCGGCCGATGTTCCAGAGATTCCTGCCAACTACAACATCGCGCCGACGACAGAGAACTACATCGTCACCGGCAGTGAAGGGGTGCGCACCCTCGGTGTGGCGCGCTGGGGTCTGATCCCCTCGTGGGCCAAGGATCCATCGATCGGTTCCCGCATGATCAACGCGCGTGCGGAGACCGTGGCCTCGAAGCCGTCGTTCCGTCGGGCGTTCGCCCGTTCGCGCTGCTTGATTCCCGCGGACGGCTACTACGAGTGGTACCGCCCCGCGCAGGGAGCGAAGCAACCGTTCTTCATCCATGCTCCGGGTACGTGGGCTATGGCGGGGCTGCATGAGGTGTGGCACCGGGGTGACCCCTCGGAGATTCACAGCTTCTCGATCCTCACGATGGCGGCAAGCCCGGCTCTTGCGTCGATCCACGACCGGATGCCCGTCATCCTCGGACCCGACGACTTCGACACGTGGTTGGATTCCGGATCATCCAGTGCCGATGTCGAGGAATGCCTCAGCCTTCGACATCAGGTGGTTATGGAGGCCTATCCGGTGAGCACCGCTGTCAACAGTGTGCGGAACAACGGCCCGACTTTGATCGACCCCTTGCCGGCGACGTGACGCTAGGCTCGCGCGCGACAGGGAGGGTCATGACACACGCGATCCGAGCGGAGATGGTGGCTTCCGTCCACTCGGTGGTCGTCGCGACCGGGGACGCGGTGGACGTGGGGGACACCCTGATGATTCTCGAGTCCATGAAGATGGAGATCCCGGTTCTCACCGAATTCGCCGGCACAGTTCTGGAACTCAGTGTCGGCCCGGGCGACGTCGTCCGCGAGGGTGACGTGCTGGCGATCGTCAGCCGATAGTCGGCGGGAACGCACTAGCCTGCATCGCATGAGGGATCTGGCCGCTCTCGTCGACGAGCATTCGGACCTCGGACCCGAGGTGGCGGCCGATCTCTCGGGACTGGTCGCCGCCTGGGATCTCATCTCCGACCTCGCGTTCAGTGATCTTGTCCTCTGGGTTCCCACCTGGAACGACGCCGGATATGTGGCGGTAGCCCAGGTTCGACCCACGACCGCCTCCACGGCGGTTCCCGACGACGTCGTCGGGACCTTCCTGCCGCGCGGCCGTGACGCCGCCATCGACCAGGCCCACGCTCACGCGCGGCCCGCCCTCGACCGCGAGGGACAGAGGCCGTGGGCCCCCGTATCCCTCGAGGCCGTGCCCCTCGTTCGGGATCACCGGGTGGTGGCGATCATCGCCCGGCATCCGAGTCCGGTCGCGCGCGGTGGCAGCGCCCTGGAGGACGTGTATCTGCGCGCGGCGGACGATCTGCTGGGCATGACGTCCGCGGGCACCTTTCCTCTACCCGAGCGAGTGGAGGAGGCCGTCGAGTCACCGCGGGTGGGGGATGGCCTCCTGCGCGTCGATGCCGATGGCCGCGTGGACTACGCATCGCCGAATGCGATGAGCGCGTTCCGACGTCTGGGACTGGCGATCGATCTCGTGGGAGGGAACCTGGCAGAGCTCGTGGGCCGACTCAGTCACCGTCCACTGGGGGCGACGGTGACATCCGTCGTCAGTGGTCGAACCGCAGGCCGAGTCGAAGTCGAGGCTCCGTCGGGCACGGTGGTCGTCCGGACGATCCCCCTGCAGGAGGGTTCGCTGGTGCTGATCCGCGATGTGTCGGAGGTGCGTCGCGGGCAACGCACCGTCCTGTCGCGGGAGGCAACGATCCGCGAGATTCACCACCGCGTGAAGAACAACCTCCACACCGTCGCGGCGCTGCTCCGTCTCCAGTCCCGTCGGTCCGAACTTCCGGAGACGAGGGTGGCGCTCGCCGAGGCGCAGGCGCGCATCGGTGCGATCGCTGTCGTCCATGAGGCGCTGTCTGCCGATGCTGATTCGGAGGCTGAGATGGCCGTCGTCCTGCAGGCGCTCGTGCAGTTGATGCGCGAATTGGCCCCTGCCTTCGGCGACGTGCCCGAATTCCAGGTTCGGTGCCCCGCCATCCGGCTTCCCGGCGAGAGGCTCACTCCGCTAGCGATGTGCATTACGGAGGTTCTCACGAATGCAGTCGAGCACGCCCATGCCGAACGGATCGATGTCGAGGTGCGGCGCGAGGGGCGCACGTTAGTGATCCGTATCGAGGATGACGGCGTCGGAATCGCGGATGGCACTCCCGAGGGACTAGGGATGTCCATCGTCTCCACCCTCGTGGAGAGCGAATTGGGGGGCCGGGTGTCCGTTCAGGGAGGTCCCGGGCAGGGGACGCGGGTGGAGATCAGCGCGGAGGCGCAGGGGCCTGTCGGTTAGACGTTGGAGCGGGCGCGCAGTCGTGCGTTGCGCCGCTTGAGTGCCCGGCGCTCGTCTTCGCTCAGGCCACCCCAGACGCCGGAGTCCTGGCCGGTCTCGAGGGCCCATCGCAGGCATTCGTCGACCACCGGGCAGCGGCGACACACGGCCTTGGCTTCCTCGATCTGAACGAGGGCCGGGCCGGTATTGCCGATTGGGAAGAACAACTCTGGATCTTCGTCACGGCAGGCAGCCTCATGGCGCCAATCCATGCTTCTCCACTCCATACTGCGGCGCGGCGGGGTCCCCGACGCTTGTGATCGTGTTCACGTGCGACCCACTGAGGGGGGCCGGAGGGTCTCTCGCGGTGGTCCCCGGAGGAAGTCAGTCGCACGATCCGACGTTGGTCTCCATAAGGGTCGCAGGTCGACACCGTATTCACAAGCACAACTGACCGGATATCGGCGCGAATTCTGTCTCTTTGGTCACATGTGTAACTTTTGTCCGTTTCTGCTGGAAACGAAGCCAGCGGTCAACACAGGACGCGGATCGCGTCCGGACACGCCAGGAAACGGGCGCCGCGCACGGTGCCCACGCTTTCCCCGTCGACCTGCATGGGGACCTCGCGACTTGCCTCGACGCCGAACTCCGCCACGTCATGCCAGGACAGGAGACCATTGCTGGGCAGGAGCCCGGGCGTCCGCATCACCATGCGCCGGGCCGCGCGGGCGGTGGCCCAGGGTCCGAGGGACTTCATGGCGAACAGGTCCAATCCGGTGTCGAAGCTGGCCAGCGGGTTGGGGTCGATGGGCCAGGGGCCGAAGTAGGTCCACGGCGCGGTGTTCTGCACCAGGCACATGAACACGTCCCGGACGGGTGCCATCCCCGAACGCACCACGGTGAGCGCCGGGTTGGTGCGGTCGATGCGGGTCAGCACCTCGCGCACCGTCGTCGTGAGGTAGCGCATCGGAGTCGCCGATCGCCCACGCATGCGCTGTTGGTCGACGGACTCGATGATCTGCGCGTCGATACCGATTCCCGCATTCGCCGCGAACCATCGATCCTCGACACCCGTCGCCCGATCCACCGCGGCCAGACCCAGTCCGATCATGCGACCGCGGCTTCCACGAGCCGCCTGGAGGATCAACCCCGTGGCCTCGACGGGATCCGTCGGAATCCCCAGGGCGCGCGCGAAGACATTGGCGCTTCCGCCGGGGATAGGCGCGATGCTGGGCACGGGTCCCTCGGCGTCAGGTTCGAGCAATCCGTTGATCACCTCGTTGACCAGACCGTCTCCGCCGAGTGTGAGCACAACGTCGAGGTGGCGGTTCCGGGCGTCCTGGGCGATCTTCACCGCATGCCCCCGGTGGGTGGTGAAGGTGACCTCGAGGTCCAACTCGTGCGAGGCGGCCTGCACGATCACATCGGTCGTCAGCGGCGAGGTGGTCGTCGCGTGCGGGTTGACGACAAGGACTCCGCGCACGGTGCCCAGGCTAGTTCCGCCCGGTTGGGGAGTCCTACCCTCGGAGGGTGTTGCCCCGCCTCCTCGCCGTGATCGCCGCCCTCGAGGGAGTGGCGTTGCTCGTCTACGCGGTCATCGACATCGTCGCCATCGTGCGGGAGGGGATGACCGGACCGGCCGAGGTATCGAACCCGGCGGCATTCGCCATGCAGGTCCTGATCTTCGTCGTGCTCGGAGTCGGACTCGGTGCCGTGGCGCGCGGCTGGTGGAATCTCCGGCGATGGGCGAGGGGCCCGTTCATCCTGGCCCAGCTTCTCGGTCTGGTCGTCGGCGTGCCGCTGGCGCAGTCCACCGGCCTCGGGCAGGTCGTCGGCGGTGGCCTGGTCCTTGTGGCGGCGTCCTCGCTCGTCGTGAGCCTCCTACCCCCGGTTACCCGTGCGCTCCACGAGGGTCACGCAGCAACGTAGGCATCGCCGAGTCTCTGGCGGACCTTCTCCAAGGCGCTGCGCTGGAGTCGGGACACATGCATCTGCGACATGCCCAACTCCTTCGCCACCGCCGACTGGCTCATCTCGTCGAAGAAGCGCAGGGTGAGGACCTGGCGTTCGCGCTCGGGCAGTGACGACAGCGCGCGCCCGACGGATTCCCAGTAATCCACCGCGTCGGTGGCATCGTCGACCGACGGCTCCCGTTCGGGCGGAGCCTCGTCGAGGGAATCGGGCCGATGATGGTCGAGTGCTTCGAGAACCTTCTCGTCGGTCAATCCGGTGAAGTCGGCCAACTCCGCAACTGTGGGGTAACGATGCAGGGATGCGTGGAGGGCCTCGGATGCCTCCAGGACCGACGCGCGCGCGGCGTGCACACTGCGCGGCGCTCGGATCGCCGACGTCTCATCGCGTAGGTGCCGACGTACTTCGCCAAGAATGTGCGGTGCCGCATAGGACGAGAACGCTGCTCCGCGGTCCGGGTCGAATCCGTCGACCGCGGCGATCAGGCCCACGGTTCCGGATTGCACGATGTCCTCCCGATCGAGTCCCGGGCGCACGTATCGGCGGCAGAGGTGTCGGACCAGGGGTTCGTGCATGACGATGAGTTCCCCCCGGACGTCGGCGGCTCGTGCCGGCGTGGTCGAGGGGTCGCGCAATTCGACGAAGAGCGCGCGCTCGAGATCTCGATCCCCCATGCGTGGCTCAGCCCGCGGAGGCGGTCGCGTTCAATGCGAAGTGGACCGTGGTGCGGCCGTCCTCCCGATGGATGCGCGCTTCGTGGGTCACGCCGCACAGGACGTGCCACGCCAACCCTGTCGTCACGTCCGTCTCGTCCTCATCCCCATGGGGGACGCTCACCCGGGCCTGGAAGCCCTCGGCTGTGGCATCCAGGGTGCAGGTGATGGTGGTGTCGGGTTGGGCGATGCCCACCGCGATCGTCAGGGCTTCGTCCAATGCGTGCTTGGCATCCTCGATCGAATCGATCGTGAGGTTGAAGCGGGCGCACATGGCCCCGGCTAGCGCGCGCATCTCGGGAATACACGTGGGATCAGCGGGGAACTCCACTCGAGTCGGGCTCATAGCGCCTCCTGTGCCAACGTGCGCAAAGCATCCCCCGTCACCCGGTGCACCGTCCAGTCGGTCATCGGAATCGCCCCGACGCTCTCGTAGAACTCCCACGCCGGGGTGTTCCAGTCGAGCACCCACCACTCGAGACGCCCGTACCCGCGCTCCTCGCAGACTCGGGCGAGCGAGGCCAGCAACGCCTTTCCGATCCCGAGACCGCGGAACTCAGGGCGTACATAGAGATCCTCCAGATACACCCCGTGCCGGCCGAGCCACGTGGAGAAGTTGCGAAACCACAACGCAAATCCCACGATGACCCCGTCTCTCTCGGCCATGTGGACGAAGGCCGCAGGCTCGTCGCAGAACAAAGAAGCGTGGAGGAGCTCCTCGGTCGCCTCGACGGCGTCTGGCTCCCTCTCGTACTCCGCGAGCTCGCGGATCATGGCGAGGATCTCGGGCACGTCCGTCGGCACGGCAGATCGGATTGTCGTCGACATGTCGTCAGCGTAGGCGCAGGCCGCCAAGCACGAAGCCCCCGCAGTTGACTGCGGGGGCTTCGTCGAAGATCAGGCCTTCTTGGTCTCCCAGAAGATCGTCGCGATCTCATCGATCTTGCCGAGCAACTGATCGGCGACTGCCGGGTCGAGCGAACCCTTGGTGCCGCCGGCGCCCGCGAGCTTCGTCGCCTGGTTGAACAGGTCGTTGAGCTGCGGGTACTTCTCGAAGTGCGGGGGCTTGAAGTAGTCGGTCCAGAGCACCCAGAGGTGGTCCTTCACCAGCTGGGAGCGCTGCTCCTTGATGGAGATGGCACGCGCCTTGAATTCCGGATCGTCGGATGCGTGGTACTTCTGCATGCACGCCTTGACGGACTCGGCCTCGATGCGGGCCTGGGCGGGGTCGTAGACGCCGCAGGGAAGATCGCAGTGGGCGTAAGCCGACTGCTTCGGGGTGAACATGTCTCGGAACATCGGGAACCCTCCTGGGGATGATTGTCCTCCGAGCCTACTGAGGACGGCGCAGTCCACAACCGGGCAGGATGCGGCGATGCGCTCCTGGTCCACTGTTCGAATCGTGGGTCCCTCCATGCAGCCGGCGTTGAGAAACGGCGACTGGTGGATCGTGCGGCCCGCGCGGCGGATCCGTCCTGGTCACGTGGTGGCATTCCCCCATCCCGGTCGCCCCGAACTCCTCGTCGTCAAGCGCGTGGTGCGCCGAGAAGGGGACGGATGGTGGGTCGAGGGGGATGATCCTGGGACGAGTGAGGACAGCCGTGCCTTCGGCGTGGTGCCTGACGATTCCATCCGGGGAGTTCTCTGGTTGCGCTATCGGCGGGGTGCGAACGGACCGTAGGGTGAACCATGCTCGCCGCCTACGCCGCTTCCGTCGACCGTGACGATCCGCTGTCCTGCCTGCGCGTCGGGGAGATCGAACCGGGAGAGACACCCACGGAGTGGGTCGACGTCCATGTGCGGGCGGCGTCCTTGAACCACCACGACCTGTGGGCCCTGCGTGGGCAGGCGCTGACCGCCGAACGAACTCCGATGATTCTCGGATCGGATGCCGCCGGGGTGACGGCGGACGGGCGGGAAGTGATCGTCCACGCCGTGATCGGGGAGGGCGGGGCCCGCGGCGACGAGACGCTGGATGTGCGGCGGAGCCTGTTGAGCGAGATCTACCCGGGTACCCTCGCCGAGATCGTCCGTGTTCCTGCGGGCAATCTCGTGGACAAGCCGTCGGGCATGAGTTTCGAGGACGCTGCATGTCTCCCGACCGCGTGGCTCACCGCCTATCGCATGATCGCGCGCAAGTCTCAGACCGAGGCCGGGGACACGCTGCTCGTCCAGGGCGCGGGTGGGGGAGTGTCGTCCGCGGCGATCGTCCTGGGCAGGGCGCTGGGCCGTCGCGTCTGGGTGACGTCGCGATCAGAGCGCAAGCGGGACTGGGCGGTGCACCTCGGTGCGGACGCCGCCTTCGAGCCGGGAGCCCGACTCCCGGAGAAGGTGGATGCGGTCATCGAGACCGTGGGGGCGGCGACGTGGGATCACTCGTTGAAGTCGTTGCGACCCGGGGGCGTCGTGGTGGTCTCGGGTGCCACGTCCGGACCGAATCCCCCCGCCGACCTCAACCGCGTGTTCTTCCTGCAATTGTCCATTGTTGGATCGACGATGGGGACGCGCGAAGATCTCGTGGCTCTCGTGGAATTGCTCCAGTCCACGGGCACGAGGCCCGTCATTGACTCGGTCATGCCGCTGGCCTCCATCGCGGAGGGATTCGCGGCCATGGACTCCGGTGATGTGCTCGGAAAGATCGTGGCGCGGGTCTAGTCCTCGTCGGCGTCGGAGCGGGCGAGCCACGTGGCAAGACGCTCCACGGCGATCTCGAAATCGGGATTGTCGTCCACGAACTGACGCATCCGCTCAGCGAGCCAGGCCAGGGTGACTTCCTCGTCCCCTCGACGATCGGCGAGTTCCTCGATTCCCCGGTCCGTGAAGTACATCTCTACGCGAAGGCCTGGTCGACGATAAGGCGCTGCTCGTGCTCGTGACGGGAGTGCGTGCCCGCTGCGGGCGAGGACGAGGAAGGTCGCGAGACGCAGGTAATCGGGCGCCCGAGGATGTCTGGTGTGTTGATGGCGATGAACGACCACGCACCCTGGTTGGCCGGCTCCTCCTGTACCCACATGAGTTCGGCACCGGGGTAGGCGTCCACGGCCTCGCGGAGTCGGAAGGGGAGGGGATAGAGCCGCTCCATGCGGAGGAGTGCGACGTCGGTGATGCCCTTCTCCTTCCGGTGGGCATCCAGGTCGTAATAAACCTTGCCGCTGCAGAGGATGACGCGCCGCACGCGCGACTCCGGCGTCGTGGTGTCGGGGAGCAGCGGTCGGAAGACGCCCTGTGTGAAGTCCTGCACCGTGGACACCGCAGCCTTGGCGCGCAAGAGAGACTTGGGAGTGAAGATGATCAGGGGCCGGGTCAGGTGACCGAGCACCTGCCACCGCAGAAGATGGAAGAAGCTCGCGGGCGTCGAGGGCATCGCCACGGTCATGTTGTCCTGGGCACACATCTGGAGGAAGCGCTCGACGCGTGCACTGGAGTGATCGGGACCCTGGCCCTCATATCCGTGGGGAAGCAGGAGGGTCACCGCAGAGCGCTGCCCCCACTTCTGCTCGCCCGAGGAGATGAACTCGTCGATGATCGTCTGGGCGCCATCGACGAAGTCACCAAACTGCGCCTCCCACATCACCAGGGCATCGGGCCGTGCGACCGAGTACCCGTACTCGAAACCGAGAGCCGCGTACTCGCTCAGCAATGAGTCGTACACATACAACTTGGCGCCGTCGCGGTAGCACTGCTTGAGCGGCTTGTACTGCCAGCCAGTCTCCTTGTCCACGATCACCATGTGTCGGTGCCCGAAGGTCCCTCGTCGGGAGTCCTGCCCGGCAAGGCGCACCGAACGACCCTCCATGAGCAGGGACCCCACGGCAAGAGCCTCGGCCATGCCCCAATCGATCGCATTCTCCGCAACCATCTGTGCGCGGCGCTGCAGTTGCGGGGCCAAACGCGGATGGACGGTGAAGTCCTCGGGCATCGTCAGTTGCGAGCGAATCACCGTGTCGATCTGCTCCTGGGTGATGGCCGTATCGATGTCCGTAGCCGGCCCCTGCGGGACGAGGTCAAGCTGTCCCGTCTCGATGATGCTCTTGGACGAGTGACTGAACTCCTCGTCCGCGTGATCGGCCCGTGTCTCCTGGAAGACCCGCTCCAGTTGCTCCTGGAAATGCTTGAGCGCTTCCTCGGCCTCGTCGACGGTGATGTCCCCGCGGCCGATGAGGCTCTCGGTGTAGTGCTTGCGAACCGAGCGCTTGTTGTCGATGATCGCGTACATCAACGGCTGTGTCAGGGACGGATCGTCCGCCTCGTTGTGACCGCGTTTGCGGTAACACACGAGATCGATCACGACATCCTTGTGGAAGGTTTGGCGGAACTCAAAGGCGAGGCGGGCGACGCGTACAACCGCCTCGGGGTCGTCGCCGTTGACGTGGAAGATCGGAGCCTGCACCATGCGCGCGACATCAGTCGGGTAGACGCTCGACCGGCTATACCGCGGGGACGTGGTGAAGCCCACCTGGTTGTTGACCACGATGTGCACGGTCCCACCGGTGCGGTATCCCTGGAGCTGGGATAGATGCAGGGTTTCGGCGACCACGCCCTGTCCCGCGAATGCGGCGTCACCGTGGATCAGAAGGGGCAGAACGTCGAAGACGCGCTCCCGAGGGAGAACGTCCTGCTTGGCGCGGACGATGCCCTCGAGCACCGGGTCGACCGCCTCCAGGTGCGACGGATTGGCGGCGATGTACACGGAGGTGGATTTGCCTTCGTCCGTGGTGAACGTCCCCGTCGTGCCGAGGTGGTACTTCACGTCACCGGAGCCCTGGACGGAGTCCGAGCCGTAGTCACCCTCGAACTCGCGGAAGATCTGCCCGTAGGACTTCCCGGCGATGTTGGTGAGAACATTCAGGCGACCGCGATGCGGCATACCGATGCAGACCTCGATGATGTCCTGGTCGGCGGACTCGATCAGGATCGCGTCCAGAGCGGGGATGAGTGATTCCGCGCCTTCCAGGGAGAATCTTTTCTGGCCCACGTACTTGGTGTGGAGGAAGCTCTCTAGCGCCTCGGCCTCGTTGAGTTTGCGCAGGATGCGCAACTGCTCGTCCCGGTCGTACTTCTCGTGGGGGCATTCGACACGCTTCTGGATCCAGTGCCGCTGCTCAGGGTCCTGAATGTGCATGTACTCGATGCCCACGGAGCGGGTGTACGCATCGCGCAACACTCCCAGGATCGCCCGCAGCTTCATCAGGTCCCGACCTGCGAAACCGCCCGTGGCGAATTCTCGGTCGAGATCCCAGAGGGTCAGGCCGTGGCTGAGTACGTCGAGATCGGGATGCGTGCGTTGCCGATACTCGAGGGGATCCGTGTCCGCCATCAGGTGACCACGCACGCGATAGGCATGGATGATCTCCTGCACGCGCACGGTCTTGTCCAGATCCGTCTCGTGGCTGGCCGAGATGTCGTGGGCCCACCGCACCGGTTCGTAGGGGATGCGCAGCGAACGGAAGATGTCGTCGTAGAAGCCCTCTTCGCCGAGGAGTAACTGATGGATGCGGCGGAGGAACTCTCCCGACTGGGCGCCCTGGATGATGCGATGGTCGTACGTCGAGGTGAGAGTCAGGATCTTGGAGACGGCGTTGCGCACCAGGGTCTCCTCGGATGCCCCCTGCCACTCTGCCGGGTACTCCATCGCACCGACGCCGATGATGCAGCCTTGGCCGGTCATCAGGCGCGGGACCGAGAAGTTCGTGCCGATGGTGCCGGGATTAGTGAGCGAGATCGTCGTGCCGGCGAAGTCATCGACACCGAGGGCCCCGGCGCGGGCCCGGCGCACGATGTCCTCGTACGACGCCCAGAAGGCGGCGAAGTCCATGGTCTGTGCGGCCTTGATCGAGGGCACCAGCAATTGACGCGAGCCATCGGATTTGGCGACATCGATCGCGATGCCGAGATTGATATCCGGATGAGTGACGAGGGCTGGCTTGCCAGCGACCTCCGTGAAGCTGCTGTTCATGGACGGCATCTCGGTAGCCGCGCGCACCACGGCATACCCGATGAGGTGCGTGAAGGACACCTTGCCGCCACGTCCTCGGGTGAGGTGGTTGTTGATCACCACGCGGTTGTCCATCACGAGCTTCGCGGGAATTCCTCGCACGCTCGTAGCGGTGGGCACGGTCAGGCTCGCGTCCATATTCGCCACAACCCGGCCGGCTGGGCCCTTGAGAACCGTCACGGTGTCCTCGGAGGTCGCCGGTGCGGCGGCTGTGGGCGGGGGAGTGGAGGACGGTGTCGTCACGGGCGCGGGCGCGGGAGTCGGTGTCGACGAAGGTGAGGGTGTGGTGGCCGGGGGCGCGGGTACGGCAGCCGGCGAGAGATCGGTGGGCTGGTACCCCTCGAAGAATTCCCACCAGGCGGGGTCGACGGAATTCCGGTCGGCGAGGAACTGCTGGTAGATCTCGTCCACGAGCCATTCATTGGGCCCGAAGTCGGCCAAGGGCTCTGCAGACACCCCGCGATCCTCTCCCGACATGAGCCGCGCTTCGCGACCCTTAAGAAGGGTACCGGGATGCGTGAATGCATGACGACGGGCAGGCTCCCCCCATGGGGACACTCGACGGCCGGACCGCGCTCGTGACCGGGGGCACCCGAGGGATCGGCCTAGCGGCGGCCCGGGGATTGGGGCGCGAGGGCGCGCGCGTCGTCCTGATCGGAACCGATCGTGCGCGCGCTGACGCGGCGGTGGCGGAATTGAGCGCCGAGGGAATCGACGCGGAGTGCGCGGTGGTCGACGTTGCCGACGGCCCAGGGATGGCGGCTGCGGCCGAGCGGATCGCCAGCCCCGACATCGTGATCGCGTCGGCTGGGGTGATGGCGGGTCGTATGACCAAGACGCTGCGCACGTCGCCGGAGGAGTGGCGACGAGTCCTGAGCATCAACCTCGACGGGGTGTTCCATACCCTTCGCTGCTTCACGCCGGGCATGGTGGAGCGGCGCGACGGTCGCGTGATCGTGGTGTCCGCATGCCTGGGCCGCAGCACCGGCCCGGGGCTCGAGGGGGGCCTCGTCCCGTACCGCGTCAGCAAGGCGGGAGTGAACGCCCTCGTGCGCTCCTTCGCGGCCGAGACCGGGCACGGAGCTCGCGGGGTCCTGGTGGATGCGATGTGCCCGGGCCATTGCCGTACAGACATGGGCGGCCCGGATGCGCCGCGTTCGGCTGAGGAGGGCGCGGACACCATCGTGTGGTTGGCCGCGCGCGCGGCGGGCCAACCGACGGGACTCCTGTGGGAGGACCGGCAGCTCGTCGACTGGTGAACGATCGCTTGGATCAGGCCGCCGGCCGCACCTAGAGTCGGACCCGTGCGCACTTCCCCGGCCGTGACGGTCCTGCTGGCCTGTCTCTTCATCGCCCCCGCCGCCATGGCGGAGGAAGCCGTGCCCACCGCGCCCGCGATCGCCCAGGTCGCCACCGGTCCGCAGGTCATCACCCTGTTCTACGAACCCGGCGCGGGAGCGTCGTCCACCGAGTATTCGCTGGACAACGGACCCTGGACCGCGTGCACGGACCCGATCGGGACGTGCACCATCGGCGGCCTCATGAACGGCCGCATCTACCGCGTGGTCTTGCGCACTGTGGGGCCGGCGGGAACGAGTGCGCCGTCGACGCCAGCCTCGGGCGTTCCGTCCTCTCCCGTCGGTGTGGACCCGGACAAACCCGCATCCGTCGTCGGGAAGGTGCGCCGGGTGACCGCACGCTTCGACGCGGCCGGCAACATCCCCGACGTGTCCGGTGTTCGCACGAGGCTCGGGGTCGGCACTCTTCCATCCTTGGTGTTCAGTGCACCCGTTGCACGGAAGGCTGCCGTCGAACGACACCTCGTCGTCACCGCAACGAGTGCTTCGGGCGTCACCGAGGTCGTGCCCGGAGCATGGGGGTGGATCGACGACCGCACTGTGGTGTTCCGGCCGCAGAACTACTGGCCGGCCAAGTCCACGATCGCGATCACCTCGACCCTCGGCGACGTGCTGATGGGTCGGGTGGACGGACGGATGCTGCTCGGCTCGCCCACTCTGGATGGTGTGTACACCTTCGCCACGGCGCGCGCGTTCGTGGCGCAGGTAGACGGGTCGACGAAGTCCATGCGGGTCTGGATGGATGGTGATCGGGTCAAGGAGTTCCGCATCTCTCTCGGCGGTCCTGACTGGGAGACGCGCAACGGTGTCAAGGTCATCAGCGCGGCCAAGGAGCCGTACAAGGTCTATCGCAGTGAGTCCCTCGGCATCACGGACCCGACGCAGGCCTACGCGTTGCCGTCCAACTGGAACACCCGGCTCACCCCCACCGGTGAGTTCATCCACTCCGCCCCCTGGGCCTATGGCCGCCTCGGCAGGTACAACGGTTCACACGGATGTACCAACATGTTCGAACAGGACGCCCGGTGGATCTTCGACACGACCATTCCGGGTGACGTCGTGGTCTACAAAAACACCGGAGGCTCGCTGATGGAGCCATGGAACGGTCCGGGTGGGTTGTGGAACATCCCCTGGCAGAAGTGGCTGCGCAAGTCTGCGCTCGGCAGTGGCTCCGATGGCGTCGACATCTCCGATAGCGCTCGGCCGAGCACGGCCCCGACTCAGACGGCGAGCGCATGACCATCTCCTTCGAGCAGGCGCACGCCCTCACCCCCCGCGGGGAGGGGTTCACGTGGGACGTCCCGGATGGCTGGCAGCAGGGGCGTGGCGCCTGGGGCGGTCTCGTCGTTGCCGCGTGCGTGGACGCAGTCCGGCGCCGGGAGGCCGTGGAGCGGCCGATCAGGGTCGTCACCGTCCAGATGTCCGGTCCGGTCCTGGTGGGTGGGCAGCAGATCGATGTGTGCGAGGTGCGACGGGGGAGCGCGATGACGACGTGGAACGTCGACATCGTCGCCCAGGGCAGGCCTGTCGTCCATGCGTCGGTGATCACCGGAGCGGCCAGGGACGTCGACGTGGATGCGCAACGCGGGTGGGGTCGGGCGCGCATGGAGCCACGGCCGGAGTGGACGGAGGTGCCCGAGCAGCCGGTCGAGCCCCCGATGGGTCCGGCCTTCGGGCCGCACGTGTCGTTCCGTCCCTTCGCGGGGATCCCGGGGAGTGGCGGCGCTGCGAGCACGCGTGGGTGGGTGTCCTTCCGAGACGGGCAGCCGTGGACCGCGAGCCGCGCGCTGGGCATCGTCGATGCTTGGTGGCCGGGAGCTTTGGTCGCGTCGGAGCGACTGCGCCCGATGGCGACTGTGATGTTTGCCGCGACTTTGCTCGTCGACCCCGAAGATCTCGACCCGGGCCGTCCGCTCTACTACGAGGGCGACCTCACTGCGAGCAACGAAGGGTTCACGAGCGAATTGCGACGGCTGTGGACTCCCGAAGGCCGACTGGTCGTCGAGAACCTCCAGTCGATCGTCGTCATTGCGTGACGGGCTCCTCGAACTCCACGGTCTTCGCCCATGTGAGGATCCGCTCCACGTACTGCTCCGTCTCCGGATAAGGCGGAATACCGCCGTGGGTGCGCACGGCACCGTGCCCTGCGTTGTAGGCAGCGAGGATGTTCTCGATGTTGCGCCCCTCGACTTCGCGCACCAGTCGACGGTTGACGCAGTTGAGTGCAGCTGCCGAGTGGATCGCGTCGACGGGGTTCCAGACGTCGGCGACGCCGTCACCGTCACCGTCGATGCCGTACTGCTTCCAGGTTCCGGGCATGAACTGGGCGATGCCCTGAGCGCCGGCTGGGCTGATCGCCGATGGATCCCAACTGCTTTCCGCCGCGATCTGGGCGGCCAGGATCCGCACCGGGACCTGTGGGCAGCGTTCGGCGGCCGCGCGGATGACCGGCGTGTACGTCGCGGGCACGACGACGACCCCGCCGAGGCGGCCGGAGTCGCGCACCGTCGAGACGTAGTTCCATCCCTGGATCCCGGCGACGGTGATTCCGACCACGACGACGATCAGCACGATCATCGATACGAGACGACGCATGACCTCTCCCGGGGAAGGTCTCCACGGTAACCCGAAGGTCGGGAGGGTGACGCGTACGCTCGAGGTATGTCGCCTCAGGATCCCGCCCCACCGGATCTCGGGCCCGCCGCCCTCGAGGCCCTTTTCGGGAAGGAATTGGCCGAGGCGTACGCGTCTCTCGGCTGCTTCAACCTGGCGATCTTCGGGAAGACGGGTGCAGGGAAGTCGACCCTGCTCAACGCGATCTTCGGCGCAGAGGTCGCCGAGACGGGTGTGGGTCGTCCCGTGACGAAGGGCTTGATCTACTACCGGCACCCGGATGCCTTCCTGGGAATCTTCGACTCCGAGGGCTTCGAGACCGGAACGTCGGGGGATGTGATCCTGCAGGGTCTGCAGGATCTCGTCGCATCTCGGAGCACGGCACCGATGGATCAGAGGATCCACGCGGTCTGGTACGCCGTTCGTTGGTCGGATCGTCGCTTCGAGCAGGCGCAGCAGGATTTCGTGCGTCGCATCGCCGACCTCGGTCTCCCGGTGATCGTGGTGATCACGCAGGTGCCGTTCCGGGATGGGCGGCCGCATCCGGAGGCGGTGGAGTTCGCGCGCTACGTCGAGCAGTGCGGTCTTCCGATCCATCCCGGTGGGAGGCCTGTCCTGACCAATGCCGTCGCAGACTCCTTCACCGATTCCCCCGTGGCCGGCCTGCACGAACTGCTCGACGTGACATATGCAATCGTCCCGGATGCCGTCGAAGGTGCCCTGACCGCCGCGCAAAGGCTGGACCTGGAGCGCAAGAAAAAAGCGGTCGCGGCCGTCATTCGCCAAGCGGTGGCGGTCGCTTCCGGCGTAGGCGCGGCCCCGATCCCGTTCGCTGACGCGGCGCTGCTGGTTCCGAACCAGGTGACGATGATCGCCCGGATCACCGCGGCCTACGGCCTGCCGCCGAGCACCTCGCGGACCCTCGCGATCGCGGGGTCGGTGGTGCTCACGGGCGGGGCCACGATGGCCGGGCGCTATGCCGTCACGAACCTGCTCAAGTTCGTGCCGGGTGGCCAGATCGCCGGATCGGCGATTTCGGCCACCGTGGCCGCTGCCTTGACCAAGGCGGTCGGCATGGCCTGGTCACGCGTGTGCGAGTACGCGCTCAGCCTGGACCCGCAACAGCGTGATGCCTTCCTGTCGAGTGATGCAGTCTCGGAGGTTTTCCGACGCTTCATGCGGCAGCCCGGCGGCGGTGTTAGCGTCGACCCATGAAGAGATTCCTCTTTCTCGTCGTAGTCCTCACGGGCGCCGCGGGAGCCTGGCTGTGGTGGCAGCGCCGACTCGATGCGCAGCAGCAGGACGTGTGGTCACAGGTCATGACGCCGGAGCCTGAGCCGCCTGCCATCGAGGCGACACCTGCCCCGAAGAAGGCGGCGAAGAAGAGTGCCCCCGCGAAGTCCGCGGCGAAGAAGTCCGCACCGGCGTCCTAGGCGTTCGCCTAGCGAGAAGTCTCTCCCGTGACAGTGGTGGTGGCCATCACGCACGCCTAGAGTGCTGGTAGGAGGTGTTCATGCGATCGCCGTCGGATGTCATGCGCATCCATCAAGAGTCGCAATTCGACGAGCCACCCGTCCTCGTGCACGCCTTCTCCGGCTTCGTCGATGCAGGCAACGGGGTGCGCATCGCCATCGACCACCTCTTGACGCGGCCGCATGATCTGCTCATCTCATTCGATTCCGACGAGTTCATCGACTACAGGGCTCGGCGCCCCCGGATGCTCTTCTCGTCCGATCACTTCACCTCGGTAGACATCCCGCGCATATCCCTGCATCGAGTCACGGATGATGACAACCGGGACTTCCTCCTGTTGGCAGGGCCCGAGCCGGACTACCAATGGGAGCGGTTCATCGGTGCCGTCGATCTGATCATCGAGCGGTACCGCGTGTCCGCCTTGGTCGGACTGTCGGCGATCCCGTGGCCCATCCCGCACACGCGTCCGCTGTCCGTGATCGTCCACGGCAACGAGCCCTCACTGGTCGCGGGCCGCGGCGCCATGCTGGGGGACATCGAGGTGCCCGGTCACGTGGGGGCCATGCTCGAGTTGCACGGAGCCGAGTTGGACATGCCGTCGATCGGGATCACCGCCCAGGTTCCCCATTACCTCGTGCAGTTCGAGTTCCCGCAGGGTGCGGTCGCCTTGCTCACAGGACTCCAGGACGTCGTCGGTCTTCAGGTCGATGCATCGGCTCTGTCATCGGCGTCGGAACGTGCGGTTCAGGATGTGGCAGCCCAGGTCGCGGACAACGAGTCATTCGCGGCCGTGGTGGCCGCTCTCGAGGCACAGTACGACTCCGTGTCCACGTCTGCGGCAACGTCGTGGACCGGCGACGACATCCCCAGCGGTGACCAGATCGCGGCCCAGGTCGAAGAGTTCCTCGCCGGACTGGCGCGCGATGACGGCAGCGACAAGGACGGTCCCGAGGCTTAGCAACGCGCTCCCGGTGCAGGCAGTGAGGCCGAGAGCAGGTACGCGTCCGCGAGGCGTTGCACGCATGCGGAGCCGGCCCCGTACGCGGTGTGGCCATCGCCCTCGAATGTGAGGAGGCGACTCGTCGGCAGCTGACGGGACAGGCTGCGAGCCCAGGTGTAGGGCGTCGCGGGATCGAATCGGGTGCCGATGATGAGAATGCCCGCGTCGGTCGTGCTGCTGACGGGAGCGGGCGGTTCGGATGCATGCCCGAACCAGGTGCTGCACGGGGCGTTACCCCAGGCCATTGCCGTGGCGAGATCGGGAACAGCGGCGTCCTTGGACCATCGACGTGCTGCGGAGGCGAGTCCGGCACGGCCCGGAGGGGCGGGAGAGTCCCAGCATCCGATGGCGAGGAATGCCGAGTTGATGTTCGAGCTGTAACTGGTGGGACCCGTCCGCTGGTTGGCGATGGCGGCCAATCCTGCGAGGTCAGTGCCGTCACCGCGCTGGGCAGAAGCCAGTGCATCTTCGAGCAGCGGCCAGAGGTCGGTGCTGTACATGCTGAAGAACAAGGCTGTCGTCGCCTCCGCTTGCACGAGGGTCGCGCCCGAGTCGGTCGGCAGGGGTGACCGCTCCAGCCGCGCGAGGAGTCGATTGATGCCGTCGATCACCGCCGAGGTCGAGGATCCGAGTGGGCAGCGCGCGGCCCGCGCGCACCCCTCCGCAAATCGGCGGATCGCGGTCTGGAATCCGCGCGATTGATCGCGGGACAATTCCATCGCGTCCAGCGATGGGTCGACGGCGCCGTCGAGGACCATGCGTCCCACACGCTCGGGGAATCTCTGCGCATACGTGGCCCCCAGGAGCGTCCCGTACGAGAAGCCGAACCAGTTCAACGTCTCCTGACCCAGTACAGACCGGATGACGTCCATGTCCGAGACCGTGTTCTGGGAGCCGACATGGCGTGCGAGCTCCGGGGACATACGCAGGCAACCGGGACCGATCGCCGCGGCCCGACGCAGGAGTGTGCGCACGTCACCGGGGGACGTGGGGGAGGTGTCCGTGCGCAGCCACCGCGTTGTCTCGGGACCGGTCAGGCATTCGATCGGCGACGACTCACCGACACCGCGTGGGTCGAAGGCGACGATGTCGTATGTCTCCGAGACCGAGGCGCCCACCAGGTCGGCGAAGTAGGAGACGTAGTCGGTGGCCGTGGCCCCGGGTCCGCCGGGGTTGACGAGCAGCGCGGGGCGGCTGCCGTCGGGGACCGCGGGAGCGGTGGCCCTCAGCGAGAGCGAGATCCGGGCTCCCCCCGGGTCGCCGTAGTCGAGGGGCACCTCCGCGGTGGCGCACCAGGAGCCCTGGCCGCAGGCACGCCAGGAGACCTCCTGGGTGCGGTACGCCTCGAGGCCCTGCTCGGCGTGGGCGGGGGTGGCCGTCAGCAGGGGCAGGACGAGGCTCAGGGCGATCAGCCAGCGCATGGTTGAGGGTACGGCGACGGCGTGGCGCGGGCTGGGCCCGTGGCCCGGTCATGGACAATACGAAGTGGTGGAGGCGGCGACCGCCCACACGCGACGAGGCCCCTCGAAGTATGAGTTCGAGGGGCCTCGCCATGAAGTCGGGCTCAGGTCTCCGGTTTCCCGGGCCTCCGCGGCTGTGCAGTCCGCGGTGCTCACTCCGGCGTTTCCGCCTTTGCTGACCGAGTCTGTCCGACTCCGCGCTACCTTCCACCTCGCCGACCCCGCCAGCACCCGGGGCCTTTCCGGTCGAACCGTTAGGCGTTGCTTCCGATCTCGCCCGCACCTTGCGGTGCGTAAGAGATTTCTAACAGTCCTGGTCAAGGCGCCACAAGGGGTTTTCCCAAGATTTTCAAGGAAATTCTGACCCTCGCGTTACATCGAGTCACACGTGTTGCCTTGCATCACTACAGTTCAGCATTCCGCACCGATTGGATGGTTCCGTGCAGCCCGATTTCACCGTGTCGAAGCGGATGGAGGATGCGCGCGGGCGCACCGGGACCATCCGCACACCCCACGGAGATATCGCCACCCCCGCCTTCATCCCCGTCGGAACCCGCGCGAGTGTGAAGGCGGTCCTCCCGGAGTCCATGCGGGATCTCGGCGCCCAGGCGCTGCTGGCCAACGCCTACCACCTCTACCTGCAGCCGGGCGCCGACATCGTCGCCGAGGC
>CAZBWA010000010.1:0-38496 GCA_964495555.1 uncultured Bifidobacteriaceae bacterium | reverse complement strand
GGCTACTCCCGCATCGGAATCAGGAGCATGGCGTGAATCAACGGGTGATGACCCGCCCGCCGGCTGCGGATCTCGTCCGGCTCTCGGTGGCCGTGGTGTTCATCTCGTTGAGTGGACCCCTGATTGCGGCGACTCCTGCCGCCCCGCTGGCCATCGCGTTCTGGCGGTGCCTGATCGGCGGCGGCCTCACCGGGATCTGGGTCGCCCTTCGCGAGCGAGCTGCCTTTGCATCCTTGACGAGGCGGGAGGTGCGTCTCACTGTCATCGCTGGGATCCTGCTGGGACTGCATTTCGCGACGTGGATCCCGTCCCTGTGGTTGACATCCATCGCATCGTCGACGGCATTCGTCGCCACCCAGCCGATCTGGGCTGCGATCATCGCCCGCGCTCTCGGTGTGCGGATCCCACGCGCTGCGTGGGTGGGGATCATCATCGCCTTCTGCGGAGTCGTGCTCCTCAGTGGTATCGACTTCGCCATGGATCCCCGTGCGCTTCTCGGCGATGCATTGGCGTTGGTATCGGCGATGTTCGCAGCGGCGTATGTGACGATCGCTGAGCGAGTGCGGCAGACGGTGCCCACCGCGACCATGACGTCTGTTCTGTATTTCGCCTCGGCGATCACCATCGTGCCCATTGCGCTACTGGCCGATCAGCCGTTCGTCGGGTTCAGTGCACAGGCGTGGGTGATGATCATTGCGCTGACGATCCTTGCTCAGCTGCTCGGTCACACGCTGATGAACAAGGTCCTTGCCACCACATCGGCAACGGTCGTGTCGACCTCGATCCTGCTGGAGATGCCCGGTGCCACGCTGATCGCGGCCATCTGGCTCGGACAGATTCCCCCGTTGGCCATCTACCCCGCGGTCGGCCTCATCTTCCTCGGGTTGATCCTGGTCATTCGCTCGAGTTCGCCGCGCGAGCCGACGGAGACGAGCCCCATCTGAGCACGGCGGCGAGTGGGACCGCGATGGCGGCCGCGACCGCGGCGCACGCGATGCCCCATGCGGGTCCGGCTGCATCCGCGACGAATCCGACGACGAGCGGGGCGATAAAGAATGCCGAGCGCGCGAGCCAGCTCACCACGGCTACGCCGGAGGCCGGTCGAATGCCCGGGAGATGCGCGGCCGCGCGCATCGCGGCCGGGAACAGGGTCGCTGTCCCGAAGCCGGTCACGACGCAGGCGAGGGTGAATCCGACGAGAGAGGAGCTGAGCAGCCCGAGGATGAGGGCGATCGCGGCCGCGATCATGCTCGTGCGCACGACTGTGATCTCACCGAATCGATCGACGAGTCGATCTCCTGTGAAGCGTCCGATCATCATGGCGACGGTGAAGGCGACGAACGCGACCCCGACGTACTGATCGCTCACGTCGATCGACGTCAGATACACCGAGCTCCATCGCGCGGGGACGTCCTCGACGATCACGGCAAGCACCGTGAAGATTCCCAGGAGGAACGTCACCGGGGTCAGCGATGTTAAGCGCACGCGCGGGGAATACGAGCCCGGGTCGGCCGTCGCGGGGACCTCCTCCAGGTGCGTTTCGGGGTCGGGGGCTGCGAGAACCCAGCGTGCACTGGCGATTGCTGCAGCCGTCGGGATGGTGGCGGTGACGGCCAACGTGAGCAGGAGCGGAGCGCCGATCAGCGCGCTGCCGGCGCCGATCGCACCGCCGATCACCGTGCCGAGGGACCAGTATCCGTGGAATCCGTTGAGGATCGATGTCGAGTAGTGCTTCTGAACGCGTATGCCCTGCGCGTTCATCGCGGCGTCCATCACCGCGTCCATGCCTCCGAGCCAGGCGAGGAGCAGGGCGAGGCTCCACGCGTTCGGCATCACCGCGATCAGCGGGCTGAGCGGTGCCAGGAGGAGGAGGGACACCCACGCGACGCGACCACTTCCCCAGCGAAGGGCGGCGCGTCCCGCGAAGGGACCGAGCACGATCCCGCCGACCGCGCCCATTGCGAGCACCACGCCCAAGGTGCCGTCGGAGATAGCGAGGCCGGTCTGGACGTCGACGAGACGGGGAATCCAGGTGCTGAGTGCAAGGCCGTTCGAGAAGAAGAGGAGTGCGACTGCGAATCGGGCGCGTCCCACCACCCGTGGACTCTAGGACACGTGGACTGATCGCTAGCATCGCCCGGTGAGCTCCATTCGGGCGCGGCGCTCGACCCTGGCGGTCCCCGGCTCGAATCCGGCGATGATCGACAAGGCCCGTGGCCTCGACGCTGACGAGGTGTTCCTCGACCTCGAGGACGCAGTGGCGCCCTCGGCCAAGGATGACGCGCGACGCACCGTCGTCACCGCGCTCCACGAGGGCGGCTTCGGTGACCGGATCCTGTCGGTGCGGGTGAACGACTGGTCCACGCAATGGACCTACCGGGATGTCGTCGATGTGGTCGAAGCCGCCGGCACCACCCTGGACACTCTCATCCTGCCCAAGGTGCAGAGCGCTGAGCAGGTGGTGGCACTCGACCTGCTCCTCACGCAGGTGGAGAAGGCGACGGGCGTCGATGTGGGGCGCATCGGTATCGAAGCGCAAATCGAGAGTGCCTCAGGACTGGTCCACGTGGACGCGATCGCCTCCGCGTCCCCCCGAATCGAGACTCTGATCTTCGGGCCTGCCGATTTCATGGCGAGCATCAACATGAAGTCCCTCGTCGTGGGGGAGCAGCCTCCTGGCTACGACATCGGAGACGCGTTCCACTACATCCTCATGCGCATCCTCATGGCGGCACGAGCCCACGATGTGCTCGCGATCGACGGGCCGTATCTCCAGATCCGCGATCTCGAGGGTGTGCGTCGCTCGGCTGCACGCACGGCTGCCCTGGGCTTCGATGGCAAGTGGGTGCTCCATCCCGATCAGATCGCTGTCGTCAACGAGACGTTCTCCCCGCGCCAGGACGACTACGACCACGCCGAACTCATCCTCGACGCGTACGCCTGGCACACCTCGAGTGCGGGTGGCGCCCGAGGTGCGGTGATGCTCGGAGACGAAATGATCGACGAGGCATCGCGCAAAATCGCGCTCGTCGTCGCGATGAAGGGCCGCGCAGCGGGCATGTCCCGCACGCGCACATTCCAGCCGCCTTCCTGAACCATGACGGATATCCCCTGTGCAGGCGCCGTCTGCGTCGACGGGGACGGCCGCATCCTGCTGATCCAGCGGGGACAGCCCCCGGCCCTCGGCCAGTGGTCGCTGCCCGGCGGTCGTGTCGAGCACGGTGAGGATGCCACCGCCGCGGTGGTGCGCGAGGTGCGGGAGGAGACCGGGTTGGACGTCGAGGTGGTGCGCGAAGTCGGAACAGTCCTCCGCGAGGCCCCCACCGGTGGGACCTACGTCATCCGGGACTTCCTCGTCACGGTGCTCGCGGGAGAGATGGCGGCCGGTGACGACGCTCGCGATGTCCGCTGGGTACCCATGAGTGATCTCGAGCACTGGGACACGAGTCCGGGGTTACTCGATGCCTTGAGGGCCTGGGGATTCCTCGGCGGACGGCACGCTGCCCAGCCCTAGGCTCCGAGGATGTCGACGCGGTTGAAGCTCTCACCGAGCAAAGTCGCGGGGTGGCATACCTGCCCCCGGGCATTCCTCTTCCGCTACATACGCAAGCAGCGGGTACCCCGTCTGTCCTGGGCGCACACGTCGTTCGGAATCTCGGTACACAACGCGCTCAAGGCCTGGTGGGAGCTTCCCGAGGAGGATCGCCGGCCGGAGGCCGTGCGAGCGCTGATGGATGCGTCGTGGATCTCGGCTGGGTACCGCGACGCCCAGCACAGTGATGAATGGCGGGTGCGCGCGGCGGACATGACCGAGGCGTATCTCGTCGACGTCGATCCGCACTGCGAACCGGTGAGCCACGAGCGCACCCTCGGATTCGTGACCGATGCACTCGTGATCGAGGGACGCATCGACCGGATCGACGAGCGGGATGGGCGCTACGTCATCGTCGACTACAAGACGGGTAAGGGGGTACCCACGTCCGACGACGCCCGATCGGCAGAGGCCCTGGCTCTCTACGCCCTCATGGTGCAACGCACGCTGAAGCAGGAGTGCTCCCGCGTCGAGTTGCATCACATCCCCAGCGGAACGGTCACCGGATGGGATCACACCGAGGATTCCCTCCTGGAACACCTCCGACGGGTGGAATCGGCCGCCGTCGACATCCGGCGTGCCCAGGACACCCTTGCCGCTGTCGACGACGACGTGATCGACGAGGTTGCCGCGGAGTTGTTCCCACCACGTCCGGGAGGGTTGTGCGCGTACTGCGACTTCCTCGAGTTGTGCCCAGCCGGGCAGCAATCGCACACGAGAGCGCAGTCGTGGGCCGCGATGCGGGACGCAGCAGACTAGGACCGTGAACGGCAGCAGGCGCGCGCGCATCCTCGCGATCGCCAACCAAAAGGGTGGTGTGGCCAAGACCACCACCGCGATCACCGTGGCCTCGGCGCTGGCCGAACGCGGCCAACGCGTCCTCGTCGTCGACCTGGACGCCCAGGCGTGTGCCAGTTTCTCCCTCGGCATCGATCCGGAGGACCTGCCCCGGGACGCCACACCGTTCCTGGGGAACACGGCCAGCATCGTGTCCACGGCGGAGGGAGTCGATCTGCTTCCGGCCACGTCGGACCTGGCGCGTGCCGACCACGCGTTGGCGAGTCGCAGCGGGCGTGAACGACTCGTCCGCGATCACTTGGAGCCGATGCGCTCGGACTACGACTGGATCCTCATCGACTGCTCTCCGTCACTGGGCATCATGACCATCAACGCACTCGTCGCCGCGGATGATGTGCTCATCCCGGTGCACTGCGAGACGCTGTCGCATCGCGGCGTGGGCCAACTGACGGAGACCGTCGAGGAAGTACGCCGTTGGGCGAATCCCGATCTGCGGGTGCTGGGGATCCTTCCCACGCTGTTCGACGGGCGCACGGCCCATGCCCGTGCCATCCGCGATGACCTGGCGGAGAGGTATGGGGTCCCGGTCTTCGCCCCGATCCCGCGCAGCGTCCGGGCCGCTGAGGCCCCGGCCACCGGCCGGACGGTGTTAGCGACCGCGCCTACGTCGGGCGTCGCGGCCGCCTACCGGAACCTTGCCGAGGTCCTACTCGCCTGACACAGGGGCGCCACCGCGGGTGCGCTGGCGCTTGCGCTTGGCTGCGCCGTCCTTCGGCTTCTCGCGCGGCGCATCGGACTTCGGACGCGGGCGGTCCTTGTGGCCACCCTTGTCGGATCCCTTGCCGGATCCCTTGTGTGAGTCCTTGTCGGAGCGCTTGCCCGATCCCCTATCGGCGCCCTTCCCGGAGCGCTTGCCGGTCTCGCCGATGTCCTCCACCGCTTCGGCCGTGAGACCCGCGCGCGTGCGGCGTTCCTTGGGCAACTTGCCGGTCGTCCCCGCGGGGATCTTCAAGCCGGTGTAGACGTGCTCGCTCGTCGAGTACGTCTCAAGGGGGTCCTTGAAAGGCAACTTGAGTGCGCGATCGATCATCTGCCAGCGCGCGACGTCCTCCCAGTCCACGAGCGTCACGGCCACGCCGGAAGCCCCGGCGCGTCCCGTACGCCCGATGCGGTGCAGGTAGGTCTTCTCGTCGTCGGGGCACTCGTAGTTGACGACGTGCGTGACATCATCGACGTCGATTCCGCGGGCCGCGACATCCGTGGCGACGAGGACGTCGACCTTGCCCGAGCGGAAGGCGCGCAACGCCTGCTCGCGTGCGCCTTGGCCGAGATCCCCATGCACGGCACCGACGGCGAATCCACGCTCGGTTAACTCATCCGCGATCTTCTGGGCCTTGCGCTTGGTACGGGTGAAGATCATCGCGAGATGACGACCCTCCGCCTGGAGGATGCGGGCGACAAGCTCGATCTTGTCCATCGGGTGCGCCCGCCACACATGCTGTTCGATGGCATCGACCGTGGCGCTGTCATCGCCGGGTTCGGATGCGCGGATGTGGATCGGTTGGGTCATATAGCGACGTGCGAGGGCGACGATCTGTCCGGGCATGGTCGCGGAGAAGAGCATCGTCTGCCGCTCCTTGGGGAGCAGGTCCACGATGCGCTCGACGTCGGGAAGGAAGCCCATATCCAGCATCTCGTCGGCCTCGTCGAGGACGAGTACGCGGACGTGGCTCAGGTCGAGTGGTCCACGCGTCGCGAGATCGATGATGCGCCCCGGGGTTCCGACGACGACGTCGACGCCGGCGGTGAGAGCGTCGATCTGTGGCTCGTACGCGCGGCCCCCGTAGATGGCGAGCACGCGCGTTCCCTTGATGCGTCCTGCGCGTTCGAGGTCCGTTGCAACCTGTAGGGAGAGTTCCCGCGTGGGGCACACGACGAGGGCGTGGGGTTTGCCCACCCCGGGCTCGGATGTGTAGTCCGGTGACAGGGGGGATGTCAGCCGCTGCAGGAGGGGAACCCCGAACCCGAGGGTCTTGCCGGTTCCCGTCTTCGCCTGTCCGATGAGGTCCTTGCCCTCGAGGGCCAGGGACATGCACATCTGCTGGATGGGGAAGGCGAATTCGATGCCATCGGCTGCCAGTGCATCGACGATGGTCTTTTCGGCGCCGAGTTCGGCGAACGTGGGGGCCGAGGTGGGATCAACTGTGCTCAGAACTGCTCCAAGTGTCTCGCGCGGTGAGTGTCGCGCGGCGTCATGCACGATTGTGCTGGCCTCAGTCTACCGGGTGGCTGCCACTAGCCTTGCGGCCATGTCGGTCCCCGCGAATCTCCTGGACCAGGATCCGGAGTACCGGGCGGCGGTTGTCGATCTCCTTGGGGTTCTCGCCTACGGCGAACTCAGCGCATTCGAGCGCATTGCGGCGGATGCGGCTATGTCCCCGACGCTCGCCGACACCGTCGCGCTCTCGGGAATGGCGGCCGCGGAGTTCCGTCATTACGAGGAGTTGAGTCGCCGGCTGGGGGAGCTGGGTGTCGACCCTCTGATCGCCATGGCTCCGTTCCGTACGCCGATCGATGATTTCCACGTCCACACCAAGCCCAGCGATTGGCTGGAGGGGCTCGTCAAGGCGTACGTGGGGGACGGCATCGGTATGGATTTCTACCGGGAGATCGCCGCGCGCCTGGATCCCGCGACGCGCGATCTCGTCCTGAGCGTCTGCGAGGACCTGGGTCAGTCGGAGTTCGTCGTCGATGCTGTCCGCTCCGCGATCGATGAAGATCCGCGAGTCGCTGGACGGCTCGCGCTCTGGGGCCGCCGCCTCGTGGGCGAGGCCCTATCTCAGGCGCAGCGGGTGGCCGCGGAACGTGATGCCCTGTCGAGCCTTCTCGTCGGCGGTGTGGATCGCCCCGGTGCGGATCTGGCCGAGATCGGGCGCATGCTCGCGCGACTCACGGAGAATCACTCGCGCCGCATGGCGGAGATGGGGTTGGCCGCCTAGGCGGGGGAGCCGAAGCCGACGCGTCCGCGCGTCGCAGCGGTGATCTCGACGAAGGCGATCTTGTCCGCCGGGACGAGCACGGTCCGATCCTTGGAATCGGTGAGGCGCAGCACCTCGCCGGAGACGATGGCTGCACGCACGAGACCCTCGATGGCCTCCACCGTGTCGTCGCTGTCGATCGTCAACTCGCGCGGGTGGTCATGAACGCCGATCTTGATTTCCACTACTGATCCTCACACTCGGGTATGGACATGTTCTCAGGAAGCTCCGGTCGATTCCGCACGAGGGTGGGTCAGCGGGAAGCCGCGAATACCGCGCCACGCGAGCGCCGCGACAAGATCGGCCGCCTCGTCGCGTTCCATCGTGCCGGTGTGCCCGCGGATCCATCGGGTCGCAGCCACTTGGGCCAGGCCCTGGAGCGCGGAGCCCAGCAGCAGAGTCTCGGACTCGCCGAGGTCCGTGTCCTCCGCGATGACGGCGGCGATGCGACGCGCGACCTCGGCGTGCGCCCGATCCACGCGAGTACGGACGTCCTCCGTACCGATCACGTCGCTTTCGAAGAGCAAACGGTAGATGCCATCCGTGGAGTCAACGAAGGCGAAGTACGCGCGCATCGTCTGCTGCACGCGCAGCTTGTTGTCCGTGGTGGAACGCAGGGCCATGTCCGTGGCGGTGAGGAGTTCGTCGATCGTCGTGTCGAGTACCGCCAGATAGAGGTCGAGCTTGCTATCGAAGTGCTGGTAGATGACGGGCTTGGTGACGCCGGCGCCGTCGGCGATCTCCTCCATGGATGTCGGGTGGTAACCGCGGTGTCCGAAGACGTCCCGGGCGGCAGCCAGGATCTGCTCGCGCCGCTGCTCACGTGGAAGTCGCGCTCCACGAGGCGCCGCTTCCACCATCCGGCCACCCTAACGGGACTCTCGGCGCTTCCGGAGGGGTCGAGGACGTAGCCTGACCACGTGATCGCGCCCGGACCCTTCCCCGGCACGGAGATCGTGCTGCCCGATCGCACGCTCCATGTGCGCAGCACGGGCTCTACGGATCGTCCGGCCGCGGTGTTCGTCCATGGCCTGGGAGGCTCGGCCCTCAATTGGACCGACCTCATGTTCCGGATGCGCGATGAGGTCGATGGATACGCCGTGGACCTCGGTGGATTCGGGATGTCCCCGCCGCCGCGAGACGGTGACATGTCACCCAGGGCCCACGCCCGTTCCCTGCTGATGCTCATCGAGCAGTTGGACATCGGTCCCGTGCACCTGTTCGGGAACTCCTTCGGGGGCGCGGTCGCGCTGAACCTCGCCGCGCGCCATCCGCATCTTCTGCGGTCCCTCACCTTGATCTCGCCAGCGCTCCCGAGCCTGTACGCGACGAAGGGGAATATGCACCTGCCCATGATCGCGATCCCGGGCGTCGGGGAGCGATTGATGCCGAAGTTCCTGCAAGCACAGGCCGAGGATCGCATCCGCATGTCCGTGGAGGCGAACTTCGCGGACCCCTCGCGACTGCCGCCGGCACGAGTGTCCGAGGCCGTGGCCGAGCTGCAGAAGCGCGATGGGCTTCCCTACGTCCCCGAGGTCTTCCTCCGCACGCTCAGGTCCTTGCTCAAGACGTATGTCGATCGGGGGCCTGACCGTCCCTGGAAGTTGGCCGAGCGCGTCACCGCGCCCACGCTCTTGATCTACGGACGTAAGGACCCGCTCGTGGATGCGCGCTCCGCGCATCGGGCGACGTCGGTCTTCCGTGACGCGCACGTGGTTGTCCTCCCCGATAGCGGCCACGTCGCGCAGATGGAGCATCCGGAGTTCGTGAAGGCGGCCTGGGATCGCTTCATCGCACGTGACGCGCGCGTCACCTCCCGCTAATCCACACCCCGTTATCCACAAGGTCTCGTCCAGGGGCTCCCGTACGTCTCTGAGCCGTCTTACCGTCAACGGAACCGACGGAGGGCGGGGATATGGACGTCGAGCTTCGCGAGCAACTCGAGACTCGTGTGCGGGGCCACATCCGCAGGGAAGGAATCGACCCCCTCGTCGATTCCGACCGAGTCCTGCGCCTGATCGAGCAGGAGGCAGCCGAGTTCTTCCTCTCCGGATCGCCCGCGGATGCGCACCGGATGGTCCGCGACGTCCACCACTCCCTGGCGGGCTTCGGCCCGCTCCAACGCCTCTTCGAGGACCCCACCGTCGAGGAGATCTGGTGGAACGAGCCCCATCGCGTGTTCGTCGCGCGGGAGGGCCGGTCGAGCCTCACGGACGTGGTCCTCTCGGAGGGTGAGGTCCGCGGGCTCGTCGAGCGGATGCTGCGCACGTCGGGTCGTCGCCTGGATCTCTCGGAGCCCTTCGTCGATGCGACGCTGCCCGACGGGAGTCGCCTCCATGTGGCAATCCCCGATGTCACGCGTCGGCACTGGGTCGTCAACATCCGCAAGTTCATCGTCCGCGCCCGGCATATTCGCGACCTCGTGTCACGTGGCACGTTGACCGAGCCCGCCGCCCGATTCCTCGATGCGAGTGTGCGCGCGGGATTGAACGTCGTGATCGCGGGAAGCACGCAGGCGGGGAAGACGACCCTGTTGTCAGGGCTCCTGGGCAGCGTGCCAGCACAGGAGCGCATCATCAGTTGCGAGGAAGTGTTCGAGATCGACGTCGATCACCCCGACTGGGTCGCCTTGCAGACGAGGGACCCCAGTCTCGAGGGCACGGGCGGGATTCCCCTGCGCCGCCTCGTTCGTGAGGCGCTGCGCATGCGTCCGACACGGCTCATCGTGGGGGAGGTACGTCAGGCTGAGGCGCTCGACCTCTTGATCGCGATGAACTCCGGGATGCCCGCGATGGCCACCATCCACGCGAACAGTGCACGCGAAGCCGTCACGAAACTCTGCACCCTTCCACTTCTCGCAGGACGCAATATTCCCGGTGAGTTCGTCGTGCCGACCGTCGCATCGGCCGTCGACCTCGTCGTGCACACACGCACGGACGTGGACGGTGCCCGTCGGATTTCCGAGATCGCCGGCGTCACCGGACGCGTGGAGAACGGTGTCGTCGAAATGGCGACCATCTTCAAGGACCAGGGAATAGGGCTCGAGAGGGGAGCGGGCTATCCACCCCACCCCGATCGCTTTGCACGGTGCGGGATTGCGCTCAATGATCTTCTCGATCCCGTCGTGCATCGGGTGGCGTGATGGGTGCCCTCATCGGACTCCTCGTAGCCGTCGGAGTGCTCCTCATGGCCAGTGCCTGGCGGCCGCGGACCCAGAGGGTGCGCACTTCACGTGTGGGCGTCCTGATCACGCACGCGGGTATCCCGCGCATCACTCCCGCCGCCGTGGTGGGAGCGTGCCTGGCGAGTGCTGTGATCATCGGTGCGCTGACGCTGATCGTCACCGCGATTCCCATGGCGGCGCTCCTGGCGGCCCTACTCGCGGGTTTTCTCCCCTTCATGCTTCTGCGCCGACGCGCACGCCAACTCGTGCATGCGCGTCGGGCCGCATGGCCTGACGCCGTGGACTCCCTGGTGTCCGGGGTGCGCGCGGGACTGGCGCTGCCGGAGGCGGTCACCGATCTCGGGGGGCGCGGGCCCGAGCCCCTTCGCCCGTATTTCGTGCGCTTCGCAGGTGAGTACCGGGCTACGGGGTCCTTCACGGGTGCGTTGGAGATGCTCCGCGGGGACATGGCCGACCCGACCGCTGATCGGGTCGTCGCTGCACTCGCGGTCGCGTGGGATGTCGGTGGCACGGATCTCGGCACGGTCCTCCGCACGCTGTCGGCGCTACTCCGTGAGGATGCGCGTACGCGCGGTGATATTGAGGCGCGACAGAGTTGGACGGTCAATGCGGCACGCGTGTCCGTTGCCGCGCCCTGGGTGACTCTGGCCCTGCTGTGCACACGTCCCGAGGCTGTGGCGGCATTCAGTACGGGCCTCGGAGCGCTCGTGTTGGTGGTCGCCGCGATCATCTCGCTCGTCGCGTATCGCCTCATGCTGGCGATCGGTCGCCTCCCGCAGGAACGCCGCTGGGACCTGCAGGCGGTGACGGCATGACCTCCCTCGATGGCATCGCGGGAGTCGGGGCGGTGCTTGGGCTGGCAACGAGCGTGGGACTGCTCCTCGTCCTCCAGCGGATCCGCATGATCGCGCGCCCCTCATTGGCGGATCGGACTCTGATCCACCTCGGCATCGACACCGCGCCGCAGGACGGACGCGACCCGGTGGGCCTGTTCATGGCCTTGCTCCCGGAACGTCGACAGCGCGCGGGTCTGCGCGGATGGGTCACACAGCGACTCATGTGTGTCGCGATGGGAGTAGGCATCGGCGGTATCGCGGGCGTCGTAGCGACGGTGGGCGGCGAGAGCCCTCTTCTGCTCGTGCTCCTTCCTGTCCTCGGTGGCATGGTCGGGGTGCTGGGTGAGCGGCAGTATCGCGTTGCTCGCGAGAAGCGCATGCGGACGCACGTGGCACAGCAACTTCCGAACGTGGCTGAACTGTTGGCCTTCGCGGTTGCTGCAGGCGAGTCGATCGTCCCCGCTCTCTCCCGCGTCAGCCGGACGTCAGGTGGCGAGTTGAGTGACGCACTCAGGGGGTGCGTGGCCGACATCCGCGGAGGGGAGACGCTCGACGTCGCCTTGCGACGAGTCGCCGAGGTTACGGGTTCCCCAGACGTGGAGAGGTTCGTCGATCGGATCACTATCTCGCTGGAGCGCGGAACCCCCCTCGCGGATGTTCTACGGGCGCAGGCGGCGGATGCGCGCGCCCACCAACGCAACCACCTCGTCGAACTCGCCGGCCGCAAAGACGTGGCGATGCTCATCCCCGTCGTCTTCCTGATCCTTCCCACAGTGGTGCTCATCGCCCTCTTCCCGGCCATGCGTGCCCTGACCCTCGTCTCGGGATGACCGTCATCCCGCGCATAGAAAGGAATGCCATGTCCACACGACTAGCACTCGGAATCCAGTCCCGTGCCTTGCGTCTCGTTGCCTCCGCAGTGGAGCGCGTTCGGGACGACCGCGGTGATGTTCCCGGTTGGGTACTTGTTGCCGTGATGACTGCGGGACTCGTAACGGCGATCTGGCTCATCGCCGACGATCAGCTGACATCGGTCCTCGATCGTGCGATTTCCTCCGTCTCTCAGCCGTAGGTTCCGATCAGATGAGGGGAGTGCGATCGCCGAATTCGCGCTCGTCACACCTCTGCTTCTGCTCATCGCGCTGGCGATCCTCCAGTTGGCCCTGGCGTTGCATGTGCGCACGACACTGACTGCGGCCGCTGCGGAGGGGGCGCGTGGGGCCGCGCTTGCAGGGAGCGATCTGCGAGTCGGGGAGAGTCGGGCCCGGGACATGGTGTCGACCTCCGTGGCCGGTGGCGCCATTCGGGATGTCCACGGGCGCCTGACCATCGTGGGTGGAGTCTCGGTGGTCGAAATGACGGTCACCTCCGATCTCCCGCTCATCGGGATCCTCGGTCCAGTGCCCATGTCCGTTACTGGGCGCGCGGTCGTGGAGCGGGCATGAGGAACTGGCGGGACGACGGCGGGTCCGCGACGCTGGAGTTCATCGTGGTGGCGGTGGGCCTTCTGGTCCCTCTCGTCTACATGACGATCACCGTGGGTGCCATCCATCGTGCGCACGCTGCCGCGGGCCATGCGGTGCGCGAGGCCGCGCGCATTTTCATGCAGGCCGACTCCCCGGCCTCGGGACAGTTGGCAGCGCGCGCCGCCGCCACCCTGGCGTTCGACGACCACGGTGTGGAACCACCCGCGGATGCACTGCGCATCACGTGTGAGGGTGGGTGCCTGACGCCGGGGTCGAGGGTGCACGTCGATATGGACTGGGTCATGCCCCTACCGTGGATCCCTGCATCGCTTGAGGGTGACGTGGGTTGGCCCATCCGCGATTCGCAAACCCTGGTGATCGACTCGTTCCGGTCGGATCCGTCATGAGAGTGCGCCGAGACGAGGGGAGCGTCCTGCTCATGGGTCTGGGCTTCCTCGGCATCTGTCTCCTCGCCCTTGCCGTCGTCACTGATGCGGCCGCGCTCTTTTTGCAGCGCATGACTCTCCAATCACGCGCGGATGCGGCAGCGCTTGCGGGCGCACAGGGCATCGACCTCGACGCGTACTACGCACGCGGTGCCACCATGGCGACGACACTCGTCCCGGCGGTGGCTGTGCAGCGCGTGCGGAGCGCGATCGAGGAGGCGAATGTGGATGATCCCATCGCCGGCATGAGGCTGGAACAGGTCGTGGTGGTCGACGACGTGGTGCGGGTGGAATTGGCTGCTCCGGGTCGACTCGGCTTCCTCACCCTGATCGATTCCCCCGTGATCCGGGTGCGCTCGGATGCCCGCCTGGACTACCGGCCGACCTCGTAGCCGTAACCTGTGCGCTCGTGGCTGCCGATGACACCTCCGAGCGCATGGCGGCACTGCAATCGACGATGGCCAGCATCGAGAAGGTGCTCGACCCCGTGGGCATGCGTGCCGCGATCGACGAGCTCGAGGTCCAGGCTTCGGCACCAGACCTCTGGGACGACCAGGCGCATGCGCAGCAGGTGACCAGTCGCCTCAGCTATCTCCAGGGGGAGCTCCGCAAGCTCGAGGCGCTCAGGGTCCGCCTCGACGACCTGCCCATCCTTTTCGAACTCGCTGAGGCCGAAGGGGATGCAGCCTCCAAGGCCGAGGGGGATAAGGAGCTGTCCGATCTCGAGGGCGCGATCGGTGACCTCGAGGTGCGCACCCTCCTCTCCGGCGAGTACGACTCCCGAGAGGCGCTCATGACGATCCGCGCCGAGGCGGGAGGAGTGGACGCCGCCGACTGGGCCGAGATGCTCATGCGGATGTACACCCGCTACTGCGAGCGCCACGGCTGGCCGTACGAGGTCTACGACGTCTCCTATGCGGAGGAAGCCGGTATCAAGTCCGCGACGTTCGCGATCAAGGCGCCCTACGCCTACGGGACGCTCTCCGTGGAGCAGGGCACCCATCGCCTCGTACGTATCTCACCTTTCGATAATCAAGGTCGACGTCAGACTTCGTTCGCGGGCGTCGAGGTCATCCCGGTGATCGAGCAGACGGAAAGCATCGACATACCTGATGACGACCTCCGCATCGATGTGTATCGCTCGAGTGGTCCAGGTGGACAGGGGGTGAACACCACGGACTCCGCGGTACGCATCACGCACATTCCGACGGGAATCGTCGTGTCGTGTCAGAACGAGCGCTCGCAATTGCAGAACCGCGCCACCGCGATGGCGATCCTGCAGGCGAAACTCCTCGAGGTCCGGCGCCAGGAGGAGCGGGCGAAGCTCGACGCGCTCAAGGCAGATTCATCCGGATCGTGGGGGAACCAGATGCGTTCCTACGTCCTGCATCCTTATCAAATGGTGAAGGATTTGCGGTTCGAATATGAGACGGGTAACACGGGGGCCGTGCTTGACGGGGAGATCGACGCCTTCATCGAGGCGGGGGTCCGATGGAGGAAGCAGACGTCGGGCGCGTCCTAGGGACTCTCACGAAACGTCACTTAGACTGCTGGAAATCGTCCCCACCCGGAAAGTGCCCCCAGCGTGATCCTTTTCGAGAACGTCACCAAGACGTACGCGAACCAGAATCGTCCGGCCCTGGACGATGTGTCCCTGGAGATCGAGAAGGGTGAATTCGTCTTCCTGGTCGGGCCCTCGGGCTCGGGGAAGTCCACCTTCCTGCGCCTCGTGCTGCGCGAGGAGCGGCCCAACGTGGGCGCGGTGTGGGTGCTCGGCAAGGAGCTCAACCGACTGAGCAATTGGAAGATCCCTGCGTTGCGACGCCAGATCGGCACCGTCTTCCAGGATTTCCGACTCCTGCCCAACAAGTCGGTCTACGAGAACGTGGCCTTCGCCCTCGAGGTGATCGGGAAGCCGTCGTCGCAGATCAAGCGCGTCGTTCCGGAGGTCTTGGAGGTCGTCGGCCTGGAGGGCAAGGAAGCACGGCGTCCCGATGAACTCTCTGGCGGCGAACAACAGCGCGTTGCAATCGCACGAGCGTTCGTCAATCGGCCCATGCTCCTCATCGCCGACGAACCCACCGGCAACCTGGACCCGGGAACCTCCGTCGGGATCATGAAGCTCCTGGATCGCATCAACCGTTTGGGGACCACCGTCGTGATGTCCACGCACGACGCCCAGATCGTGGATCAGATGCGCAGGCGCGTGATCGAACTTGCATCCGGCCATGTTGTGCGCGATCAGACGCGCGGTGTCTATGGGTACGGTGGCTGATGAGAGCGCAATTCGTCGCAAGTGAGGTCGGCGCAGGTCTCCGTCGTAACCTGACGATGACCATCGCGGTCATCATCACCGTCGCGGTGTCCCTGGCGCTTTTCGGTGTCAGCCTCCTGGTGCGAGCGCAGGTCGCCACCATGCAGGACTTCTGGTACGACAAGGTCGAAGTCTCGATCTTCCTGTGCTCGCGGGGAAGTGACACACCCTCGTGCGCGGGCGGAGAGGTCACCGACGCGCAGCGCGATCAGATCGCATCCGATCTGGAATCCCTGCGGCCGCTCGTGCAGGAGGTGTACTTCGAGTCAAAGGCCGAGGCCTACCAGCGTTTCAAGGAGCAATTCGCGAACTCGCCCATCGTGGACAACGTCAGTGAGAACGCCCTCCCGGAGTCCTTCCGAGTGAAGCTCTCCGATCCGACGAAGTACGACGTGGTCGCATCTGCCTTCCAGGGTCGTCCGGGTATCGAGCAGGTCAACGATCAGCGGCAGATCCTCGACAAGTTCTTCCGCCTGCTCAATGGTCTCCAAGCCGTCGCATTGATCATCGCCGGTGTGATGCTGGTGGTGACGGTCCTGCTGATTGTGAACACAATGCGCGTTGCCGCCTTCAGCCGACGGCGTGAAACCGGGATCATGCGGCTGGTGGGCGCCTCCAACTTCTACATCCAGTTGCCCTTCCTGCTGGAGGCTGCCTTGGCCGCCACCCTGGGCGCGGTTCTCGCCATCGCCGGCCTGGTGGCCACGAAGGCGATCGTCATCGACCAGGTCCTGGCCCCCTCCTTCCAGTTCACTGCGTTCGTCGGGTGGGACGCCGTCCTGGCGATCGCCCCGGTCCTGCTGGGGGTCGGCATCCTCCTGGCGGTCTTCGCGGCGTTCCTCACACTCCGCAAGTACCTGCGCGTGTGACGCAAGTGATTTTTGTGACTCCTGACCTACCCTGGTGAGGTGTTCCCCTCCCTGCGGTCCCTGGTGACGGCGCTGGTCACGATGCTGGTCACGGTGGCCCTCGTGCTTCCGATGACCGTGGTCCCGGCGCAGGCCAAGAAGAGCGACGAGCTCAAGGAGCAGGAGCGCGAGGTCGCCTCCCAGGTGGAGTCGATGGGGGAGACCCTCATGGCGGCCGGCTCACGCGTGCGCAAGGCGATGAAGGCCTACGCCCGGGCCGAGGCCAAGGTGCAGCGGGCGGAGAAGGCGGAGCGCGCCGCCACCAAGAAGGCGAAGGTCGCGGAATCCAAGGCGCTGATGGCCCAGCGGGCAGCGGGCAGGGCCTACGCAGCCTGGGAGGCCGGCAAGCTCCAGGAGGGGATGGTCCGCACGGAACTCGCGCGCACGGAGTTGAAGATTGACGAGGTTGCGCGCGCCGTCTACCAACAGGGGCCGCTCGCCGAAGTGGAAGTCCTCCTGGACTCCCAGAGCCCCGCGGACTTCACCGCGCGGCTCGCATCCGTCGATGCCGTGGGTCGACTCCAGTCCTCCGTCTACACCGGACTGACGCGCACGCGGGCGAATCTCGCCATGCAGGAGGTGCAACTCCAGGCCGCCCGCGTCGCGGCTCAGGAGAAGCAGGCCATCGCGGATCAGCGTCTCGCCGAGGCGAAAGCGGCGCGTGCCGAGGCGGCTGCGACGACTACGGCCCTCGAGTCGGCGCGTGCTGAGCAGAAGGTCGCGGTCCGCAAAGCGCAGAAGTACCGAGCTCAGGTGAAGCGCAAGATCGAGCAACTGAAGCGCGAGCAGCAGCGCCTCGCTGCCGCAGCCGCAAAGGCCGCACGAGAGGAAGCAGCGCGCGCGGCACGCGCGGGCGGGAACGTGTCCGCGATGGCGATCCCGTCAGGGGGCCTGCTCTGGCCCGTGGCCTCCGGTGGACGCATGTCCTCTGCTGTCGGTCCACGCACGCACCCCGTCTTCGGATACCGCTCCTGCCACACAGGTCAGGACATCGCGGCACCCTCGGGCACACCGGTGCGCGCTTCCGCGGATGGACGCGTCATCACCTCGGGATCAGGCGGCGCCTACGGCAATTCGATCATGCTCGTCCACTCCGGTGGTCTCACCACCTTCTATGCGCATCTGTCCAGCAAGAGCGTGTCCGTCGGACAGGAGATCAAGGCCGGTGATCAGGTCGGCACGGTGGGATCCACGGGATGGTCCACAGGTCCGCATCTGCACTATGAAACCCGTGTGAATGGAACCGCCTATGATCCGATGGGTTGGTTCGGCCAACCCAGTCGTCCGGTGGTGTGCTGAGGACGGTGCTGTAAGGGAGACGCGCATGGTCGATGCACCGAGCGCCGCTCAGCCACAGCCACGCCCGTTCACGCGACGTGGCCTGATCACCATCGCGATCCTCCTCCCGATCGTTGCGATCGCCTATACCTTCGTCGTCCAGAACTACTCGATCGAGGGTGGAAGTCGCGTCCAGGGTGGCCTGCGCGGTGAGGCGCCAGGAATCGTCGTTGATATCGAACCTGTCTCCGTAGAGACCTCGTCCTCCTCGACTACTTTGCGGCTCACCTTCTCTGCGCGCGGGGATCAGGTCGTGGACGCGAACGATCGCCTTCTCAACGACACTCGCCTGACCATCACCACCAGTGATGGGACGGAGGAGGTCAAGTACGTCGCCGGCGACTCCCTCGGGCGCTATGAGATCGAGATGGGAACCAGCGGTGACGTCGCCAGTTATCCCTTCGACGTCCATGAGGGATTCTTCGCCATCAGCGCCGACACGTTCTCCCGTGGTTCGGGCGGCGTCATCGAGTCGACGGGATCTATTCCCATCGGTCTCGTGGGCACGGGCGGGGTCAACGGGTGGAACACCGACATGCAGCTTCCCCCGTCGATGGGTAGTCAGGTCTTCGGTGTGCTGACGTTCACTCGGGTGTTCTCGACGAAGATCTTCGCGCTCCTCCTCATCCTGATGGCGGCCGCGCTCGCCATCCTGGCGTTCTTCACCGCGGCGCTGGTGATCACCAACCGACGCAACATCGAGGTGGCCCTTCTGGCCTGGACCGCGAGCCTGCTCTTCGCGCTCCCGCTGCTGCGCACCTACCTACCGAACGCGCCACCCATCGGCGCCGCCATCGACATCTACGTCTATCTCTGGGTCATGGTGCTCGCGGTCAGCGCGGCCGTGCTCGTCGTCCTCGCCTGGATTTTCCAGAGCGGTGCGAGGTTGCGGGTGCAGGATGGCCCGTGAGACCGGCCGGAAGCTGATCGCCCAGAACAAGAAAGCGCGGCACGATTACTCGATCGAGGACGTGTACGAGGCGGGCATCGCCCTGACCGGCACCGAGGTCAAGTCCCTCCGCGCGGGGCGCGCCAACCTCACCGATGGTTACGCCCTCTACGACGACGGGGAGTTGTGGCTCAAGGGCGTCCACATCCCGCAGTACGACCTCGGAACGTGGACCAACCACGAGCCCCGGCGCACGCGGAAGCTCCTGCTCCGCAAGGAGGAGATCCGCCGCATCGCCGGGAAAGTGAAGGACACGGGCGTCACCCTGGTGCCCCTTGCCCTTTATTTCAAGGACGGCTACGCGAAGGTCGAGATCGCGGTGGCCCGCGGTCGCAAGAGCCACGACAAGCGGCAGGCGATCGCCGAGCGGGAGGCCAAACGTGAGGCGGACCGATCCGTGGGGCGTCGGGCCAAGGGCCGGGACGCGGACTGATCACCCCCGAATCTCGCGTACACTTAGGTCACAACTCAACAGGGGGTGACAGGTTTCGACGGACAGACGTTCTGACCGGAGAAGCGTGCCGAGAAGCTCAGGTGATCTCGTTAAACATCCTGGGAAACAAATAACTGCCAAAAAGACGCAGTCTGCAGACGCTTACGCCCTCGCGGCCTAAGCCTTAAATCTGCCGTCAGCCCAATGCGTCCCCGAATTGGGGTCTGACGTCGCTAGGGGACTTACCAAGCCCTCCGGTCGCGGGAGGGGGAGGAACATCACACAGTGACTGGACCGCCCGGGACAGTGCCGCACGAAGTCCCGGGGTCGAGAAGCGATAGCGCGGCTACGCACGTAGAAGGACGCAAGGAACCTGCACGGACCCGGGTTCGATTCCCGGCACCTCCACCCTGCGCCCGTTCCCTTCTCGATTCTGTGAGGGGAACGGGCGTCGTCATCACCCGTCCCACCCATGAGCGTCACTCGGAGGAACCGATGATCAGCCTTGCCACGACACAGGTCTGGGTTCGTGACCAGGACGAAGCTGTCACGTTCTGGACCGAGAAGGTGGGATTCGAGGTCAAGGAAGACGTCACCGTTCCCGAGCTCGGGTTCTTCCGCTGGGTCACGGTGGGTCCGAAAGGCCAGGACGGGACTGCGATCGTGCTGATGGCCATCCCCGGGGAGCCCGTGATGGACGACGCCACCCGCGCGCAGGTGGGCGAGGTCATGGCCAAGGGCTTCGCGACCGCGCTGTTTTTCACGACGGATGATGCCCGTGCGGAGTACGACCGCCTGGTGGCTGCAGGCGTCGAGACCACGGGGGAGCCGACCGAGCAGGTGTACGGGCTGGACTTCGGGTTCCGCGACCCGTCGGGCAACCACTTCCGAGTCGCCACCCGCCGCGCATTCTGATCTCGACAGACCTCCACGACCCCCGAGGCGTCGCATTCGCCAGTCCGGGTGCCGCCGCGTGCCACACTGGGGACATGGCCGAGAACGAGGACATCAAGGAGCGCATGCGCCAGGCCCTGGAGGCCAAGAAGAGCAAGTCCCGATCCTCGTCACCCAGTGGTCCCACCTCCCAGGAGGGCAAGGGACAAGAACACGCCGATCGCGCAGGTGGCAAGCGCGAGTTCCGTCGCAAGTCCGGCTAGTTCACTCCGTGTGAGTCTCTCGACGCAACGGGTAGCGTGCGCGCGTGGCCGGTGAGTCCGTGAACGTCGTGGTGGTGATGCCCGCCTATAACGCTGAGCACACCCTGGCCCGCACGGTGGAGGAGATCCCGGCAGATTCCTATTCGAGTCTGCTGCTGGTGGATGACTGCAGTACGGATGGGACCGTGGCGGCGGCGCGGGCGATGGGCATCGAGGTGATCGAGCACTCGGTGAACCGCGGCTACGGGGGTAATCAGAAGACCTGCTACCGGGCGGCGTTGGACCGTGGCGCCGACATCGTGGTGATGCTGCACCCGGACAACCAGTACGACGCCCGCTGCATCCCGGTGATGACCCGGATCGTGGAGTTGGGGATCTGCGACATGGTGTTGGGCAACCGCATCCGTAGTCGCCGCCAGGTCCTCAACGGTGGGATGCCGGCGTGGAAGTACTTCGCGAACCGGTCGTCGACCTTCGTAGAGAACTTCATCCTGGGCACGGCCCTGGGGGACTTCCATTCGGGGTTCCGCGCCTATTCCCGTCGGGTCCTGGAGACGGTGCCCTTCGAGACGAACTCCGACGATTTCGTCTTCGACCAGGAATTCATCATGCAGGCGCGGTCCATGGGGTTCGAGATCGGCGACATCCCCGTCCCGGTCCGCTACTTCAAGGAAGCGTCCTCCATCAACTTCCGGCGCAGCAGCCGCTACGGCTTCGAGGCTGCGAAAGCCCTGGGGAGTCTGGGCCTGCACCGAGCAGGGATGCGGCGCGATTCGCGTTTCATCCCACGTCCACCTTCCTGAACTCCAGATCGACGATCGGTCGTCCTTCACGCAGTGCGCGCTCCTCGTAGTGCGTGATGGGCCGATCGTTCGGCCGCTCGATGACACCCCCGTCGAACCCGGAGTCTGCGGCGAATGTCTCCACGATCCAGTCGGCATAGTCCGGCCAGTCCGTGGCCAGGCGCCAGAACCCTCCCGTGGTGAGACGTGAGTGGACGAGCGCGAGGACTGCTGGCTGGACGATCCGGCGCTTGTGATGCCTCGCCTTGGGCCATGGATCGGGGAAGTAGGTGCACACCCCGGCCAAGTACTTGCGTGGGGTGCACCTCTCGAGCACGGTGAGCGCGTCCTCCTCCAGGACGCGCACATTGGTCACGCCCTCGGCCAGGACATCGGCGATGAGCCGTCCGACGCCGGGGGTGTGGACATCAATGGCCAGGATCAGCGATTCGGGATTAGTCCGTGCCATCGCGATCGTGGATTCACCCGCCCCGAAACCGATGTCCATGATGACGTGGGTGGACCGCGACCACGGGAGCCCCGACAGGGTGTCGTCCATGGTGAGCAGGACGTCGCCCGGTGCGGCGAGGGCGTCGCGCTCGCGGCGCGTGATGCGGCTGCGACGGGGCTTGTAGGTGCGGATCCCCGGCCGCAGGGTCGCGGGCTCGGGGGCGTGCCGGTGATCGCTCATCCCACGCGCAGCTGCAGGGCGCTGTTCACGCGGTAGCGCCGATCAGCGTCGATACGCCACGTGGATCCGACTCCGCGGCTGGTGAACGACCACTCCGGTGATGCACTCGCGTCCGCGAGGAAGGCGGTGTCCTCGTCGATCCCGACCACGGTGGCGCCGGGGGTGACCAGTGGACGCAGGGCGAGATCGGGAAGGTGCGCGGCGTACTTGTCGAAGTGCGGGATCACGCGAAGGTCCGGGATGAGCCCGAGACCCTCCTCACCTCCCTTCCGAGGGTGCCGGAATCCGGGGATGTACCCGCAGAGGGCCATCGCGCCCGCACTGCACCCGGCGATCGAGGCCCCGGCACGCCACGCGCGCCAGATCGCGTCCCAGACTCGGGAGCCACGCAGGGTGCGTGCCAGGTGCGAGGGATTGCCTCCGGACAGATAGATCAGCCCCGCACCCGCGATCGCGTCGACGTGATGGGTCTCATCCGCATCCGCACGTGTCCGCACATCCACGACGACCTGCTCCACCCCCAGACGCTGCGCAGACTCGGCTCCGAGTCGGTGCCAGCGATCGAGGACCCGCTCGCCCTCCGGTGCCGCAGCTGTCGCCAACTGCACGAAGCGCGGCGCACGTCCCTCGATCAGCCACGCTTCGACGGATTGCATGACCGGCAGGTACTCCCCGCTGCCGACGAGCGCGATGCGCCCGGGGAGCTCACTCGGCGTCGAGGAATTCACAGAAGGCAGAGTAGGCGCGGGGTCCATACACGGTGCCCGGACCGCCACTCATCAGGATCGCGACACCGATGGCCTCCGCTACCTGTTCGCGGGTGGCGCCGGCGTGCGCGGCACCGCGCGCGTGCGCTGCGATGCACCCGTCGCAGTGCTCGACGACCGCGATCGCCAGCGCCATGAGCTCCTTGGTGACCCGGGGGAGCGCACCGTCGCGCATGGCTGCGGCGTGCGTCTGCTGGAAGCCGGCATACACATCGGGGATGGCCTGGCGAAGGGCGCGGCCCAGCGGGGCGAGTTCGTCCTGCACGTCTTTTCCATGGGAGTGCGACACGTGGAGAAGATACCCCAGAGGGTATCTGGGATACCATGACGGCAACGCTCGAAGGGACCTCCATGAAGATCGATCCGACGGTCAGCTCCGATGTGCTCACGCGGCTCAAGCGCGCTCGCGGGCAGCTCGACGGGGTCATCGCGATGATCGAGGAGGGGCGCTCCTGCACCGAGGTCGTGACCCAGTTGGCCGCTGTGTCCAAGGCCCTGGACCGCGCCGGGTTCAAGGTGGTGGCGACGGGTCTCAAGCAGTGCTGGGAGTCCCCGGACAAGGCACCCATGACCCAGGAGGAGTTGGAGAAGCTCTTCCTGTCCTTGGCCTGACCTCTCGTCGAAGTCCCGATGCCCCGCCTCGTCTCCCGCCGGACCGCCCACCTCCTCGTCATCGCCGTCTGCATGCTCGCCGTCGGCGCGGCCCCGGCGTCTGCAGCACCCACTCTCGACGCGATCGCGGTCGGCGACTCGGTGATGCTCGGTGCGCGATGGACATTGAGGGATAAGGGCATCGAGGAGATCGACGCCAAGGTCTCCCGCCAGGCGACCACCGGACCCGGGCTGCTGCGCGAACGCGGTGACTCGCTCCCGCAGCATGTGGTCGTCCACCTCGGCAGCAACGGCACCTACACCCTCGACATGTGCAAGGAACTGGTGCGTACCGCGGGCCCGGAGCGCACGGTGTACCTGGTCACGGTCAAGGTCCCGCGACCGTGGGAGGCCCGGAACAACTCGATGCTGGCCACGTGCGCGCGGCGGTTCGCCGAGGGGCGTGTCGTGCTCGTGGACTGGCATGGGCTGGCCACGCGCCGCCCCGAACTGCTCTACGCGGACGGAGTCCACCTCCGCCCAGACGGCGCCGCCGCCTTCGCCCGGATGATCGCCCGGGCTATTCGGGAGGCTTCCGCGCCTAGAGGTGAGTCCTAGGTCACACCGCCTCTGTGCGCTTGCTCACAGGGAAACGTTTACACGCAATTCGAACGCGACATCCAGTGCGCGGCGGGTGGAGAGTGGGGCTCTTCCCGCTGACATCACGACGGAGTGATCATGGCCATAGCCGGACTAGCGGATGCCCCCACACGGAACAAGCAACTTCTCGAATGGGTCGAGGAGATCGCCGAACTCACCCAACCCGAGCGTGTGGTCTGGTGCGACGGATCGGATGCCGAGTACGCGCACCTCATGGAGGAGATGGTTGCGATCGGGACCATGATCCCGCTCAATCCCCAATTGCGACCTGACTCCTTCCTCGCGCGGTCACATCCCAGTGATGTGGCACGCGTCGAAGATCGCACATACATCTGCTCGCAGCGTGAGGTGGATGCCGGACCCACCAACAACTGGATGGATCCCATCGAGATGCGCCGCACCCTCAAGGGACTCTTTGCCGGGTGTATGCGTGGCCGGACCATGTACGTGGTCCCGTTCTCGATGGGCCCGCTGGGTTCTCGCATCGCGCAACTCGGGGTGGAGATCACGGACTCGCCGTACGTGGTCGTGAGCATGCGGACCATGACGCGTATGGGGAGCGCCGCTCTGGAACAGATCGGTGAGTTCGGTGAGTTCGTTCCGGCCGTGCACTCGGTCGGCTATCCCCTGATCGACTCCCAGGGAACAGAACGCCCCGACGTCTCGTGGCCGTGCAATGACACCAAGTACATCGTGCACTTCCCGGAGACCCGTGAAATCTGGTCCTACGGCTCGGGCTACGGCGGGAACGCGCTCCTGGGCAAGAAGTGTTTCGCGCTGCGCATCGCATCGGTGATGGCGCGTGACGAGGGATGGCTCGCCGAGCACATGCTCATCCTGAAGTTGACATCGCCGGACGGCGACGTGCGCTACGTCGCCGCTGCCTTCCCCTCGGCATGCGGCAAGACCAACCTGGCGATGTTGGAGCCGAGCAAGCCCGGCTGGAAGGTTGAGACGATCGGCGACGACATCGCCTGGATGCGTTTCGGTGAAGACGGTCGGCTCTACGCGATCAATCCCGAGGCGGGGTTCTTCGGAGTGGCACCGGGCACCGGTGTGCGCACCAATGCAAATGCCGTGCGCATGCTCCATGGGAACGCCATCTTCACCAATGTGGCGCTGACGGATGACGGCGATGTGTGGTGGGAAGGGCTCACGGATGAGCCCCCGGCGCACCTGATCGACTGGAAGGGTCGGGATTGGACTCCCGAGTCCTCCGAGCCCTCGAGCCATCCGAATGCGCGCTTCACCGCCCCTGCTCATCAGTGCCCGACGATCGCGACTAACTGGGAGGACCCGGCGGGCGTGCCCATCGACGCGATCCTCTTCGGGGGTCGCCGCGCATCGAACGTCCCGCTCGTGACCGAGTCCTTCGACTGGGCACACGGGGTCTTCCTCGGTGCGACGATGTCCAGCGAGAAGACCGCCGCAGCCGAGGGAACCGTGGGGGAGTTGCGTCGCGATCCCTTCGCCATGCTCCCCTTCTGCGGATACAACATGGCCGACTACTGGGCGCACTGGCTGCGCATTGGTGAGTTCACGTCTCCCGAGAAGCTTCCACGCATCTACGCGGTCAACTGGTTCCGCCGCGATGCGGACGGCTCCTTCCTGTGGCCCGGATTCGGGGAGAATTCCCGAGTCCTGGAATGGATCGTGCGCCGATTGGGGAGTCGTGCCGGCGTTGAAGCCAGCCCGATCGGGAATCTGCCGAACGTGGGCGAGGTGGATCTCGTGGGCCTCGAGCTGGACGACGACGTCGTGACCGAACTCTTCCGCGTGGATCCCGTGTCCTGGCGCGATGAGGCCGACATGACGGAGCAGTACTTCGCCGAGTTCGGAGATCGTGTACCACCCGAGATGCGCAGGCAACTCGCAGATCTCCGCGCACGTATCGGTTAGGCAGTGATCCCCAGGGCGACGGGGGAGATCGCCCGGTCCACATCGCTTCCGGCCACACGCAGTCCCTCCCCGCGTCGCCGCGGGTGATGGCGCGCATCGAGCCGGGCGTAGATGCGTTCCCGGTCCTCCTCGGTGAGGCCGCCCCATACGCCGTAAGGCTCGCGGGCGCGGATGGCGTAGTCCGCGCATTCCAGGCGCACCGGGCATCGGGCGCACACGAGTTTGGCCATGCGGTCGCGTTTGGATCGCGCGGACCCTCGTTCGTTCTGGGGATGGAAGAAGATCGAGGAGTCCATACCCCCGCAGGCGGCCTCCTCCTGCCAATTCCACACTGCGTCGGCTGGCACCTGGGCCAGGGGTTGTTGCGGCATCGACTCCTCCTATCGGTGTGACCACGCTAGGCGCCGGCGAGGGGCCCGTGGGGGGTCGAAAGTCCCGAGATCCTCACCCGGTGGTCAGAGTTTCGGTCCCCGGCGGCCGTAGGGTTGGGGCGTGAGCACGCCGTTGGACTCCCCGGGACTCTCCGGGGGAACCCTGCTCGAGGAGAGGACCGATCTCTCCCACGACGACGGAGACCATGAGCGGTTCGCTCACTATGTGGAGAAGGCGAAGATCGTTGAGAGCGCCGTGACAGGCACTCCGGTCAAAGCCCTGTGCGGGAAGACGTGGGTACCCAATCGCGACCCATCACGATTTCCGATCTGCCCGGACTGCGAGAAGATCCATGCATCCCTGCCGCGCGGCAAGGACTGATCGCGTGGTTCATCGTCGCTCCTGGGCAGCCGTCATCGTCGTCGGGGGCAGCGCACTCCTCTTGGGATGCGGAGGCAGTGACACTGCCGCACCGATCGGTGCGGAGCAGCTCACGTCCTCGCGCACCTCGGACATCGATGTTCTCGATCCCTGCGCGCAGCAGAACCTCACGACCGTCGTGCCGGCCCAGTTGACGGTCGCGGTGACCGCGCGCCGGGATCCGGCGCTGCTCACCCAGAACGAGCGTGAGGAGTGGATCGGGCAGGAATCCAATGCGGTCTACGCACTGGGTGCCGCACTGGGATTCGGTTCCGCGCAAGTCATCTGGTTGGGGGACGCCGTGACTCCGCAGGAGTTCGTTTCGGGCGAGCTTGCCGACGTTCTCGTGGGTCAAGTCAGCGCGCAGGAGATCGAGTCTGCTGGGGGAGTTGCGAGTCTGCCATTCGCGAGCGTCGGCTCGAATGCCCTCGTCTTGGGAGTGCTTCCGGGCAATCCGCTGCGCACCTGCGTCGATGAAGCCCTCGTGGAACTCGAGGCCAGCGGCCAGTTGGCCGCGTCCTAGACCGGAAATCGGACTTCCCGGCTCTACGATTCGAGTCGGGAAACCCCCGCTGGGATCGCGGATCCCACTCACCATGGAGGTTGCATGTCCACAATGAGTTCTGAGACCGGCATGTTCGCCGGTACCGGACGCTATTGGTGGCTGCTGTTGGTCGGCGGCATCATCAGCATCATCGTCGGCGTCGTCGCGCTGGTATGGCCGGTGGCCACAGTGGTCGCCGTTGCCATCCTGCTGGCGATCTGGCTGATCGTCTCGGGTGTCTTCGAGGTGGTGAGGGGCTTCGGCCACGGTCTGACCGGTGGCATGAGGGCGCTGACCATCATCACCGGCATCATCTCGATCCTCCTGGGCGTCTTCGCGATCGCGAGCGCTATCCGTGCGGTCGAGATCCTCGCCATCTTCATCGCCATCGCGTTCATATTCCGTGGTTTCGCAGCCCTCTTCACGGGCTTCGAGCAGAAGGAAGGCCGAGGCTGGAACATCTTCTTCGGCATCATCCTCCTCATCGGTGGCGTGATCGTGCTCGTCGGGCCCGGCATGTCGCTGCTCGCTATCACGTGGGTGATCGGCGTCTGGCTGATCATCATCGGCATCTTCGAGATCATCGCCGGCTTCCGAGTCAAGTCCCTGGAAGCCTGATCGTCCGATGACGTGGGGTCCGCCGATGCGGACCCCACGTCATCTGTTTTCCTGACCATGGTTGGCTAGCAGCGTGGCTGCCGAAACCTCGCAGACCCTCGATCGAGGGCTCCGGCTACTTGAAGTGATCGCGGAGTCCCCTGACGGACTGACCGTCACCGAACTGTCCGCCCAGTTGGATGTAGGGCGCACGGTGGTCTATCGCCTCGTGGTCACGCTGGAGTCGCATGCGCTGATCCGACGTGGGTCCGATGGTCGATGCCGTCTGGGACTCGGACTGCTCACGCTCGGTCGTGCGGTGCAGCCCGCAGTGCGCGACGCGGCCATCCCCTCGCTGCGACTCCTCGCCGACGCCGTGAACGCCACCGCGCACCTGACGATCGCAGAGGGTGGCGACGGCCTGACCGCGCTCGTGGTGGAACCCTCACGCTCGGATGTCCATGTGGCGGTGCGACTCGGCGCACGGCAGCCCCTCGAGGCCACGGCCGGGGGCAGGGCGATCCTGGCCGCCAGGACCGCGGCCGGCCGGCCGCTCGACCCACCGTGGATCGTCGCGAGCGCCGACGGTGCGATCGGAGGGCACGGGGTCGCCGTCCCCCTGGTGGGCGTGCCTGGACTCGAGGCGTCCGTGGGTGTGGTCGCCATGGGGGATCTCGCCGAGGGGGATGTCGGACCCCGTGTGGCGCGTGCTGCGGGCGAGATCGCGCGCGTGCTGCGCTGAAGGACTCACCGGACCCGGGTGCTCCGTGCGGAGACCCCGGTGACGCAGAATGAAATGATGCGCCGCGCCCTGCTCCTCCTGATGGCCGCGGCCCTCCTGATGATCGCCGCGCCGGCGGCCCAGGCGGATCCGGCACCCAAGCGGATCCTCAGCGGCTGGATGCCCTACTGGATGACCACCCAGGCCAAGCCCCAGGGCATCACGTCCGTCGTCCAGAACGCGGACCTCTTCGTCGACGTGTCCCCCTTCTGGTACTCGGCGACCGGGAAGCCCGGTGGCGGAGTCCAGGTCAAGGTGAATCCGAACTTCACCAACTCCGCATCCAATATCCCGTGGGCCATGGGGCAATTGCGTGCTGCCGGCGTCACGGTCCTCCCGGCGATCGCCGATGCATCCGGCAAGGGGCGCATGGCCGCGACTCTCGCCGACCCGGCACTGCGCTCCGCGCACGTAGCCGATCTCGTCGCACTGGTCATGTCGAACGGCTTCGATGGGCTCGATCTGGACTACGAGGTATTCGCTTTCTCCGACGGCAGCTCCAGTTGGGCGGCGACGCAACCCAACTGGACCGCCTTCGTGCAGGAGCTCGCGGCGGCGTTGCATGCGCAGGGCAAGCTGCTCTCGGTCACCATCCCGCCCCCGTGCGACACGAGGAACCGATGCAGTGAACGCAGCGGCTATTGGGTCTACAACATGCCTGCGATCGCGCAGCACGCCGATCGCATCCGGATCATGGCCTACGACTTCAGTGTGCATGCGATCGGTCCCATCGCGCCGATCGGCTGGGTGTCGGCGATCGCTCAGTACGCGACGACCGTGATGGATCCCGCGAAGCTCCAGATCGGTGTTCCCACCTATGGCCGCGCGTGGACGAAGAAGGCCAACGGATCCTTCGTGCTCTCGGGCACGTGTCCATCGAAGAACGGCAGCGCGAGCGAGCGGCGGGCGTGGAGCGCCTTGACCGATCGAGCCGCGGTCACGGCCGCGGAGGTCCCGAACGTACTGACCCGCTCCGGTGTCCCCGAGAGTGCCGTGACCTGGGATGCTCAAGCCCAGGAGTCCTGGTTCGAGTACGACAAGGCTGTCAATTGGACGGACTCGAGTGGAGCCACCCAGACGTGCACGGCGCGCCGCATCAGTTGGTTCGTCGGCCCCGACGCGGCCCTGGCGCGCACGCAACTCGTCGGCACATACGGGCTGAACGCGGCTGCGTTCTGGACCATCGGTGGCGAGAACCCGGCCCAGTGGCCTTTACTGCGCAGCTACGCCCAGTCGCTCGCCCCAGCCACGGCCACCGTCACCATCACGGCGCCCCCGGCGGTGGTCGTCGGTCAGCCGACGGCGATCCAGGGGTCCATCGTCGTGAATGGCGCTCCTGCCCCGGGCATCCCGGTCACGCTGCAGTTCGCGCCGCTCGGGACGGCGGACTTCACGGATCTGCAAGCGGGGACCTCGGGCCCTGACGGCGCGGTCGCCTTCGAGGTTGTGCTTCCGGGCAGCGGCGTCCTGCGCATCGCGAGTGCGGCGACGGCGAGTGCGCCAGCGGGAGTGAGTTCGGAGGCGACGGTCGCCGTCGGGGCCTCGGTCACCACACGTCTGCGGACACCGACGGTGCAGCGCGGGGGCTCGGTCAAGGTCCGCGCGATCGTGCGGCCCCCGGCTGCCGGACAGAAGGTGATCCTGCAACGCATCACCAAGGACGGGACCTGGGAGAAGGTGGCCACGGGGACCACGAATGCCCGGGGGCGGGTGGTACTCACCGGGGCAGCCCCCGAGGACAAGGGCCGCTACACGTATCGGGTCGTCGCGCGCGGGGATGCGGGTGTGTCCGAGGGCATCTCCCCGGAGTTCAAGGTCCGCGTGCGGCGTTAGCGCACGCTCTCCTGCGGCAGGTCGAACCATCGCAGGGAGTCGAAGTCCGCGGAGACACCTGCATTGACCAGGTCCGGCTCCGGGAGTCCCTCCAGGTAGTGGTGACCGAATGCGAGGTACTCCTGCAACGCGGACTCCGGCGCTGTGCTGTGCTCGCGCGGATAGGTCAGGACCCCCTCCGTCGAGTACCGAACGTCGTCGAGGCGCAGCGGTGGCTCGACCGCTCCGTCGCGGTGCTGCCAGCGACCGGTGGCCGTGTCGAACCGATAGTGGGGGAGCAGCTTCCATCCGTGGTCTGCAACGAGGTGCACCGCGGACACCAGGTACTCGAACACCGGCTCGGAGATGAAGTAGTTGAAATTGACGCGCACCCAGCCCGGCTTGATGCCCTCGCACCCGTGACTGATCTGCTCCTCGAAGCGATGTGAGTGCTCGATGTCGATCCCCAGGAGACGGTGGCCGTACGGCCCGGCGCAGGAGCATCCACCGCGTGACTGGATGCCGAAGAGATCATTGAGCACGGCAACGACGAAGTTGTGGTGCAGGTACGTCCCGGTCGGGCGACGGATCACGAAGGAGATGATCGAGAGTCGCTTGGTCTCCCGGTTCCCGAGAACCTCGATCGCCGGGTTCTGTGACCACGAGGCCATGGCGCGACGCACGAGATCGTCCTCTCGCGCGTGGATGACATCGCTGCCCACTTCCTCCTTGAGTTGGAAGACGAGTCCGGCACGGATCGATTCGATGATGGCCGGTGTACCGCCCTCCTCGCGGTGCTCGGGATCACCGAGGTAGGTGTGATCCGCGGCATTCACGTAGGCGACCGTGCCGCCGCCGACGACCTCCGGTACGGAGTTGACGAGGAGTTCCTTGCGTACGACGAGGACGCCCGGGGTTCCCGGCCCCCCGATGAATTTGTGGGGGGAGAGGAAGATTGCGTCCTTGTAGGCGAGGGGGTGCGCATCGCACGTCGGCCTCATCGCGATCCGCACGTAGGGGCCCGCTGCGGCGTAGTCCCAGAAGGACAGCGCTCCATATTCATGGAGGAGCTGGCTGACAGCGTGGGTGTCGCTGAGTATTCCCGTCACGTTGCTCGCAGCAGAGAACGACGCGATGCGCAGTGGACGTGCAGCGTGGAGTTCGAGCTGTTCGGTCAGGTGCCCGACGTCGATGCGGCCCGATGAGTCCTCGCGGATGGTGACGACGTCCGCGATCGACTCCCGCCACGGCAGTTCGTTGCTGTGATGCTCGAAGGGACCGATGAACACGACCGGTCGCTGATCGGAGGGGATCGCGTCGGAGAGGTGGAAGCGGGAATCGAGGTCCGCGGGGATCCGGAGGTTCAAGATGGAGACGAGCTTGTTGATGGCGGCGGTGGACCCGGAGCCGCAGAAGATCACCGCGAACTCGTCGTCGGCCTTGACCGCGGCCTTGATGATGCGGCGTGCATCCTCGCGCAGTCGAGAGGTCTGGAGTCCGGTTCCGCTCGACTCCGTGTGAGTGTTCGCGTACCGCGGCAGGACTTCCTCGGCGATGAATTCCTCGATGAAGGTCAACGCGCGGCCGCTCGCCGTGTAGTCGGCGTAGGTGACCCGACGATGCCCGAAGGGGGTCTCCATGACCTGGTCGTCCCCGATGACAGACTCCCGGATCCGCTGCAGGATCGGTGGATCCGGCAGGCCCGGACTGGGCTCGGGAATCCACACGGAGGTCACCGTGCCAGAGTACGGCCGCCCGGGCCGGGCATCCTCCGCGGCGCGACCTTGGGAGACTGGTGGGATGACGTCCGCTCCCGTGGAGGCCCCGATCCTCCCCGACGAGGCGACCGAGTTCGACGTGTCCACCGATCGGCCCTGGGTGACCATCGTCTGGAACGACCCTGTGAACCTCATGTCCTACGTCACGTACGTCTTCATGACCTACTTCAAGTACCCCCGGGAGAAGGCCGAGACCCTCATGCGCGCCGTCCATTACGACGGGCGGGCCGTGGTGGCGAGTGGGTCACGTGAGGAGATGGAGCGTGACACGAATGCCATGCACTCCTACGGCCTCTGGGCGACCGTGAGCAGGGACTGACCGTGACCCAGGGTTTCGATCGCAGTGCGGACAGTCAGTTCACGATCACCTTCGATGCGGTCGAGCGTGGGCTGCTGACGTCCTTGGCGAATCAGGTGCTCGACCTCGTCGCGCCCGAGGAGGACACCGTGGTGGACGATCCCCTGGACGCCATCATGGGCAGCCTCAATCGTCCTGTCCGCACTCCCGAGGATGCGGCCATGGCGCGCTTATTCCCCGATGCGTATCGCGATGACGCCGAGGCGGCTGAGGATTTCCGACGTTTCACCGAGCAGGACCTACGGCTGGAGAAGTGCGCCCGGGCGACTTCGGTGAAGGAGGCCGTGGCCACCTCCGACGACGGCGACGTCACGCTGACGATCGATGAACCGGCGGCCGTGCAGTGGCTGGGGTTCCTCAATGACGTGCGCTTGATCCTGGGTACGCGTCTGGGAATCACGGAGGACTGGCAGCACGACCTTGCCGACCTGCCCGGGTCCGACCCACGTATCGGGCTCTTCCACCTCTACGACTGGCTCACCTACATGCAGGAGACGTTGGTCCAGAGCCTTATCGACTCGTGAAACGCCATCGGCGGCCGGAGCCGAGGCTCCGACCGCCGATGGGCGCGTACGTGTGACTACTTGCTGGAGGGTGCTGCTTCGATCTCCTGCTCGGCGAACTCGCGGGAATCGTTGGCGCTCTTCTCGCGTGCGATCTTGTAGATCAGCAGGCCGAAGAGACACTTCGCGAGCACGTCGGCCACGGAGTAACCCACTTGGCGCCAGACGAATGCGTCCGCACCGTCCAGGCCGAACATCGGGAACATGTACGAAATCGGGTACACACCCCACGTGGCCAGCAGCAGCAGACGCAGGCCGTTGAGGTCCTTGCGCACCTGCTCCGGCTGGGTGTTCATGGACTTGCTGAGCTCCACCCAGAGGACGTACAGGATGTAGAGGAACGGGATCGTGGAGAGCGCGCCCCAGATGGCCTTGGGTGCGGTGTCCATGGCGATCTCGCCCGGGTAGCCCAGGATGATCATCAGCGCCGAGGCGGGGATGAGCTTCATGAGCAGGCTCTTGCGGAGTGCGCGCGGAAGCGCGAGGACCGCGATCGTTTCGAAGAGCAGCAGCGGGACGGTCAGCAACCAGTCCACGTAGCGGTAGCCCTCGTTGAAGCCCTCGCCGTTGACGAGGACGTAGGACATCGCGTTCATCGCCGCGGCGGGAGCGCCCTCGTCGATCGCGATGTAGCTATGCCGGAACGAGTCGAAGATCCGGTAGTAGTGGTAGGCGGCGATCAAACACACCATCGCCGAGACCACGAGGGCCTGGCGGTAGCGGGGAAGAACGCGACCCTGCACGACCAGCAGGAAGATGAACGTCGCGAGCATCGATGCCAATGCGAAGGACAGAACGTTATAAACGGTCTGGTACTGCGAGAAATCTAGAGCGAGTGCGCCCACATGTGCCTCCTTGACTGGGGGCGCCTGCGCCCCTCCGTGTGTGCCCCCGCAGGTCTCATGACCCCCCGAGGCGAGGCCAAGCGTCCTCGTGGTTCATAGGTTGTGCAAGTGGACGCGCCCTCGAGGGCCTAGAATAGGGTGAAATGTCCACTTTAGGAGGGTTTCCGTGGTGCTGAGGATCTCCCCCGACCTCGTGGAGGCCATCGTGGCCCACGCTCGGGCTGACCATCCGGACGAGGCGTGCGGTGTCATCGCGGGGCCCGCGGGCTCGGATCGGCCGGAGCGGTTCGTACCCATGGTCAACGCGGCCCGGTCGTCGACCTTCTACGAGTTCGACTCCGCGGCCCTCCTGGCCCTGTACCGGGACATGGATGCGCGGGACGAGGAGCCCGTCGTCATCTACCACTCGCACACCGCCACCGAGGCCTATCCGTCCCGCACGGACATCACCTATGCCTCGGAGCCCAATGCGCATTACGTCCTGATCTCCACCCGCGAGAGCGGATCCGAGGAGGGTCCCTACGAGTTCCGTTCCTTCCGCATCGTCGACGGGACGGTGGAGGAGGAGCCGGTGGAGGTCGTCGGGGCATAGCTGCCAAGGATTTGCAGGTAATCGACCCGAGTGGCTCGTCCGTTCACCCCTGCCTACCCTGGAAGACCCTCGAGTAAGAAGGTCGACATGGCTGTGGAAGTCCGGATCCCGACGATCCTGCGCACCTACACCGGCGGCGAGAAGATCGTCACCGCCTCAGGTGGCTCCCTGCAGGCCGTCGTTGCCGACCTCGAGGCCTCCTACCCGGGTATCGGTGACCGCCTCCTCGATGAGAGTGGATTACGGCGATTCGTGAACGTCTATCTCAACGATGAAGACGTCCGGTTCCTCTCCGGACTGGACACGGTCGTCGCGGACGGTGACTCGATCACGATCCTGCCGGCTGTCGCGGGGGGCTGACATGCGCTTCAACTCTCTCTTGGACTCTGTGGGTCGGACTCCGCTCGTGGGGCTCCCCGCGTTGTCCCCCTCGCCCGATGTACGACTCTGGGCGAAACTCGAGGATCGCAATCCCACCGGATCGGTGAAGGACCGGGCAGCGTTAGCCATGGTGCTCACGGCAGAGAAGGACGGGATCCTGCACCCGGGGGCGACGCTGCTCGAGCCGACGTCGGGTAACACGGGAATCTCCCTCGCGATGGTGGCGCGTCAACGCGGTTATCGACTCGTGTGCGTGATGCCGGAGAACACGAGCCCCGAGCGCAGTCAGGTGCTCCGCATGTGGGGTGCGGAGATCGTGTACTCGCCCGCTGCGGGAGGCTCGAACGAGGCGGTCCGCGTGGCCAAGGACATGGCGTCGCAGAATCCGGACTGGGTGATGCTCTACCAGTACGGCAATGAAGCGAACGCCCGCGCGCACTACGAGACCACGGGGCCCGAAATTCTCGAGGACCTGCCCACGATCACGCACTTCGTCGCCGGACTCGGGACGACGGGGACGTTGATGGGTGTAGGTCGCTACCTGCGCGAGAACCGTCCAGGCGTGCAGATCGTGGCCGCCGAGCCGCGGTACGGCGAGTTGGTCTACGGCCTCCGAAACCTCGATGAGGGCTTCGTCCCCGAGTTGTACGACGACTCCGTGCTCACCACTCGGTACTCGGTGGGTCCGCGGGACGCGCTGCGCCGCACCCGTGAGCTCCTCGACAAGGAGGGGATCTTCGCGGGTATCTCGACCGGCGCGATCCTGCACGCTGCCTTGGGTATGGCGGCGAAAGCCGATAAGGCGGGGATCCCGGCCGATATCGCGTTCATCGTGTGTGACGGCGGGTGGAAGTACCTGTCCACCGGCGCGTACGAGGGCACCCTCGACGATGCGGAGAGTGCCCTCGACGGCCAGTTGTGGGCGTAGGCCCTACGCGTACTGCCGGAACCACGCCTGTGCGTGCTTGGTGTTCACAATGAGCACGACGATCAGACCCAGGATGATCTGAATCCAACCACCGTGTCCGAGGTTGAAGAACCCGAAGATGATGTTCAACACGGCCAGCACCGAGATGATCACCTGAGCGGTGTTGCTTCCCACCCAGGCGAGCTTCGACAGCCAGAAGTAGATCAGGCCTAGCAGGATCAACATGCCGCCGTTGAACCACAGGAAGAAGCCGGAGACGGTGACAGATTCTCCTGTGATGTTGTTGATGTATGTCGGGTTCTCGCCGAAGGCCGAGAAGATGAACATGAACCCCATGATGATGTTGGCGATTGCGCTGACCACCAGCAGGATGGAAATGATCGTGACCCCGATGGGTCGGCTGAGGGTGTCTGACATGCGACTCCTTGTGGGAAGTGGCCGGCCGGATGCCGACGCCCCAGAGTAAGGATGAGTGGGGCCCCGTGGGGGGACGCGCGCCGTAGGCTGATCCCGACATGAGCAACGCCCCCATCGGCATCTTCGACTCCGGGTTCGGCGGTCTGACCGTCGCCCGGGCGATCATGGATCAGTTGCCGCACGAATCTGTCATCTACATCGGGGACACGGCACGGGGCCCGTACGGTCCGCGTCCCATCGCCGAGGTGCGCGAGTTCTCCCTCGAGATCATGGACCGGCTCGTGGAGTCCGGAGTCAAAGTCCTGGTGATCGCGTGTAACTCGGCGAGCGCTGCGACCCTGCGCGACGCGCGGGAGCGCTACGACGTCCCGGTCATCGAAGTCGTCCATCCGGCCGTGCGTCGGGCCGTCGCGACGACGCGCAGCAACGTCGTCGGTGTCATCGGAACGCAGGCGACGATCACGTCCCAGGCCTACGACGACGCATTCGCCGCGGCACCGGGGATCTCCCTGGTCAGTCAGGCGTGTCCGCGTTTCGTGGAATTGGTGGAGGAGGGAATCACGAGCGGCGAGGACGTCGTGCTCGTCGCGCGCGAGTATCTGGCGCCGCTGCAGGAGGCCGGCATCGACACCCTGGTCCTCGGATGCACGCACTACCCGCTCCTCACCGGCGTCCTGTCCTACGTCATGGGGGAGGGCGTGACCCTGGTGTCCAGCGCGGAGGAGACCGCCCAGGACGTGTTCCGCACGCTGACGGCGCGGGGGCTCCTGCGCAATCCGAGCGAGGGAAGTCCGCGCCATACATTCCTGGTGACGGGTGATCCGGATGAGTTCGAGCGGCATGGTCGCCGCTTCCTCGGACCGGAACTCGGCTCGGTCCGGCGCGCCTGAGCACCCCACTACAGTCACTGCCCATGACCCGCTCCGACGGACGCGCTTCGTCCGACCTGCGTCCCGTGTCCTTCGAGCGCAACTGGCTGGACTTCCCGGAGGGCTCCACCCTCGTGTCGTTCGGCAAGACGCGGGTGCTGTGCACCGCGTCGTTCACGCCCGGTGTTCCCCGGTGGCTCAAGGACTCGGGCACCGGCTGGGTGACAGCGGAGTACGCGATGCTCCCGCGCGCAACTAACGAACGCAATCAGCGTGAATCCGTCAAGGGGAAATTGGGTGGCCGTACCCAGGAGATCTCCCGGTTGATCGGGCGCAGTCTTCGTGCCGTCGTGGATATGTCCGTGCTCGGCGAGAACTCGATCCTCATCGACTGCGATGTCCTGCAGGCTGACGGTGGAACGCGCACTGCGGCGATCACCGGCGCCTACGTCGCTCTTGCCGACGCGGTGACGTGGGCCATCGGCCAGGGTCACATCGCGCGCGACCCGCTGACGGACTCGGTGGCGGCCGTGAGCGTGGGGATCATCGACGGTGAGCCGCGGCTCGACCTCCACTACGACGACGACGTGCGTGCCGAGACGGATATGAACGTCGTGATGACGGGGGGCGGGAAGTTCGTGGAGGTTCAGGGAACCGCGGAGGGGGAGCCGTTCGATCGGGAGCTCCTGGATCGGCTCCTCGACCTCGCTGCAACCGGAATCGCGGATCTCACCACGATGCAGCGCGCAGCACTCGGGCGATGAAGATCGTCCTCGCCACGCGCAATCAGCACAAGGTCGCCGAACTCCGGCGCATCCTCAGTAGCGCGGATCTCGACGTGGAACTCGTCGGTACCGATGTCTTCCCCGATCTGCCCGATGTCGCCGAGACGGGAACCACGTTCGCAGCGAACGCCTTGCTCAAGGCGCACGATGTCGCCCGTCGCACCGGGTGCATCGCTGTGGCGGATGACTCGGGCCTGAGCGTCGATGCTCTCAATGGGATGCCGGGGATCCTGTCGGCACGGTGGGCCGGTACCCACGGGGACGACGCTGCGAACCTCGCCCTCGTACTCGCGCAGATCATCGACGTCCCCGCATCTCGCCGCGGCGCTGCATTCCATTGCGCTGCCGCGGTCGCTACTCCCGAGGGCGAGGAGCGGGTGGTCGAGGGCGTGCTCAGCGGGTCACTGACGGATGCGCCGCGTGGGGAGAACGGCTTCGGTTACGACCCGATCTTCGTCCCGACCGGCTACGCCCTCACCACGGCCGAACTACGTCCCGACGAGAAGGACGCGATCAGCCACCGCGGGCAGGCGTTTCGAGCCCTCGTCCCGGTCCTCCGGGATCTGTGTGCGGAAGGCGGGACTCGAACCCGCACGCCCGAAGGC
>CAZBWA010000009.1:0-43372 GCA_964495555.1 uncultured Bifidobacteriaceae bacterium | reverse complement strand
CGGAGCGCGGGATGCCGTAGCGCTGGTTGCGGCGTGCCGCGACGTAGATGCCGACGATGACGCCGATTGCCACGAAGAGCCCGAAGGTCATCAGGCGTATCGGCCCGAGCTGGATCGCGGGGAACGTCGGGTAGGAGATGCCTGCGACGACGTCGAACATCAGGCCAGAGTAGGGGGCGCACCCGATCGACGACGAAGGCCCCGGCGGTCACCGGGGCCTTCGCGGGAATCAGGGTCTAGCGGCAGGTGCACTGACGCTCGGGCGGGACGTTGGCCATCACTTCGGCGACGTGCTCGCCGCAGCCGGACCAGGTCACCTTGCCGCACTGACGGCAGGGCACAGGACTGCACATATCTCGCTCCTTCTCGCCGCTAGGCCTCCAGGATACCCCATGGGGTATCAAGTTTCAACGCTCAGGCTGAGTCGATGTCCGCCACGGCCGACTCCACGGCCTCGACCAGGACCTGGGCGCCCGCGGGGGTCAGATGGATGCCGTCGGGGTAGAGGGCGTCCGGGTTCTCCAGGGCGAGCCGGTGCCAGGGCACGATCGCGGCGCCGATTCGGTCGGCGCACTGCCGGATCTTGTCATTGGTCTCACGGGTCCAGGTGCGCGGCGCGACGACGGTCACCAGGACTATGGGGCGGGTGTCGCCGACCACGTGCTGCAGGCGATCGCAGACATACGTGCTGAAGGGACCGTTCGTCCCGAGGTGCACGACGACCGGTCGGCCGTCGTCAGGCAGTTTGCGCACCGCACCGGGGAGGCGCGTGGGTCTGCGCCCGGAGACCGCGTCGACGTCCATGCCCCGACTGACGAGGGCATCGGAGGCCCCCAGGATGACCGAGTCACCGATGACGTGGGCCTGGGGAACGCCTCCCGCGCGCTGCTCATCCGCAACGCTCGGTGCAGCAGGGAGGCCGATCAGGAGGCATACGGAAGCGGCAAGCGCCCCTGCATGCCCCCGCATGAACCTGATTGAAGCACCGGGGAGCCCCATTCCGCGGAACATCGACCCGCGGGAATGGGATCCCGGAGCGCTTAGGGGGAGACGCGGTAGAGGTACGTGTCCTTCAGTGGCGCGTACTTCCCCTTCTTCGGCGCGGACAGTGTGACCTCAATGCCGGTCGGCTCGTAGACCGTGACGTCGATGAGGGTTCCTTCCTTACCGACGATCACGGAGCACTTCGGGGGAGGGTTGTCACTGATCATGCGACGCAGGATCGAGCACTTCGCCGTCACCTTCGCCACCTGCCCCGCATTCGTCATGAATGTTCCAGGGCCGAAGCGGTTCACGCCCGGCACCAGTTTCGTCGGTGCGGTCCACCGGGTGATCACCTTCTGCTCGGTGCCCACGACGACCTTCACCACGACTTCCTCCGTCGTGCCCTCGGGCGTGGTGACGATGACGGTGATGCGTTCCTCACCACGGAATCCCCGGTCGGGTGTGTAGACGACCTCGCCGTCACGCACCTCCGCGGTGCCATTACGCGGCTGCTCCACATCGGTGATCGTGGAACCCGGTGGCAGGTCCGGGATGTCGGTGCGCTCGATAACCGTCGGTGTGTCCCCGGGGACCGCGCTGGGCTCAGTCGTCGGCTCAGTCGTCGGTCCGGAATCGACGGTCGGTGACGCCGTCGGGCTCGTGGTCCCGGTGGGACTGGGTGATGCGCTCACCGTAGGTGACGGTGATGCGGATGCAGTCGGGGAAACAGTCGGCGATGCGGTGGGTGACGGACTCACCGACGGGCTGGCCGACGCGGTCGGACTGACCGATGGGCTCGCCGTCGGGCTCACCGAGGGCGAGGCACTCGGGGATGCGCTCGGCGAGGCACTCGAGGATGCACTCGGGCTCGGCGTCGCCGTCGGTGAAGGCTCACTGAACAGCAGGGCTTCGCTGCCCGCCTCGCAGTTGTTGTTCAGGATCGGGGCACCCGCGGGCCAGTTCAGTCCGGGGAACCCGGCGAACGGGGGAATGATGTCGCCCCATCCCGGCGTTGGGTAGAGGCCGCCGGTGTGCGAGCCGTGGCCATTGCGTCGTGTCACGGACTCGACGCCAACGGTGATCTCGTTGTAGGGGTTGCGCGTGCTGCTAGTGGCGTGGCAGATGACGACCTTGCCGGGCGGCGCGACAGGGATCGCGATCTCGCTTGCCTCGGGATCGGGAACCTCGGCCGGAGTGATGATGTCCGCGGCGATCCACAACTGGTACTGCGGGAAGCCCGCACGACGCACCTGGGTCAGCGTGATGGAGGCGACCTCCTGTGTCGGGGTCATCCAGATGGCCGCGCCATCGGTGTCGTTGCCATTGCCGATCACCGTGCTCGTCGTGGGATTCCACGTGGGGATGTCGGTGCCGGTGGCGGTGTAGTTGAAGCCATCGTGCACCCAGTCGTTCGCGTCGACCGTAACACCCGCGGGTGTCGTGCCGCTGATGATGACGTCCTCGGCATCTACGTCACCGAGCGCGAACGCCCACGTCCCCGGGATGGGTGGCGAATCGAATTCGATGGTCAGAGTCCCCCGGGGCTTTCCGCTGGCGATCGCGCTCGTGAGATACGACTGACCGGTCGAGGAGCCGAAGTAGGCACCAAAGTCCGTGCGGGAGGACAACGTCGCGCTGCGTGCGACACCGAGTGAGGCGTCGGTGGAGGTGAAGGTAGCGCTCGGGAAGATCGTGCCGGGGAAGTTGATGAACCCTGTCGTCGGCGGTGAGTTCACCGCGAACTGACCGTAGACACCCGTGCCATCGGCAGCGTTCGAGAACGGGATGAGGACGAAGGTGGCGGTGATGCTCGTGGCCAGGGCGGTCAGTCCCGCGATGAGGGTGCGCTTCTTCATGGGGAGCACGGTAGCGGGATCCACATAATCCACGTGCCTCTCGTGGCCGCCCCACGGACCACGTCCCCCCATGCGGAGACTCCGATCTGCGGGAAGAATGGTGGATCATGAACGCGACCGATGTCCTCGTCGTGGGAGCCGGTCCAGCGGGATCGGCCACCGCGGCGTGGTGCGCGCGCTACGGCCTGGATGTCCTCCTCGTCGACGCGGAGTCCTTCCCGCGGGACAAGCCGTGTGGTGACGGCCTCACGCCACGTGCCATCGCCGAGCTCGAGGCCCTGGGTCTGGGGGAGTGGCTCGAGGGTCGTGCCCGCAACTTCGGCCTGCGCGCGGCCGGCTTCGGCCAAGAGCTCTACCTGCCCTGGCCCGGGGGATCACTCCCGGATTACGGGGGTGCGGCCCCGCGCCTGGAACTCGACGCGGCGATCCGCCAGGTCGCCCTCGACTCGGGTGCTCGCGCTGTCGAGGGGTATCGCGCCACTGACGTGGTCATCGAGAACGGCCAGGTGCGTGGAGTCGTCTTCGCGACCAGCGGGAAGGAGACCGTGACGATCTCCTGCAGGCGTCTCGTCGTCGCCGACGGCGCCCGCTCGCAACTGGGACGCATCCTTGGGCGTGAGTGGCATCGCACCACCGCCTACGGGGTCGCCGCCCGCGCCTACATCAAGTCCCACCGCAGCGATGATCCGTGGATCTCCTCGCATCTGGAACTGCGCGGCGAGGCCAACGAGCTGCTCTCCGGATACGGATGGATCTTCCCGCTCGGTGATGGCGAGGTGAACATCGGAGTGGGGACTCTGGCCACCGCCAAACACCCGGCAGATGTGAATCTGCGATCCCTCCTCACCCACTATGCATCCCAGCAGCGCGACACCTGGGAACTCGAGGGTGATGTGCGCGCACCGTGGTCGGCGCTCCTCCCGATGGGTGGCGCGGTGAGTGGTGTCGCAGGTCCGAACTGGGTGCTCGTCGGAGATGCAGCAGGCTGCGTGAACCCCCTCAACGGTGAAGGTATCGACTACGGGCTCGAGACCGGTCACCTCGCGGCGCAACTAATCGCCTCGACGATCCCCAATGCGGGAATGAACTACGCCAACCGCTGGCCGGAGATCCTGCGAGGGAACTACGGGCTCGCCTTCTCCATCGCGCGGCGTCTGGCAACCCTCCTCACCGTGCCGGGATTCCTCTCCACCTTCGGACCGGTCGGCATGCGCTCGCGTTTCCTCATGACGATCGCCCTACGTGTCATGGGAAACCTGGTCACACCGGAGGATCGGGATGCGACGGCGCGACTCTGGCGGACGGCAGGCCGGGCGAGTATCAGGTTCGACGACCGGCCACCGTTCAGTTAGTAACGCTCCCGTCGTTCACGAGTACCTAATGCCCGGAGAACAACGGGACATAGGTCCACTGCTCGTTGTCGTGCCCCATTCGACGTTCGCAGGTGCATCTGCCCATTCATTGCAGTGGCCCTCACCAATATCGAAGGGGAGCGCCGCCACACTGATGGTCAATGCGTGCCTATGCGAGGGAAAGGAAATCGGCTCAGCGCGGTGAGCACACCCGGGTGAGGGCCGCCACCACGCCTTCGGCCACTGCATCCTGGAACCCGGTACTGCGCAGCCGCTGCGCGTCGGAGGCGTTGGAGACGTACCCGAGTTCCACCCGCACCGCGGGCATGCGCGTCAGGCGCAGGAGGTCCCAGGTGCGCGGGTGCACGCCGCAATCAAGGCGGTCGGTGCGGTGGGTGAGTTCGTCATGCAGATACTCGGCGAGAAGGCGGCCGGAGTGGGAGTGCAGTCCGCCGCTGGGCTGTCCGTAGTAGAAGGTCGCGATCCCGTTCGGTACGGGACTATCGCTGCTGTCCACGTGCAGGGATACGACGAGGTCCGCGCCGACGCTGTTGGCGAACTCCGCACGCTCCGGCTCGGTGGGATTGGCACCACCCGGGCGCCCGCTGAGAATCGCCTGGGTGCCCAGGGCGGCGAGCCGGCCCTCGACGCGCACCGCGAAGGCATGACACAGGTCCGGGTCGATGTCCCCGGCAGCGTCGATGACCACGACCTTGTCTGCCACCCCGGTCTGCAGTGCGGCGACCGTGACATGGCCGCGCAATACGCGTGCATCCCCACCACTCACCGTGCGGATGAGGCGATCGAAGGCTCGGAACGTGTCCGGGCCGCACGTGCCGTCGGGACTGACGCCCACACTCGCCTGGAATTCGCGCAGCGCGCGGTCGGTGGCTCTGCCGAAGATCCCGTCGAGGCGACCCGCGTCGAAACCCAGTTCGCTGAGGCGACGCTGCAGTTGCACGACGTCGTCGCCGGAGATCATCCGGCCCGGGATGAAGGACAGGACGCGGTCACCGAGTTGCCAGCGTGCCTCGTCGAGTCGACGGAAGGTCACGGGCCCGACGATCCCGTCGACCACGATGCCGCGTTCCTGCTGGAACGTGCGTACGGCGCGGTCGAGTTCGTCGTCGAAGAGTTCAGGATCCGCCGTGTCGTGGGTGACGAGTCCGAGGTGGGCGAGCCGCGCGCGCACTTCCGCGACGGCCGCCCCGGTGGAACCACGGCGGAGCATGGCTACAGATATGGCTGCAGATCCGCCATCAGCGCGGCCTTGGGCTTGGCGCCGATGATCGTCTTCACGATCTGGCCGCCCTGGAACACGCTCATCGTCGGGATCGACGTGATGCCGTACGACGCCGCGGTCTGCGGGTTCTCGTCGACGTTGAGCTTCGCGATCACCAGGTTCTCGGTGCCGGCAGCGATCTCTTCAAGGATCGGCGCGACCATCTTGCAGGGGCCGCACCACTCGGCCCAGAAATCGACCAGCACCGGCTTGGCGCTGTTGAGGACGTCGGCGGTGAAGCTGGCGTCGGTCACTGTCTGTGTGGCACCCACGGGAACTCCTTCTGTTCGGGGACTGAGCCTACGCGGCGTCGAGGGTCATCGGTCTAATGGGCGAGGAAGCGTTCGGCATCAAGGGCGGCGGCGCAGCCGGAACCGGCCGCGGTGATCGCCTGACGGTAGGTGTGGTCGACGAGGTCGCCGCAGGCGAACACGCCGGGGATGTTCGTGCGCGTCGAGGGGGCGTCGACGAGCACGTACCCCTCGGCGTCGAGGTCGATCAACCCCTTCACGAGTTCATTGCGCGGATCGTGGCCGATCGCGATGAACAGTCCGGTGACGGGGAGTTCGCTGGTCTCACCGGTCACGGTGTTGCGCAGGGTGATCCCGCTGACCTTCGCGTCACCGAGGACGTCGATCACTTCGGAATTCCACACGGGAACGATCTTCTCGTTGCTCAACACGCGCTCGGCCATGATCTTGCTCGCGCGCAGTTCCTCGCGACGGTGGATCAGGTAGACCTTGTCAGCGAAGCGGGTAAGGAACGTGGCCTCCTCCGCGGCTGAGTCGCCACCGCCGACGACGGCGATGTCCTGTCCACGGAAGAAGAATCCATCGCACGTGGCGCACCACGAGACACCGTGACCGGAGAGGCGCTTCTCATTCGGCAGTCCGAGTTCGCGGTAGCCCGATCCCATGGCGAGGATCACGCTGCGCGCCCGGTAGGTGGTTCCCGCACCGTCGGTCACGGTCTTGATCTCTCCGGAGAGGTCGACGCTGACGACGTCGTCGGTGATCATCTCCGCGCCGAAGCGCACTGCCTGGGCGCGCATCTGTTCCATCAATTGCGGGCCCATGATCCCGTCGCTGAAACCGGGGAAGTTCTCCACCTCGGTCGTGTTCATGAGCGCACCGCCTGCGGTCACCGACCCCTCGAAGACCAGTGGTGCGAGCTGCGCGCGTGCCGTGTAGACGGCCGCGGTGTATCCCGCGGGGCCGGATCCGATGATGATCACGTTGCGGATGTCGCTCACGGTCGTCCCTCAGTCGAATGGGCTGTCAGTATACCCCAGGGGGTATCTGGGATCCTCGTTCGAGTCTAGTGAGCGACGCTCACTCGCCGATGGCGTGCAGCACGTGCGTGAGCACCGTCGCCGGCTCGTCACCGCAGCGCGGACCGACGACGAAGATGTGCAACGTCGGGTCGGACATCCGAGCGAGGTCGAGTGTCGCGACGTCGCCCATCATCACTGCGGGGATGACGACGACGCCGGCATCCTTCCCCTCGTAGGTCGCGTGGATCACGATCAGCGCCTGCGACGTCGCCGATTGCGTGAGGTCCGTGACGCACTCGCGCAGCGCCACCTCCTCGGCCGGCGGCTCGATCGGCGCTGCGGTCATGGCCCCGACGTCGGCCACGGATCGGATTCCCACCTGCTCGAGTACGGAGGTGACACCCGCGCGCAGCGACTCGGGGGTGAAGTTCTGCGTCGAGTCCACGACGGTCATCGCGGGCGGGATGAATCCGGCCTGGAGGACGGCCCCCGGTGTGGCGAGCTTGGCCGCGGGTGCCTCGGCCATGACCGCGGTGTCGGAAGCAATGACTTCACCCGACTGATCCGGGAGGTTCGTGATGACCACGACACCCAGGACCACGGCGCTCACCGCCACCAACGGCCCGGCCCACCGCAGGGGGCGCCGGCGGGGGGCGAGTTCGACGACGGTCCCCTCCCGGCGACCGGACTCGTGGGCGATCGCCCTCTCCATCCGGCCCCAGACGGCCGGGGGCATGGAGGGGGAGCCGGAGGGATCGGGGTCGTCGTCGGGGCGCAGCCGGGCGAGCGCCTCGCGCACGCGGGCCTCGACCTCGGGATCGAGGTCCGGGTCGATCGGTTCAGCCACGGGCGTTCCCACCTCCTTCCGGACGTGTGACGGGGGAGTCCATGTTCGGGTTCCGTAAAAATCCGAGAGTTTCGGCCAACTTCGCCCGACCCCGAGAACAGCGGCTCTTCACCGTGCCCGGCGGGCAGTCGAGCATGGCCGCGGCCTCCTCGATCGAATAGCCCTCGACGTCGACGAGGTAGACCGCCTCCCGCTGGGCCTCGGGCAGCTCGGCCAGGGCCTTGGTGATCTCCCAGCGCAGTTCGGCGGCCTCCAGGGCGTCGTGGTTGTTCCCGACGACGGGGGCGCTGACGCCCACCTCGTCCTCGGGGATCGGGCCAGCCTGCCGCACGGAGCGGCGACGCAGGCGGTCGAGACTCGCGTTGACCACGATCCGGTGGAGCCAGGTGGTGACCGCGGACTCACCCCGGAAGGACGATGCCCGACGGAAGGCGGAGATGAAGGCGTCCTGGAGCGCATCGGCAGCTTCCTCCGGATCACCGGTGGTGCGCAGCGCGACCGCCCAGAGCCGATCACGGTGGCGGGACACGAGCACGGAGAACGCATCGGGATCGCCATCGACGTGAGCGGTGAGGAGTTCCGCGTCGGTGCGCGTGTCCCCGCTCGGCATATCGGGGAGCCTATCGGCGCTGTGCACACGAATGAATCGTCAAGTGCCTTCGGCAGGGCTGATGGATCCCGTCGCCGTCGGGTCGTTCGATGGGCGTCCTGCACGGAGAAAATCACAGGTGACCAAGGAAGGTGCCTCACCGGAGGAAGAGCGGGTCATTCTTCGGCGAGGAGTGAAATCTAACCCCGGAAAGTCAGTCGCCGAATCGCCGCCATATCGGCCCTACTGTCGATGGACTTTCACCTTTTGTTGAAGTTTTACGTGTATGCATCGTTTCCCGTGAACTCGGGTCGTCAGCACACTGCTGCGAACAGGTACGACAAGCGTCGCCTGAGCTTGACCGCGGGCCGAGGCCTGAGTCCGGAGAGTGTCGCGACCGAGCGTGAAGCTGACGACGCATCCAGCCTGTAGTTCGGCGACGCGAATGGTCAGATGGTCACCGACCCTGGCCGGGTGTGGTTGCACGCTGACCACGGGGTGCGCGCCGAGTGCTGCGGCCGGGCTCTCGACGGTGACGCCGAGGTTGAGGGTGAAGGGTGCACCCGAGGTAGTGCTGCCGGTGAGCGAGAGTGTGTGCGTGCCCCGCGGCACCGTTGCCGGAACCGTGGGCTGGCTGGCGAAGGATCCGCTGGCGGTCGCGGTCGTCAGACCCAGGGGGATGGGGTTGGAGTAGAGCGTTGCCTTGACCTCACTGCCCGGAGCCACGCCCTCACCCGTGATGGGCAGCGCGCCCGATCGAGCAACGACGAGCGCTCCGTTCGGCGACGTGGGAACGCCTTGCCCACTCGGGGTGGTGCTCCGCAGGGTGAAGCGCATCGATCCGACGGTCACGACGGTGCCCCTCCCGCGCCGAAGGGCGGTGGTTCGCACCGGCACCTCGACCCCGCCGATCGTTGCGCGTGCGCGTCCGGGCTTCAAGGACGTCCCGGCGGGTACCGGGGGAGATGTGGGGGTTGTGCTGGTGGTCGGCGTCGGTGAACTCGTGGGAGTCACCGGACCCGAATTCGGGGTCGCCGGTGGGCATGACGACGCCGTGGCCGTGGGCACATACCAACGCAGTTGGGGCAGCAGCGATCGCTGGCAGTCGTATCCCCAGACGCTGGTGAAGTCCCAGCCGGCGAAATTGCTCGAGTAGCGCATCTGCTCACTCGTGAGGCCGGTGACGTTGGAGATGTTCAGCCCCGTTGTGACACTCCCCAAACCGCCCAAGCCGAAGGTGCGGCCCGTGGTCTCCGTGTTCCAGTAGACCGCGCGGTAGTCGTATTCCAGTGTGTAAACCACTTTTCCGAATGCGCCCCCGGTGGAGTTGTCGGCAGGTCCACTGAGGGCACCCACGGCATAGGAGGTCGCGGTGATTGCATTTAGTTGTGCCGAACTACCTACCAGCCCGCCCACCTGGCCTGCCCCGACCACAGACCCGGTGGCAAAGCTGTTGGCGATTCGATGATCAGCGTTGTTGTTCCAGAATGTTCCGACCAGCCCGCCGGCCTCCGCACGCGAGGGATCTGTAGCGGTGATGTTGCCGCTGGCGAAGGAACGATTGATGGTCGCCGCATTGCCGGGCGTGGGAGAATTCGGCGGACCGAGCACACCGACAAGGCCGCCCACTTGCTGTGAGCCGGTGACTGCTCCCGTGGCGCAGGTTCGGTCGAGGAGCGCAAAGTCCGACGCTCCACCGGCGAGCCCGCCCACCTTCGTCGTGCCAGTCACGGCACCCGAGGCGCAGGTGTCGGTGACCGTCGCTGCGGAGACAAGGCCGGCGAGACCGCCCGTCAGGGAGTTCCCCTGGACCACGGCCGCGCTGGACGAGCTCGCAAGGGTGGATGTGGTTTCTGTGAGTAGGCCGGCCAGGCCGCCCACCCGGTTGCCGGCCACGGTCACAGTTCCGGTCACCTCGACCGAGGCGATCTCGCATGCCTCGCAGTTACCCACCAGCAGCCCGACCTCGTCACGAGTGACACTCACCTGCCCTCCGGAAATGGTGAGGTCGCGCATCGTGGCGCCCTGCGCCATGCCGAACAGCCCGACTGGCTCACCGGATGGCGCACTGGTGTTGTCCATCACCAGGCCGGTGATGGTGTGCCCATCGCCGTCGAAGGTGCCGGTGAAGCCGACAGCCCTCGTGCCGATGGGGGTCCATGACCCGGTGAGGGCGATGTCCTGCGTCAGGATGAAGGCGCTGCTCGGGCAGTAGCGGATGGCGTTGAGGTCGCTCTGACTGGCGACCCGGTACGGATTTGCGGTCGTCCCACCTCCGCTCGGCCACGAATGCGCGTAGCTGCACGCAACGCGTGCCCCGGTGCCGAGCACTGCCAGTGAATTGTCCGTGCTTGCCGCTGCATAGATGCGTCCACCACCTGGGCCGACCGCGACCCCGATCAGACCTGAAGGCAATACATTCGTACCTGCTGAGATCGTATTCGTAGCCGTACTGATTGTGATCACGCCGCCAGGGAACTCCGAGACGTAGATGGAGGTGCCGTCAACGCTCACGGCCACACCTTCAGGGGTGGTTACGTCGGAAATGGTGGCGGTGATGGTGTTGCTTGTCGTGGTGATCACGCTGACGGTGTCATTCCCAATGACGGTGTCGTCACCGGTGTTCGCAATGTAGGCGCGGGTTCCATCTGGAGTGATGGCGATGCCGTGCGGTCTGTTGAATCCGGAAATGGTTGCGGTGATCGTGTCATCAGTCGTGGTGATCACGCTAACGGTGTCATTCCCAACGACGGTGTCGTCACCGGTGTTCGCAACGTAGGCGCGGGTGCCATCGGGGGTGATCGCGATTGAATACGGCACGGCGCCCGTTGGCAGGGTGATGGTTGCGGTGATTGTGTTGGTGGCTGTGGTGATGACGCTGATGGTGTGGTTGCCACTGTTGGCAACGTAGGCGCGGGTGCCGTCGGGGGTGATCGCGATTGAATACGGCACGGCGCCCGTTGGCAGGGTGATGGTTGCGGTGATTGTGTTGGTGGCTGTATCCATGACGCTGATGGTGTGGTTGCCGCTGTTCGCAATGTAAGCGCTACGTCCATCCGGGGTTACCGCCACGGCCACCGGCGAGCGACCGGCACCGAGGGCAACACTCGTGAGATACATGGGGTCCGCCACGGAAGTGGCCGTTGCAGGCGGCGAAGACCAAAGTACGGAGGCAGTCGCGACAAGTACGCCGACGAGGGCGAGCACCGCGTGCCGCTTTGGTGTGGCCACTACCCGGCCTCGCCCATCGCTATGACGCGTGCCCGGATCGCCGCGATGGCGTCGAGGAGAGCGTGGGTCACAGAGCCATTGATGGCCGAGTACCCAGTCGGGGCAATTGTCAGTCTTTCAGGGGGTGGGAATGGGGACCTAGGTCCCCGTCACTGCGGCTAGTGTCACGAATCGGGCCCCCGCGTCGAGGGGCTCGTCCACAGTGGTGACAGGTGCGGGCGCGGGGAGTCGCGAAGTGGTCGGTCGGGTGTTGGTCGTCGAGGACGACGGCTTCACGCGCACCCTGGTGTCGTCCTTGGTGGCGTCGTTGGGGTACGACGTGTGCGCCGCGGCAGGGACCGTCACGGAGGCGATGTCACTTGCCCAGCAGCATCAACCCGACCTCGCCGTACTCGATCTGGATCTCGGCGAGGGTCCCACCGGAGTCCACTTGGCCCACGGATTACGAAAGCTCAATCCGAACATTGCGATCGTGATGCTGTCCTCATACGGCGACCCCAGTTGGATGGGTCAGCGCCGACGGCCACCCATCGGGGCCCGCTACGTGGTTAAGGGTGAGGTGTCCAACCCTTCAGTTCTAGCGGATGCACTTTCTGAAGCACTCACGTCACCGCGTGATGCCACAGAGTCGGAGCAGACTCGACCACCTCTCAATGAGGGTCAGTGGGAGATCCTCCGCTTGGTCGCCGCTGGCTACACGAACGCGGAAATCGCACGGCGTCGATCACTGACCGAAGAAGCAGTGAAGAAGGCAGTAACTCGCCTGGTCCGCCAGCTCGATATCGATCCTGGCGAAGAAGGCAATGCGCGAGTCTTGTTGACGCGCGCTTATGCGCAGATGACGGGCACGGTCAGTGGACGTCGCTCCTAGAACCGCACTCATCAACCTCGGGCTCATTGGGCTTCTGACCGCGGCTGTACTCATCGTCAACATTGACGAGGTTGCTACAGACCCGATGCCATGGATTTTGGCTGCGACGGTCACTGCGGTGATCGGAGTTGTGGCCATCGACGTGGCGTGGTGGGTGAACCTGCGGATCGCGTCCCCCTTGACCACGATCCAGGCGGCGCTCGAGGCGCTCGCGGTGGGCTTTGTCTTCGGCGTGGCTCAGGCGGTCGTTGTCACCGCATGTGACCTCGATCTTGTCCGGGGCGTTGCGCTGACCGTGATGTCGGTGACCGTCAGCACGGGCGCATTCGGTGTTCTCGCCATCCTCATTGGCCAAGCCCGTCGTCTCGAGGCGGCACGGCTTCACGAGCTGTACCAGGAGGGGGCAGCGCTGGAGGTGGCACGCCATGAGACTTCCGGAATCATTCGCGGCCTACACATCGCGCTTGCGAGTGACATCGATGCGGCGTTATCGCCCGCTCGCATAGCAATCGAAAATCGGCTTGCAGACCAGGAACGCCTGATTGCGAATGAGAATTGGTCGGACGTCGCACGGGAGTTGCGCTCAGCTGCGAGCGCAACGGTCCGTCCCCTGAGCCGACGATTGTGGGCGTATGCACCGGCGCGTATTTCAGGACCGGGTCTGGGTCGGATCCTGCGCACGATCGTCACGGAGCAGCCGTTCCAGCCACTGGTGTTGATCCTGATCTATTGGGCAACGACGTTCGGTGGAAACATCGCAACCCTGGGATGGATCCGGGGATCCTTCGCCATGCTGATCGGCACGATCTTGATCGTTGGAGTCCTTGGCGGGGCAAACATCCTGATGCGCCGTTACCGGCAGCATCATGTGTGGATCTTCCTTTTGGCCACGGTTCTGCTGCAGGTAACCGGACTTCTGATCTTCGTGCTTCGAGATGTCTGGGATGCGGTCCCCTACACCTGGACCGAGTACGTGCTCTCCTGCATCGGTGGAGTCGTACTCATCCTGGTGACGTCAGGCTTCGGCTCGGTGCGGACCTATCGGTCCGATCTTGCTCGAACCTTCTATGCCGAGATGGATGACGAGCTCCGAGCGTCCCTCGCGGCAAGTGCTCAAGTGGCGCAACTGGCCCGCGAGTCCGCACGCGTCCTGCACGGGAGTGTTCAGACTCGCCTGGTCGCTTGTGCGGTGGCAATTGAGCAGGCGTCCCAGACCCGGGATGTGGACGCGTTCCAAGCTGCAATGCGTGAAGCCCACGCGGCCCTTGTCCCCCCATCTCTGGTGGTGGAGGATTCGCGCACGCTAGGTGAGCAGGTGGATCGAACCGTCGCTCTCTGGAGTGGTTTGTGTTCCGTCCGAGTGATGATTGATCCCGATGTATCCCAAGAACGAGGTGTTCTTGCCCGTGACATAGGGCGGTTCGTGGAAGAGGCGGTCAACAACGCGGTCACCCATGGCGACGCCACTGAGATCAGCGTGGGCGTGCACCGAACCGGGAACGCAGTACACGTCGAGGTCGTCGATAACGGGTCCGGGCCCGGAGGTGGTAGACCCGGCCTCGGCTCAGCCCTGTTCGACTCACTCTCCACCCATTGGCAGCTGACACCTGTCGATGGAGGAAGCAAGGTCGTAGCCACGCTGGATACGAGCAGGTACCCATAAGCGCCGATACAGACAACACATCCGGATCACCATCGACGTGCGCAAGCAGGACCGACGCTCCGCCCACCCATCGATTTCACAGCCGTTAGACATGGCGTTGGAGTGATGTATCCGGGAATTCCTGCCCGCAAGGGATGGGAATCACAGGGTGTGCCCTCCTGGTGGAGACCCCGGCAGCGACGTGAGGCCCCCGCAGGTGCGCGCGAATCCCACTCACGTTGTCACGACACGAATGCGCATCTGATTCGAGAGAGCCGCCCCGATCGTGCTGGACAGTCGACCCTGAGACTCCCACTGTTCACAGGATTGATGCCGCGCGTCGGTTGGCGGGTGCGATCCGTAGTCCACACGAGCAGAGTCGTTTACCGCCGTAGGGTGAGAGTCCGGGTGACCGCAATGGGGTTGCATCTCGGCCCACCCACCGTTACGCGCAGTTCTATTGACCTGGCTGAGCGCTTCGGTACGGTCAAGCGAACTCTTGCCAGGCCCCTTTTCGACGCCGCAGTCACTTTCTGTCTCTTCGCCAGATTGAAAGTGACCAGGCAGCGGGCTTGGACACCTCGAGCGATAACTGCGACAGGCGCACCGGCTCTGGGGGGCGCCGGCCGAACTCGAATTACGGGATCAACACCCAAGGCGACAGCCGGCTTGTCAACGGTCACACCGACGGTGAGCACGAAGGGGTCACCGCCCCGTGTGTTTCCTCTCAGCTGCAACGTATGCGTTCCCAAGGTGATGCTCGCTGGGATCACCGGTGTGATTCTGAATGATCCATCCGCGCCCACGCGTGTCGAACCCAAAGAGATCGGGTCGGAAAACAGCGACACGTTCACAGTCGAGTTCGGTGCGAGCCCCTCACCCGTCATCGGCACGTCACCCCGTCTCGCCAGAATCAACGATCCGTCCTCGGCGAGGGGGACTCGCTTACCGCGTGCCGTCTGGCTTCTCAGGGTGAACTCCACGGGACCCGCTCGTAGCGTCAATCCCCGTCCGCGCGCACGCGCCTGACTCTTGAGGGGAGTCACTTGCCCGTTGATCAGCAGTCCGGTTACGCCGGACGGTGGAAGGACAGGTCGGCTGGGGCCAGGTGTCGGAGTTGTCACACCAGAGGGCTGAGAGGACTCGGTGGGCGATGGATCCGGAGACGATGAACCCGAAACGGTCAGCGTAGCTGTGCGTGAGGGAGCGAGAGGTCCATCCGCTGTCGAGGTGATTCTCGCTCGCACTTGTAGACCGGACTGAGCGAGGGAAACGGAGCGCAGGGTCAACGCCGCTGTTTGCGCCGAGGAGTTGCCGGTGATGTTGCTCCACGAGACACCGTCGGAGCTGCTCTGCCATTGATACGTAGCACCCCCTCCCAGACTTGGTGAGGCACTCACGGTGAAGGTGGCATTAGAACCCGAACTCGCTGATACGTTCTGCGGTCCACTGAACGACGTGGAACCCACCTGAACGGCTCCCACCGACGTGAACCCGTACTCGGGGCGTGACGAACCCCGTTGGTCGGTCGTAACGTCAAGAGAAGGGGTGTAGGAGTTGAGGATGGAACCAGAACCAGGAATAAGTACTTGCTGACCCGGTGTGTCATCCGTGGTCAGTGCCAGAGGAAAGTCCAAGTCAGCGTCATCTGTAGTTGCCACGCCCGGGCTATCGCACGTTCCATCCGTGGCGAAGGATCCACTGGTAGTCGACGCCAAGGGCATGTTCCCAGTGCCAAACCAAGCGCAGGAACGTCCCAGGCCCGGAGCCAGGACGCTGCCGCGCAAGGAGATTGGGGGAGTGGAGGCAAGCGCGTTGTCCCCAGACCAAAAAATAAGGGGCGTTGTCCCGGTGTCATCGGACACGATCGTGCTGAAACTCAACGTGGCTGGGGTGACTGAAGAGTCGAAGGCTAAGGCACCGCCCTCACTCGAATCAGGAGAACTATTCTTGTAGAAAGTTGAATTTGTGATTTCCGCAGCACTCGAAACGTAGGCGCCACTGCCGCCAAAGGTCGAGTTGTTTTCGATGAAGGAGGACGTCAAGGCAGTGAGTCGCCATGCATTCACGGCACCTCCATTAGATCCTGAATGATTCCCGCGGAAGGTGCTGCTCGAGATGGTGGCGACCCGCCCAACGTTAACTCCACCTCCCGACTGTCCAGCTTCATTCGCGCGGAACAGACTGTCCGTAACATCCAGGTTGCCATAAACTTGCACTGCGCCACCAACATAGGTGGCTACGTTTCCGATGAATTGAGCATCTTCAATTTCCGCGTTGCTTCGTGTTCCACTATCACCGACACTGAGGGCACCTGCATTTGCTGCAGATTCGTTGTTTGTGAATTCGCTGCCAGTCAGACTGACGTCTCCCCAGGCGTAAACGGCTCCTCCACTTCCGGATGCGTCATCTGTCGAGTTGGATTCGAAAACCGATCCACGGTCGGTAAATGTCAAAAAGACATTGACGGCTCCGCCGGAACCTTGGGTGGCAGAGTTGTTGATGAACCTCATATTGGTGAGGTCAACGGCCCCTCCAGCGCTAATGGCGCCGCCTGCATCGCCAGAGAATCCACCGGAACTATTGCCCTCAAAGATTGCATCCGATGCGGTAATCGAATCATCCGTGAAAATCGCGCCGCCCTGTTGCGCGGCGGAGTTCCCCAGTATTCCCGAACCGCCGAAACGACCCCCGGATATCGTAAGAGGTCCCCATCCAGATACCTGGATAGCGCCCCCGGACCCCGATTGAGCTTCGTTGTTCTCGAAGATGGTGTCTGACAGGGAAATATTCCGGGGAGTCGCGCCCGTTGCCAAACGGTCAGGCGCAACGATGAGAATCGCTCCGCCAAGCGACTCCGATCTGTTGCCCACAAATGAGGTAGAATCGTCTGAAGTCAGGGCTATGTTCGTCCAAATCGCCCCGCCGCCGGCCGCCACGGCTGTTGTGTCGTCATTGATGGCCCCGTTGTTTTCGAAATGAGTCCCATTCAGGACATGCGTCATGCTTGCGCTATTGGCGCCGCAATACATCGCCCCCCCTCTCGAGACAGCAGAGTTGTCCTGGAAGGTCGAACCCACATCATTGACGGGACATGCGACGAGGGCTCCGCCATCCCGCACGGCGGTGTTGTCCTCAAAGTGGCTACCCGCCCCCGTGAATGTGGACGAACTTATGATCGCACCCCCGTCATACACTGTTGCCTCGTTCGAGATGAATGAATCGTCAGTCGAAGTGACTGATCCGACTGATGGGCCTAACACGGTTGCAGCGACAGCACCACCTTGTGGCGCGCTGTTGGAGGTGAAAATCGAGCCTTCAGAAACAAGGGCGTTGATGTGATGAATTGCCCCACCCGCGTTACCTGCTGTGTTGTGGTCGAACGTTGAACCTCCGGAGATCCTGAGACTTCCAACGACTTGCGAATCAATTGCCCCACCCGAGCCCATTGCTGTGTTGAGATCAAAAGTTGAATCAATAATCTCAGTGTCAAATGTGCCACTCAAATGCAGAGCTCCACCCGAACCGGCCGTGTCGGCCGAATTGTTCGTGAATGTCGAACTCTCAATCGTGAGTTCCTCAACGCTACCGATCGCGATGGCCCCACCTTTTCCGCCGGACCCGTCGGCAGAATTCCCGGAAAATGTTGAGTTCACGATCGAGACGCTTTGACTTCCTGTGATGGCGATGGCCCCGCCCTCTCCACCAATGGGGGTAGTGGTGTTGGCGGAGAAAGTCGAATTCTCAACGGTCACGTTGTTTCCACCGCTAACGATAATCGCACCACCTGAGTCCCTATTCTCAAAACCAGTGAAGTTGAGACCGGAAATCACGAGGCTCTGGGTGTCGTCGAGGTCGATAAACAAGCCCCCTTCCGAGCCCCCCACGGCCCCGGTAAGAGTGTCATCTGTGCCAGTGATTGTGAGGGTCTCAATAGTTCCCCCGACACTAAACGACTCGATGCGGCCCATATCGAAGCTGCCGGATATGTCGATCTCAGAGCAGCGCCCATCGTTCACCGCAACAGTGGCCTGGTACAGACTCGTGTCGTCGTCAATGACGGCGCTGATCGCCGTCGAGCAGAGTGCAGGATCAGGTGGGGGCGCGGCCGCACTGGGGGACGTGGACACCATTCCACTCGTAAGAAGAACACATGCGAGGGGTACAGCGAGGCGGCGCATGGGGGTCGACCACCTTTCGCCCCCGTGGCGCGGTAGTTCGAACTAATTGAAGCTCCGTCATGGGCATCGTTTCCGTCACACGCTTCGTGATTGAAACCTGCTAAGAGCACCTTAAGGCGGTGATAGACCGTGTCCCCGGACATTTGGCGGTGTCGACCCCCCAGATGTCTGCCTGGTCACTGTTCTCCACCCCGCTAACGCTCTCCCTAGGGGAGCTTCCACCTGTCCTGCTGACGATCAGAGGATTCCGCGGGCATCAGTGGCATCGACATGCGTGAGATGGATGGAGTAGTCAAAGTCTCCGATGCGGTTTCGGTTCGAGACCTAGCGAACCACCATTGCGGGGACGTTTATGGATCGAAGGACCCCATCGCTGCCCAAGCCGTTGATTTGAAGGATGTAGGAGCCTGGCGTGCGCACCGGGATCGACAACCTTCCACTGAGGCGTCCCTCGGCGTCCGTCATCACGAATCCCAGGTCTCGGGTCCGAATCCGCGTGGGACCGCTGTGGGGCTGGGGGATGATGAAGACGCGCATCGGGGTTCGCGGCGCATTTCCACTTCCGGCAAGTTGAATGCTGGATACAGAAGGCGAACGTGTACGAAACAGGGTGGTCGACCGTGGAATGGTCACCGTGCCTTCTGCGATTTCCCCGTTCGTGCCTCGTGGCTGCCGGCCTTGGACACCCATCGTCACAGGTCCGGTGCGCACAGTCATCCCCTGCCTGCTCACAGTGACGCTGCTGCGAACTCGTCGACCATCGATGATCACGATGGACTCACCGGGGGGTACACCTTGAGCGAGTGCTCGCACGCGACTGGGACGCACCTCTCGTGCGGCCAATAGCTGAGCAGCCGATGGCCCTGCGCCACTCGATTGCGAGGGCGATGGTTGAGGTCGTGTGGTGGAGGGTGTCGGCGTCACTGAGGGGCTGGCAGAAGGTGTTGGACTCGGATCAGCCTGACCACCGGGACTCGGTGGAGGTCCGTACCGCACAGAGGTTGTCCCCGAGCGGAGGCCCTCATTAGTGACCGACAGGGTGCGGGTGCCCTGGGTGAGCGCGGGGGCAGCGGCGGTGATCGTGGTTTCCGACTCAACCGAGATGTCAGAAAGCGCAACACCATCGATGCTCACCGTTGCGCTCGGCATGAAGTCCGTCCCCGTGATCGTGATCGCTGCACCCTCGACGGGTATCCAGGAGGGACTGATGGACGTGACGGTGGGGACGCAGATGCCGGTGAATGGATACCCCGACACCGTGACTGTCTCCCCGCAGGCGCCCGTCCCGCCCCAGCCCGATGTGCCGACGGTGAAGCTCAACCGTGGAGAGTCCAGTGAGGAATCATCCAGGGCCGAAAAGGCGTCATCCGACATATCCGGTTTGTTGCCGAGGAAGGTGAGCTCCCGCAGGTCCACGCCGTGCGTTGTGTCGACGATGTTGTCACCCAGGGTGGTGACCGAGGCTGGGATCGTGAGCGTGCCAGCGAGGTTGGGCATTCCTCCGAAGGCTTGGTCACCGATCGTCTGCAATCCAGAGTTGAGGACGACTGTTGTGAGGTGTGTGTTCAGGAAGGCTCCGACGCCGATGTCTGTCACGCCGCTCGGAATAATCAGGGTCCCGGCCAGAGCCGTATTGCGAAAGGCATACGCACCGATCGTGGTGAGGCGTGCGGAGAGATCGACGGAGGTGAGCCACCCCGCCTCATTGAACGCCCGATCATCGATCGTGGTCACTCCGTCGGGGAGGTCGATGCTCTCGATTCGCGATCGCCAGAAGGCATCCTCGCCAATACTGGTCAATCCGGAGGGCAGCGTGATCGAACGCAGTTGTGCTGTGTTTGCGAAGACCAGTTCGGGTAGAGATGTGACAGCAGACGGAACCGTGAAACTCGTCATCCCCGTCCCGTAGAAGGCCGCAGTTCCGATTGATGTGATGTTTGGGGGCAAAGATACGTTGGTAAGGGTGTCGTCCCCATAGAAGAGACGGTCAGGAAGTGACGCCACGAGGGAACTCGCAGACCCGTCAAAAGTTGTCATGAACGGTTGATCGGAAAAGTTGGACTCATCAAGGCGCATAAGCGTGCTGTAGGTCGTAATCGACGCACACTCCCCGTACGGAAAGGTTGGCCCAGGGTCGAGGGAAGTCATATTGGTTATCACAGCGCCGCCAGGTGGATCTACCCGTTCGCACAGGACTGTGATCATGGAGGCAAGCGCGGGGGCTGTAGCTACTGAGTTGCTGACCGCCGTGGAGGTCGCAAGCGCGAAGGCGACAAGTATCGCTGTCCGTCTCATGAGATGGATGTCCTGAGCAAGCGTGAGGAAGCGAGGGCGCGTCTTCCAGTCCTAGGTGATGCGGCGGCGACCTGGGTCAGGAAGCGTGCCCCTGAGTGGAAGCCGGGGGGAAGACACATGGTGGGTGCTTAACCCGCCGGTGCTTACGTGACCAAGATCTTGGGCAACCGGGAGGAGACTTGTGGGTCTAGGCCCACGCGTTCAAGGGTGGCAGGGGCTCGGAGGTGTGGGCAAGGCTGAGGGAGGCCGTGAGGCGGGTGCCGTGTCCTTCTGGGTCAAGGCGCCATCCAGGGGCAAGTCGGTCGAGCAACTGGGAACCCAGCCCGGGAGTTCCGTCGGTGGGACCCGATCCGTTATCGATGATGCAGATGGTTATCCGATTTGCGTGTCGGGTGATCGCGACAGCCACCTCGGAGGCGGATCCATGCTGGACCGCATTGGCGATGCCTTCCTCCACAACTGCTCCGACATCCAACGCGTCCTGGCCATCGATAGTCGCAATGGCCGCATCGATGTCGATGGTCACCGTGACGAGTCCGCGCCACAGATCGGCCTTGCGCTCCACTTCCGCGGTGATCGTGGTGTGTTCTTGGTGGGCGAGGTCGGGGACCGGGTGCGCGAGAACCGCGCGTGCCTGCACTAGTGCGTTGTTCACGGCGACGATGTCGTTGGATGCTGCTGCATGCTCGATAGCCATGGCGCAGGCAATGAGCTTGGTCTGCACGGGGCCGTGCAGGACGCTTGCGGCCTCTCGGGCAGTGGCAGCGAGGGTGCGGCTGCGTGCGATGGTGGCCACCTCATCGTCCTTCACGTCGGTCGCGAAGGTGCGCAGCAGGTCGCGCCTGGTCGCCCGAAGAGAGCCGAAGCCGGACGTGACCAGGATGATGACAACGCCGAAGCCGACCGAGACGAGTGTCTCTGGCCAATCGACTGTGGTTCCGGTGGCGTTGGCAATGATCGGTGGGAGCACGATCGATGGAAGTTCGATGAGCGCGATGCCGGCGATGAAGAGTGCCGCATGACGGTGGGGCCATCGGTGCATTGCTCCGTTGGCGATCGACATGGTCAGCCAGATAAGTGCGACCGTGCCGACGGCAGCCACGATGCCACCGGTCCAGCCTCGGTCCTCTACCTCGCGGGGACCCGTGGTGACGAGGTAGATGATGCTGACGGCCAGGGGCCGGAACCGCTGGCGCTCGATGATGTTGCGCAGGACGGCGAGGATCCTGGGCCGCGGATGCTCGCGCTCTGCTCGCTGGGCGAGCTCGTGGCTCAGCGGGCGCACCGCCTTCCTGGCGGCCTCGCGCAGTTCGGTCGCCGCCGCATGAGAGGTGGACGTATCTCCTTCGATTGTGGCGAGTTGCTCCTCGACGCGTGCGCGGGTTCGGGCGAGATGATCGGTGATCTCCGTGCGCAGTGAGGCGCGGATCGTCTCGGCGACCTCGGCTTCTTGCAGCGCGGCGACCCGTTGCTGCACTGCACGCTCGACGAGCGCGTCGTGTTCCTGACCGAAGCGCCACCGAGCCTCGAGGAACAAGGTGATCGCGATGCTCCACAGCGTGCCGATGAGCAGGGTCGGGAGCGCGCGGGTCATCGGTCCGGACTCCTGCGGAAGCCCCAACGCGAGACTGGCGAGTGCGGTGCCTGCGATGGCGAGTGCGATGGTGATGGCTGGATGGGCGAGCGCCCAGCTGAGGGATACCGGTTGAGTGTTCCTCTCTCGGAACACGGTGCGGTGCATCAGCAGGACCCACGCACCCGCCGTGAGCGCACCGCACAGTCCGACCGCGATCCACGCGGGCACCTCGTCCCAGGAACGTGTGCTGCTGACGACGACGGCAACCACCGCGAAGGGGATGGTCAGCAGGAATGCCTGCCACGAGATCGCCCACCGTCCGCCGAGGCGCTCGCGCAATGTGGGTTCGGTGGGTGGCTCAGTCACGAATCACCGTCCGGCCGGCCATGTCGGCGTAGGCGCGAGCGATCAGGACACGCGCGTTCCTGTCCTTGGTCACCTCGAGACCCAACTGCTTCACCAACCGGGTGACAGCGCGATTGACCCCATCCTCCGTGATCCACATGCGGCGTGCGATCTCGGCATTCGTCAGGCCAGCGGCGATGAGACGCATGGTCTCGATCTGTGATTCAGTGAGATTGGGGTGCGGTGAACGTGACGTCGCCGGCTCCGCGGGGTCCATGTCCCGTACGCGGGTGAGCGCCGCGTCGAGAATCCGGGCGTCACCGAGCTCCTGCTTCGTGAGGAATTCCGCTCCCTCGGGCATGGGGCGAGAGCGGCGACCGATGAAGCTCGGATCGGCGTAGGACGACAGGATGAGGATCCCGATCCCGGGCTGCACACCCCGCAGTCCGTGCGCGAGGTCGATCCCCGTGGGGCCCTCGCCGAGGTCGAGATCGATGAGAGCCACGTCGATCCGCGCAGCGCGGGCAGCATCCATCGCCTGGACGACCGATTCGGCCTGGCCCGCCATCTCGTAGTCGAGAGAGGTGAGCACTGCAGCCAGAGCCATGCGGGTGAAGTCGTCGTCATCGACGACCAGAACCGACCCTCGTGCCACGCCCTGCTCCTCCTACCCCGCGGGGAAAGAGTAAGCCTCGCCTCAGGCCGCAGGGTCCTCGTCGGGCGTTGCGAAAATCTCGATCTGGCCGATGCCACCGGTATAGCGCTCGGTGCTCCCCGGATCACGCGGAAGTGCGTCCAACCAGATGAGCACGTACTGCCCACGCACCGGACGCGGCGCGCGTAACTCGATCTCCGGTCCGACCTTCGCCACCTGAACGAAGGGAGTCCACAGGTCCGGCTCCTTCTGGATCTCGTCGGCGACCTTGACCTGCACGTCGCTGCCGTATCCGCGCAGATTCAGCGATACCGCGCTGATGTTCATCGGCTTACCGAGGTCGGCGATCAGGCCCACGCCGCCCTTACCGTCAGCATCGGCGGTTCCGTAGGTGTCGGTGACCCACTCCGTCGCCGGATCCACGTCGATGGCGAGCGGGGCGTCCTCCTCGTTCTCCGACCCCTTGCGCTTGTCGGTCTTGCCGTCCTCGTTGTCGTCAGCGAAGGGGTCGAAGGAACGCACCGAGACGATCGGCACGGGTGCCTGCGCGCTACTGAACGCGAACTCCTCGACGAAGGGCACGGCCTCGGTGGTGAGGAGATCGGTGGCGGACGTCTGCGCCGTGACTGTCTCGGCGTTCCCGCTGCCGGCGGTGAGCAGCATGACCCCGCCGGTGAAGGATGCCACGACGATCGCCACCGCCGCGATGACGCCTACGGTGCGCGTGACCTTCCCACCCGTCGGCACCTGCGGTCGCGCGATGCGTAGAGACGTGGGCACCAGCGGCGTGAGTCGATCCAGTGCCGCGGTGGTGGCGGTGGCGAACCCACTCGCATCCGCGATGCGGATCGAGCCGCGGGGCCTGGAGATCGACAGCACCGACCGGCCGACGACATCGTCGACAGGTCGCGGCACCTGCGCGCGCACGCGCGAGGGGAGCGGAACACTGCGCCCGGTCAGTGGTGCCAGCGGGATCCCCACCTCCACCGGATCGACGGTGGGGTCGGGCCAGTAGCCGGTGACCAACGCGTAGAGCAGGGAGCCGAGGCCGTCGACATCGTCGTGCAGCACGCGACCACTGCGATTGTCCGAGTCGAGGGGACCGAAGAGGGCCGCATCGACCGCAAGCCCGCGCACGCGCACCTCCCCGCCCTCGGTGAGATAGACGGTCGTGGGACTGAGTCGGCCATGCGGGACACCTTTATCCAGAGCGATGGCGAGGGCGCTTGCGACATCGCCGACCACCATCAGCGCGGCAGCGGGGGTCGCAGGACCGGAGGTCTCGAGGTGGTCGACGAGGGACTGGCCCTCGGCCCACTCGCTGATGATCGCGGTGCGGGGGGCGTCGGAGGGACCCGCGTCCATCGACACCACGTCGAGCACGCGCATCAAGCGCGGGTCGTCGACGAGGGCGGCCGCACGGGCGGCGCCGAGCACGGAGGCGATGCGGGCGTCGTCGGTGCGCACGAGACGGATCGAGACGGGCCGGTCGAGCATCTCGTCATGACCGAGCCATGACTCCACCGGATAACTACGGAACGCCGCGTCGCTCTTCGGTGGCATCCGCACGCTGATCTGCTCCACCAAGCGGAAGCGTCCGATGCGGGTCCCGGCGCTCATGACTCCACTCTGGCATCACGCGGCGTGCGTTTCAGGACACGACCGAGCAGTGACCAGGCCTGACCGACCTCCCGGCAGCGCAGCAGCCAGGCGGCCAGGACATAGACCCCGATTCCGACGATCGCGACGATGACGACGCCCACCGCGATCCCGAGGCGATCCGAACCCACGTTGAGGACGTCGAGGAGCCACGCGCGGATGAGCGACATGACCGCGAAGGCGATCACCCCGGCGAGGACCAGACGTGCGAGTGACCAGAGGGTGGCACCGGACCGGAAACCGGGTGCGTCGTCGTCGGGTTGGGCGCGGCGCCGGAGAACCGTCACCAACCACACCCACGCGATCGCCAGACCCACCCAATAGGAGACGACGTACCCGAACGCGATCGAGGCGATCTGACCACCGCCGGCCGGCTGCGTCGGGAACAGCGCATTGACCAGGACCAACCACAGGGCGGAGAACACGATGGTGATGATGAACGGTGTGCGGGTGTCTTCGAGGGAGTAGAACCCGCGGAGCAGAACATAGAAGAGTGTGAAGGGCAGCAGGCCGATCATGAAGATCGAGACGACCTGTCCCATGAGCGCGGCCTGATCCGTCGTCGCGGCTCCGTAGCCGAAGAGCAGGATCGCGACGCCCGGCCCGGTGACCGCGAGGACGGCGGCGATCGGCGTGATCGCCGCGGTGACCAGGCGCATCGCACCGGAGACATCGGCGCCCACCTGACGCATGCGTCCGGCGTGCGCGAGGCGGGAGAGCGCCGGCAACAGGGCTGTCACCACCGACACGGTGATGACGCTGTGCGGGAGCATGAAGACCAGGTGCGCCTTCTGGTACGTGGTGAGACCGGCCGCGACGGCACCCACCGCACTCGCGTCGACGTTGGCCTGCGTCGCGAAGCGGGTGATCACGAGGTACGCGACCTGGTTGACGAGCACGAGCCCGACGGTCCACGCGGCCAGGCGCGCGGCGTGACCGAGGCCCTGATCCCGCCAGGCGAAGCTGGGCCGCCACAGATACCCGGCGCGTGAGAGCAACGGCAGCAGGATCACCGCTTGGAGCACGACGCCGAGTGTCGTCCCGATACCGAGCAGGAGCACCTGGTCGGTGGTGAGAACGCCGTCGGCGGCGGCTGACGTCCCGGCGACGCCGATGAAGAGCAGGAATGTCGCGATCGCGACGACGTTGTTCGCGATGGGCGCGAACATCGGTGCACCGAAGCGACCGCGCGCATTCAGAACCTGACTGAGCATCGTGTAGAGGCCGTAGAAGAAGATCTGCGGTAGACACAGTCGCGCAAATGCCACCGCGAGCTCATACTCTGCTTGCGGGTAGTCGTCGGGCGTATACAGATCCACGATCCAGGGCGCTGCGATGACGGCGACCGCCGAGAGGATCAGCAGGATCGTCGCCGTCACGGTGATCAAGGCATCGGCATACGCCTTGCCGTGATCGGCGTCCTCCTTCATGCGGCGCACCAGTTGCGGGATGAACACCGCGTTGAGCGCGCCGCCCGCGATCAGGATGTAGAGAATCGTGGGCAGCGAGTTGCCCAGGCTGAACGCGTCGGAGACGAGGAAGAAGCCGAGGGCGGCCGTCATCGCGATGTCGCGTGCTACCCCGGTCACGCGCGAGGTCACCGTGCCCGTCGCCATCACCGCACTGGGTGCGAGAAGGGCCCGGGTGGACGACGCCATGGTCACACCGTGTCAGACGGGCGCGGACGGCTGCCGGAGGTCGCGGCGGTATGTCCCCGCCGCGCACGACGGATGCGCCGGATGATCCCCACGACGACGAAGATCGCGATGGCGACGAATGCGGCGATCACCACCCATGATGCAGCGCGCGCGTAGGCCGTGGAGGCCAACTCGATCGTGGCCGGAGTCCCGTAGGCCTGGCCGTCGGGGGTGAGGAGTTGGACGCGCACCGGCAGGGCGCGCCCGCCCACGACCCGCGCGTCGATCTCGACGCTCACCTTCTTTCCGGGGTCGATCACGATGTCGGTGACCGGATCCGACTCCAGGCGCGGGTCCGGGGAGGCGACGAGTTCGACCCCGACGGTGACCGCCCGATCGAGGTCGTTGGCGATCGTCACGGGCACGCGACCCGTCTCCCCGGAGAAGGTCACGGTCCCCTCGGACAAGACACGCACCAGGCTCGTCTGCTCCCGCAGTTGGGAGGTGATCGACGTGAGGAGCGCTTGACCGACCTCGGGTTCGCTCCGCCAGGCGGCGGACTCCGCGCGCAGCAGCGCCGAGGCGTAGGCGTCGGTGATCCCGGCCGGGTTGTTGAGGATCGCGGTGAGCGAGGCCAACTGGTCGGTGGCGCGCTGCACTCGCCGCAGGTAGCCCGGTGGCAACTCCGCGGCCCGCGCCTTCTGTCCGTATCCGGCGACCTGACGCGGCACCCCGGACACGCCCTCGTCGAGCAGGGTCGTGAGCGTCTGCGGTCGCATCCACGGAGCGCGCATCGTGGCGCGCAACAGCCCGAGCATGGTGGCCTCGGAGGGGTCCCAGATCGGCGTGCGTGGTCCGACGATCACGGTCCGCTCGTCGGCGTCGTCGAACTCCTCGGCGAGGAGCGCGGTCTGCGCGAGGAACCTCTGGCGCACGGCGACCGATTGGCTGCGCGATTGCTGGGGGAGCACCACCGTCGAGCTGATCGCGGGATCGAGGAGCAGAGTCTCCGCGCTGCCTGCACTCGTCGCCATCCGCGCACGTCCGGTGTTGGGCGAGCCATCGATCGTCGGCATCGCGAAACCACCGAGCACCAGCGCTCCCACGCCCGCGGAGACGAGGGTCGCCGCCGTCTCGTCATCGATGCGACCGAAGGGCAGCCACGCAACCGACCCGAGAACGGGCTCGCCGAGCGCACTGGCGGCAGTCGGGGCCGCGCGGGTGACGGCACGCACGACATCGGTCTGCATCCCGGCACGGGTCAGCGCGACGGCATCGACGTCGGCGTAGGGCAGCACGCGCACCGGGAGCGGTGCCGTGGGCGTCGAGGCGCTACGCGCCGATTGCAGTGTCTCGGTCAGCGCGGCGAGCCAGCGAGCCGCATCGTCGGCGCGATCCCCGGCCACGACTCCGGTGCTGCGTTGCACCTCGTATCCGCCGGCCATGTCCTGGACGGTGCGCAGTAATGCCGGATCGACGACCCACGACACCATGCGCGGATAGCGCGCACCGATCGCGAGCAGACGGTCGAGACGTCCCCCCGGACTGACTTCGATCGGCGTGCGGTCATCGAGCAGAACGCCCGTTGCCTCCCGTGCCGGCCAATCGGCCAGTGGCCACAACCACACGACGTCGACAGGTGTGATCGCCCTCGGGTCGGGGAACCAGGGGAGGAAGGTGCGTTCGATGCCGATCACCTGCTCCCCGCCCCCGCTCTCGGCGTCGATGCCGATCACCTCCACCGCGAGCACGTAGACCCCGTCGTCGGGCAGGGGCAGGGACTCGAAGGGGACGGCGAACTCGAAGGTCGACTGCTCACCGTTCGCCAACGTCGGTGCGACGTCGACGCGCGTGGAATCGAGAACCTGATCGGCAGGTTCCTGGGCCGGTGCGAACGCTGCAGCGGCAACCTCGGTGATCTCCGCGCGGGACTCCAGTGGTCGCGTCGAGATGCGCAGGCGCGCGACCACGTCGGTGAAGCCGCCGAGGGTCGTGTTCAAGACGCGACCGCTGATGCGCAGTTGCTCCCGCGGTTCCGGGATGAGCGGGGACAGGCGCTCGATCTGCACGGGGACGGGCGAGTCGGTGACCGCCTGAGCCGGTGCGGTCCCCAGGAGCGTGGTCCCGAGGACGGCCGCGACGATCGTCGCGAGCGCGCGGAGCCTCACGCGCCAGCCAGCAGTTCCTGCACCCGGTCCATGAGACGCCGCTCGTCGGCGTAGGCCAGGCGCGTGGACATGTCGGCGAGCGGGACCCACTCGACGCTGTCGACCTCGGCGTCCTCGGAGGACAACTCGCCGCCCTCGGCGCGCAGGAGGAAGTGGTGCACGGTCTTGTGGACGCGCCGGTTCTCGGCCATGAACCAGAAGTCGATGACACCCAGCGGGGCGACGATCGCGCCGGAGATCCCGGTTTCCTCGCGGATCTCGCGGATCGCGGCGACCTCGGGGGTCTCGCCATCTTCGATATGGCCTTTGGGCAGGGACCAGACCATCCGACCGCGTCGATCCTGGCGCCCGATCAGCGCGCCGCGGTGGCTCTCATCGAGGACCAGGCCACCCGCGGAGGTCTCCTCCACGCTGCGTCTGGCCATACCGCGAGGATAAACGTGTCCGCACTAGCCTCCCGTGTGTGTCCCCCGCGCCCGATCCGTCCACTGCGCGACGCATAGCGGCGGCCCTCGCCCCCTATGCGGGGGTGCTGGAGCAGATGGGCGCCCGATTCGCTGACGCCGGGTACGAGGTGTGCCTCGTGGGAGGCCCGGTTCGGGACGCCCTGCTCGGCCGCGCGGTCGCCGATCTCGACTTCGCCACGAATGCTCGCCCCGAGCAGATCGTGGAGGTGCTCACCGGGTGGGCGGACACCGTCTGGGACGTCGGCATGCGCTTCGGGACCGTCGGCGCCCGGGTCCGCGGCATCGAGATGGAGATCACCACGTACCGCTCGGAGAGCTACGACCCCGACTCCCGCAAGCCCGAGGTCGAGTTCGGCGACTCCCTCGACGGCGACCTGGGCCGTCGTGACTTCACGGTCAACGCCATGGCGCTGCTGCTGCCCGGTGGTGACCTGGTGGATCTCTTCGACGGACAGGGGGACTTGGAACGTCGCCTCCTGCGCACTCCGCATACGCCGGAGCAGTCCTTCGACGACGACCCCCTGCGCATGCTGCGTGCCGCACGGTTCTCCGCGCAGCTGGACTTCGACGTCGCACCCGAGGTCGTGTCGGCGATGACCGCGATGGCGGCACGCATCGAGATCGTGAGCGCGGAGCGGGTGCGCGACGAGTTCGTGAAGACGGTGATGTCGCAGCATCCGCGTCGCGGTCTGCAGTTGATGGTGGACACGGGACTGTGCGAGTACGTATTACCCGAACTGCCCTTGCTGCAACTCGAGGCCGATGAGCATCACCATCACAAGGACGTCTACGAGCACACGCTCACCGTCCTCGAGCAGGCGATGGTGCTGGAATCCATGCACGAGCCAATCTCGGATCCCGACGTCGTCCTTCGACTCGCCGCGCTGCTGCACGACATCGGCAAGCCCAAGACGCGCAAGTTTGAGGCCGACGGCGGCGTCTCGTTCCACCACCACGAGGTGGTGGGTGCGCGCATGACCCGCAAACGCATGAAGGCGATGCGCTTCTCCAACGACGAAATCGAGGATGTCGCCCAGTTGGTGGAGTTGCACCTGCGCTTCCACGGGTACGGCACCGGAGAGTGGACCGATTCGGCCGTGCGGCGCTATGTCCGCGATGCGGGCCCGAACCTGGTGCGCCTCCATAAGCTGACCCGCGCCGATTGCACGACGCGCAACCGCAAACGTGCGATGGCGTTGCAACGCGCCTACGACCACCTCGAGGAGCGCATCACGCGGCTGGCGGCGGAAGAGGAGTTGGCCGCGATCCGTCCGGACCTGGATGGCACCGCGATCATGCGGATCCTCGACATCCCCCCGGGCCGCGAGGTGGGGGAGGCGTATCAGTTCCTGCTGGACCTGCGCCTGGACCGCGGGCCCATGGATGCAGCCACCGCCGAGGAGGCGTTACGTGCGTGGTGGGCCGCCCGGCGTTAGCCCTGGCGGATCTCCAGCACGCGATCGTCCGGCGTGTACATCAGGATCTCGGCGATTGTGAGGAGTCCGAGGAAGAGTGCCGTCCACCCGATCGTGGACCCGAACTCGAATCCGGCGGTTGTGAACACGGCGATCAACCACAGGAAGAGCAGTCCCCAGCGGATGAACGGGGCGTAGTCCCGCATCGGACGTCCGATGGCGGCGAACCCCTCCGGGAGGCGCGAGGCCATGTCCGCGTATCCGCGGACGAGGGCGGCGCGGGTGCGTAGCGCGCTGTCCGAACGGCCGGCGAACCAGCCCACGATCACCAGGATCACGCCGAGCAGCATCATGCTGAGTAGGCCCTCGATGAGGAATGCCAGGAAGGTCTGGAAGAACGCGATGGACGCCGCTTCGAAGATCGTCCCGAGGAAGGCGTTCTCGAATTGGGCCTCGGCCCAGGACAGGCTCAATTGCATCGCTCCTCCGATGGCGAAGACGGAGATGCCGACGGCGACCGTCGTGCGCGCCCGCCGCGTCGCCAGGAGGACCGAGAGGGTGAACAGCGCCGCGACGATGAGCAGGATGTACGTCAGGAGCGGGTTCGCGAAGCGCCAGATCGTGCGCAACTGCTCGAAGGCCGGGGAGCTCATCACCACCACCTGGGCGTTGAGCTCGGGCACCTTCACCTTGGATGCGACGTCGATGCCCTGGTCGACCAACGCCTGCTGGATCGTCACCAGGAGGCTGCTGATGTCGAGGACGACGTCGGGACCCTCGATGCGGATCACGTTGTCCGGCTCGCCGTTGAGGGCTGCGACCAGACCGCGCTGTGCTGCCTTGTTCAGGGCGAACCAGGCGGTCTGGAAGGCATCGCTGGTCATGAACTTCTGGACCGCACCGGCGATCACCTGGTTGATCCCGGAGCTGAGAGGACCGGTGAGGGCCTCGGCGAGCTTGTCATTGGGCAGCAGTTCGGTCAGGAATCCGCCGACCAACTCCTCCGCGTCGACCTGTTGGATCACCGCGTCCGTGACGACGGTGCCGATGGCCTCCTGCACGGCCGGGTTGGCCGCGAGCGGTCCGACGGTCTCGAGGTAGGCCTCGGTATCGGTGAGGGTCGTGTGCCCCCAGTGACCGACGACGGCCACGGGCGTGAGGACCACCGCGAGGACGAAGAGGATCAACGAGACGATGGAACGCCCCCGCCACCTCTTGCGTGCCACGGGACTGGTGACGTACTGGGCGGAAGCTCCGGTGACCACGTCGCGAGCATAGGGGGCGGGGTCAGCCTGCGGGAAGCCTCCACTGTTTTGCTGCCCGTCCGTACCAGAGCACCACGAGCAGCAGCACGAGCGCGACCCCTATATAGAGGACGGGCGCGATGCCGCTGGCCGGAGCAAGGAACGCGACCGCGGTCACGCCGGCGACCAGTCCGACGTTGTTCGTCATGTCGAAGATCGCGAACACACGACCGCGGAAGTCGTCGGGGATCGTCTCCTGCACCAGGGTGTCGGCGGACACCTTCACCGACTGGCCTGCGAGTCCGATGGACACCGCGGCCGCGATGAGTGCGACGAGGTTCGTCTGGACGCCGGCGAGGATGACGAGCGGGACTCCGATGAGTGCCGACTGCGCCGCGATGATCATGGGCCATGCGCGGAAACCAATGCGGCGCACCATGCGCGGTGTGATCACCGCGCCGATGAATGCGCCCACGGCTGCCGCTGCCGTCACGGCCCCGAACAGTCCGAGTGCCTCGTCCACGTCGGTCGTGTAGGTGTTGCGCAGGAACAGCAGCGCGGCCACGGTGAGCGCACCGAACTCGAATCGGTGTGCCATCACGAGCCCGATGCCGTGCGACGCCGGTGCGTGCGCCCGGAGTTGCCGGGCACCGGCGATGAGCCCGCGTAGCACCCCGGCGAGGGTGTCGCGGGGCTTCGACCCGTCGGGTCCCAGGCGATCCACCGCGATCCGCAGCGCGATCGCGGACGCGGCCAGGTAGCAGGCGATGGCGCAGATCAGCACCACGACGCTGCCCTGGTCCCCGCCACCGGCCGCGGCGCGGATCCCGATGCCCACGCCGCCCCCGATCGCCGCACCGATCGTCCCCGACGTCGGCGTGAACGCATTCGCGGTCACCAGGTTGCGCTCGTCGACCACGTGCGGCAACGACGCGGACAACCCGGCGAGGATGAAGCGACCCACCCCCAGCACGAGCAACACGAACACCCCGAGCAGGGGACCGTCGTTCGCGGCGAGGACCGCTGCGATCACCGGAACGGTGAGCAGGCCCTTGAGGATGTTGGCGCGCACCAGAACCTGGCGACGACGCCAGCGGTCGAGCAGCACCCCGGCGAAGGGCCCGATGATCGAGTAGGGCAGTAGCAGGATCGCGAACGACGCCGCGACAGTGGCCGCCGTGGGCGCGCGCTCCGGGGAGAACAGGATGAAGGTCGCTAGCGCTGACTGCAGCAGGCCGTCACCGAACTGGCCTGTGACGCGCGTGGAGTAGAGGAGGCGGAAGTCGCGCCCGCGCAGGATCGTGCGCAGGTGCCCCCGGTGCTCGCTCATGCCGCGACGCTAGTCCCGTTTTCGACGTACACTCGCCGCACCATGGCTGCCCCACGACACAACGCAATCCGCGGCACCCACGTGCGCGGTGAGTCCGGGACGTACGCGCGCAGCCGCGGCCCGCTGCCGGCGGCGGAGCCGGTCGAGAATCCGACGGTGCCGCGTTCCCGGGTCGACTACGCGCTGCAGCGCCGTGCAGCACTGCGTGACCTGCACACCGGCGGGATGCTCACCTCCGAGTACTGCGAAGCCGACCAGTACCTGATGCGCGCGGCCAAGCACCACGGCGAGCCCACCGGCGAGAGGTGCCCGGCCTGCAAGCGCGAGAACCTGGTGCACCTCTCCTATGTCTATGGCGATGCCCTGGGGCCCTATGCCGGGCGCCTCCGCACGCCCGAGGAGCTGGCCGAGATGGCCCACCGGTTCGGGGAGTTCACGGTCTACGTCGTCGAGGTCTGCCAGCGCTGCCAGTGGAATTTCATGATCCGCCGCTATGTCCTGGGGGACGGGGTCCCCCGGAGGCCACCGACCGCCTAGTCATCGGCGTGCCGTACGTGTGGCGGGTGTGATTTCTGATGCACTTGGGGAAGTCCTACTTCCCCATCGAGGTGCGCCGTGACACACGAGGCCCGACGACCCCCCTCGGGGCGCCGTCCACGGTCCTCCGACGCCCGGTCCACGGCCCGCCCGACCCGGCCCCGACGCCCCGCCGGCCCCCCCCGAGGTCCGCGACCCCCCCGACCGCCGCACTCGTCCGAGGGTGCGTCCCGTCCGACCCGCCCCCGACGCCGCGCCTGGGTGCGCGGACTTCTCCTGGTCGGTGTGCTGGTCGGATCCCTCGGCTTCGCCGCCTTCGCCTTCCTGGTGGCGCGCACCGAGATCCCCAACCCGAACGACGTGGTCACCAGCCAGGCGACCGTCGTCTACTACGCGGGGGGTAAGCAGGAGATCGGCCGACTCACCGACACCACCCGGCAGAGCGTGCCGCTCACCGACGTCCCCGAGCACACGCGTCAGGCGGTGCTCGCAGCGGAGGATCGCGGCTTCTACGACCACGGCGGCATCTCGCCGCTGGGCATCGTGCGCGCTGCACTCAACAACGCGTTCACCGACTCCACGCAGGGTGGTTCCACGATCACGCAGCAGTACGCGAAGAACGCGTACCTCACCCAGGAACGAAGTTGGCAGCGCAAGATCAAGGAGGCACTGCTCGCGTTCAAACTCGAGACGATCGTCTCGAAGGACACGATCCTCGAGAACTACCTCAACACCAGCTTCTTCGGTCGCGATGCCGAAGGCATCCAGGCCGCGGCCATGGCGTACTTCCGTGTCCCCGCCAATCAGCTCACGGTGGAACAGAGTGCGGTCCTCGCCGCACTGCTCAAGTCACCGGGCGGACTGTCTCCCGAGGAGAACCTCTCCGGACTCCAGGGCCGGTGGACCTACGTCATGGACGCGATGCGCGACGAGGGCTGGATCACCGATGAGCAGCGCGATGCGGCACGGTTCCCGACGATCGAGGAGTCCCGCTCCGGAAACCGACTCGGAGGCCAGACGGGGTACCTGCTCACGGCAGTGCAGGAGCAGCTCAAGGACCTGGGATTCGACGAGGACCAGATCCAAAGCGGCGGCCTGCGCATCGTCACCACGATCGAACGTCGGGCACAGCGTGCCGCCGAGCGCGCGGTGCGCACCCAGGGTCCCAAGCAGGACACCAAGGGCCTGCGCATCGGATTGGCGGCCGTGCGTCCGGGCACCGGGGAGATCGTCGCGATGTACGGGGGGAAGGACTTCATCTCCGACCAGATCAACAATGCAACCCAACCCTTCGCCCAGGCCGGATCCACCTTCAAACCCTTCGCGCTCGCCGCGGCGATCGATGAGAACGTGCCGTTGAAGTCCGTGTGGTCCGGCGACTCCCCGATCACCGTGCAGGGCTACACACTCAACAACTACGACAACAAGTCCTACGGCAGCGTGACACTGCTGGAGGCGACGGAGAAGTCGATCAACTCGGCCTACGTCGAGATGGAATCGAGCGTGGGTGTGAAGAAGGTCGCGCGCGCCGCGATCCGGGCCGGCATCCCGAAGTCGACTCCCGGCCTCAACCTGGACAACCTCGACCTCACCTTCGTCTTGGGCACCGCATCCCCGTCGGCCGTGGACATGGCGAACGCGTACGGCACGTTCGCGGCGCGCGGAGTGACCGCGCCGACCACGGTGATCCGTCGCGTGATGGGACCCAACGAAGGCGTGCTGTGGGAGTACGAGCCCGCACCCGATCGCGCGTTCCCGGAGGGTGTCGCCGACACCGTCACCTTCGCCCTCAATCGCACGGTCAACAACGGCACCGGCTTCGCGGCCCGCGCCCTCGGCCGTCCCGCCGCGGGCAAGACCGGTACCACCGACGGCAACAAGTCCGCCTGGTTCGTCGGCTACACCCCGCAGCTGTCCGCCGCGGTCCTCATGGCCAAGGAGATCGACGGCAAGCCGGTATCCCTCTCCGGCACGGGCGGGCTGCGCACGGTCACGGGCGGCTCGTTCCCCGCGGAGATCTGGACCGCGTTCATGACCGCTGCGCTGAAGGGCACCCCGGAGGAGGCGTTCGCACCGCCGCCGGAGGACGTGATGCGCGAACCGGACTGCCCCGCCGTGCTCGCCCCGGACATGCAGGAGGTACCGCTCGGCTGTCCGGTGCCCGACGTCATCACCGAGTTCGGTCCCGACGGCATGGTCGACGAGGCACCGCCGGAGGAGGTCGCACCCGTGGACGAACCGGTCATCGAGGCCGGCGCGGCTCAGGGTGACACCACCTTCGAACCCGAGAATGATGGGCGCTCCGGGAAGAACAAGAACAAGCGTTGACGGGAGGCGCGGTGATCCCCTCGCGCACCGATCCGGTCATCGCCCACGGATCCGAAGTCCTCGGCGGTCCATGGGGGCGCCTCGCCCGTAGTCGCCCCGGTCCCTGGCCGACGATCTCGACGCTGATCATCCTCGCGACAGCCGGATACGCGATCGGCTACCTCCTCGACATCAGTTGCGTCACCACGAACTGGATCTCCCCCGATAGATACGAGCACCTCTGCTACTCGGATATCCCCGCGCTCTACGGCATCCGTGGTTTCGCCGACGGTCTCATCCCCTACGTGCAGATCCCCGAGGGCGGGACGCCACTGGAGTACCCGGTCCTGACGGGCATGTTCATGTGGATCGCCGCGCTGATCACGTCCGCGGTCGCTCCCGTGCTGTACTCCAACGACGTCACGCGCGCCTTCTTCGACGTCAACGTGATCATGCTGACCCCGTTCGTCCTCATCACCGTGATCGCATCCGCCCTGTCCGTACGTCGCCGACCATGGATCGCGGCGATGATCGCCCTCGCCCCGAGCATGATCCTGGGAGCCACGATCAACTGGGACCTGATCCCGGTCGCGCTCACGGCGCTGGCGTTCCTCGCCTGGGTACGCAAACAACCCGTCGTCGCGGGGATCTTCCTCGGCTTGGCGATCGCATCGAAGTTCTATCCGCTCGTCCTGCTCGGCGTATTCGTGCTGATCGCGATCCGCACCCACCGCTACCGACCCACCCTGGATCTGATCCTGACCACCGCGGTCACGTGGGTGCTGGTGAACCTCCCCTTCGCCATCGCGAACTTCGACGGCTGGTGGCACTTCTACGCGTTCAACAGCGCACGCGGAATGGACTTCGGATCGATCTGGTACGCGGTCACTGAGTGGGGGCTGCCCCGCGTTCCCGACGAGGCGATGAACGTGGTCAGCCTCGCCAGCTTCCTCGTGCTCGTATGCATGGTCGCCTACATCGCTCTCACGTCACCGCGCGTACCGAGCGTCTTCGCTCTGGCGTTCCTCCTGCTCGCCGCGTTCGTGGTGACCACGAAGGTCTACTCGCCGCAGTACGTGCTGTGGCTCGTGCCGTTCGCGGCGCTCGCGCGCCCGCGCTGGCGTGATTTCCTGATCTGGCAGACCGGTGAGGTGATCTACTTCGCCGCGATCTGGTGGCTGCTCGCCGCGTACGGCGTCGAGGGCGCCAAGGGCCTTCACGGTGGCTGGTACGCCCTGGCCACGTTCATCCACGTGGGTGTCACGGTCTGGTACGCGATCCTCATCATCCGCGACCTCTACCCGCCGGATCAGGACGCGAGTTCGACCTCGTCGAACCGCGACGTGGTGAACCGCACGTCCGCCTCGAGCTGATCCCCGACACTGGGCAGCACGCACTCCGGCGGCAACCACAGCATCGAGTGGTGCTGGTGCGGGGGCTCGGCGAACCACCGCTGCTTGCCCTGCCACCGGAAGGGCGACAGTGCCCGACCCGCAGCATCCAGTGCGCCGATCCCCGCGGTCACGACCCGCTGACGCAGATTGGCCGCCGGTGAGGGTGCGCTGAGTCCGATGCCGTGCGCGGTGCCGCCGGATACGACGACGAGGGTCCCGTTCTTCGGGCCGGTGCGTTGCCGGTAGCCGACATGCGTGCCCTCCGGAAGCGGATGGACGGCGAGCACGGTCCCGGAAGCGCGCAGCGCGCCGCGGTCCCCGAGCCACAGCCGGGTTCCGGTGCGCACGCGCAACGTCGCCTCGTCGAGGGAGGACGCGATGAGCGAGCACTCGGAGTCCTCGAGGTGCGAGGCCCACACGGTGGTGGCCGGGGAGTTGTACCCCGACCACACGGCCGTCTCCGCCTGCCACAGCCCCGCCCAGCGCATGACCTCACGGGCCTTCGCGGTTCCGGCGAGGACTCCGCGTGGCGGGATGTCGTCGGCGGGTTGCGCCATCGGCAGGTGTATCGAGATTCCCTCGACGACGATGCGGCCACGCTGCATCGCCGCGCGGATGTCGGGGTCGTGCAGTGCCCGGAGGAGATCGGCCTCGCTCATGCCGAACCGGTGCATCGACGAGGTGACCTCGAGGATCACGCGCGCCGAGCCCGGTCCCTCACACAACGTGCGCAGCGCATCGACGGAGGCGATGGTGCGCAGCACCCGTCCTGCATGCATCTGCTCGCCGAGACGCCACCATTGGCGTGCCGCCACGATGTCACGGGGCTCGAAGGGCTCGAGGACGATCACGTCGGCGGCCGTGTCCGGGATGAGGGAGTCGACCTCGAAGACCGTCCCGGCGGCGATGGTGTCGGCCTCGAGTCGCGTGGCCTCGTGCGCGAGCACGCCCGTGCCCAGGCCGTAGCCGCTGCCCTTGATCACGGGGACGGGAACGCCGCCGCTGGACGTGCGCAGTGCAGCCCACACCTGCTGGGTGTGGAGGCGCCAGCGCGGCGCGTCGATCCGGAGTGTGAAGGACATCGGACTCTTTCTATCCCGTCATCGCCATGGCGGTGCTCAACCGCGCCGCTTCTGGTACGCCCGGTATGCCCGCGCCCATCCCGAGCGCAGTGGCAGGTCCCACTCGCCCGCGTACTCCTGCGCGTATCCACCGCTGCCCACCTTGAACTGGACGAGGCCGATGAGGTGGTTCTGCGGATCGAGGGTGTCGGAGATTCCGCGCATGTCGTAGAGCGCGCACCCGGTCGCGTGCGCGTGGGTGATCATGTGCCACTGCAGTGCATTCGAGGGGCGCGCCTCGCGATCGGCACCGGTGGAGGCACCGTAGGTGTACCAGGCGTGATCGCCGACGCGCATCATCAGCGTCGCTGCGACCAGCCTCCCGTCGAGCCGTGCACAGTGCAACGTCAACTCCACTGTGCCGCCCGAGGTATCGGCGAAGGAGTCCCACATGCGCTGGAAGTACTCCAGTCCGCGCGGGGTGAAGCGGTCCCGGCGTGCGGTCTCGGCATAGACGACGTGGAACTCGGGGAGATCGGCGCGCTTGCCGAAGGACGTCTCGACGCCGGCCTTCTCCGCTTTGCGGATATTGCGTCGCCACTGCTGGTTGAACCCGGCCTGGATCTCGTCGAGGGAGCGACCCGCGATCGGGAGTTGGAAGACGTACCGCGGTTGCACGTCGCCGAACCCGGTGCCGGTCGAGCGCTCCTGCTGCCACCCGTGCGCGCGCAGGTACTCGACGACCCGGGCCCCCGGACCCGAGTGCCAGGTCGCCAGCACCTCCCCGAGAGTGCGCGGCCACGTCGACTGGGCCGCATCGGCGATCGCGGCCTTGACCGTCTCGTCGTCCCACCGGCGCAGGGCGACGGGCGGGCCCATCTTCACCTGGAAGGCGCCGGCGTCGCGGCAGTGCCGCAGCAGCGGGGTGATCCAGTCCGCCAGTCGGTACCGGGGATGGCTTTCGCCCGTCCAGTCGATCGGCGGACCCTCGGGGATGTAGGCCAGGGTGCGCCGCGGCACGCGGGGGATCGGTCGATGGAGGACAAGGGCCGCGGCGACGAGGGTGTCGCCCTCGAACCACCCGACGGACTGCGGTCGCCACCCCACCTTGACCCGACCCCACTGCGGCACCTGGAGGAACGAGACCGAAGACTGTCGCGCCACCCACGCCGAGTGTTGCTCCGCGCTGATGGTGCGGACCGTGAGCGTCATGGCAGGTCCAGGTCGACCACGACGGGCGCGTGATCGGAGGCGCCCTTGCCCTTGCGGGCCTCGCGATCGACGTAGGCGTCGCGCACTGCCGCACGGAACGACGCGTTGGCGAGGACTAGGTCGATGCGCATGCCCCAGCCCCGGTGGAAGGCCCCGTTGCGGTAGTCCCAGAACGTGAACGGTTCTCCCTTCAGGGCCCGCGGCATGACCTCGGACAGTCCGATCGACTCCACCTCGGCCAGAGCGGCGCGCTCGGCCGGGGTGACGTGCGTCGACTCCGCGAACACCGAGATGTCCCAGACGTCGGAGTCGCGCGGCGCGATGTTGAAGTCACCGATCAGTGCGAAGGGCGCATCTCCCTGCGCGGCCATGTCCGCTTCAGCGGTCGCCTTCAGCGCGGACAGCCACGCCAACTTGTACTGGTAGTGCGCGTGCCCGGGCTCGCGTCCGTTCGGCACGTAGAGACTCCAGATCCGCACACCTCCGCACGTGGCACCGATCGCGCGCGGCTCGGCCTCACCCTCGAAGTCGGGTTGGTCGGTCAGTCCGAGGGTGACGTCGACCAGTCCGACACGGGACAGCACGGCCACCCCGTTCCACCGGCCGGTGCCCAGGGTCGCCGCCTCGTAGCCGAGGGACTCGATGGGCAACGACGGGAACGCTTCCGACGTGCACTTGAGTTCCTGCAGCGCCACCACGTCGGGCTGCGCTGACTCCAACCACTCGAGGATCCGATCGAGACGTGCCGTGACCGAATTGACGTTCCAGGTGGCCACGCGCACGGAGTCACACTACGGCGACCCTCGGCACGTGAGCGTGGAACCAGTCCGCGGCCAACGCGGAGACCTGATCGAGTGTTCCCGGCTCCTCGAAAAGGTGCGTGGCACCCGGGACGATCTCGAGTTGGTGCTCGCAGGACATGCGTCGCGCGGCATCGGAGTTGAGTTCGATCACCTCGTAGTCCAGGCCCCCGACGATGAGCAGCGTCGGTGCGACGACGGAGCGCAGGGACTCCCCCGCGAGGTCGGGGCGACCCCCGCGTGAGACCACGGCTGCGACGTCGGCCGGACGCGCGCTGGCGGCCACCAGTGCCGCGGCAGCTCCGGTGCTGGCCCCGAACAGGCCGATCGCCAGATGTGGCCGCTCCCGGCGCAGCCAGTCGATCGCCCCGGTGACCCGGGTGGCGAGCAGGTCGATGTCGAAGACGTTCCTGCGGTCGGCGGCCTCGTCCTCGGTCAACAGGTCGAAGAGGAAGGTGCCCAGCCCCCGCGCGTTGAGAAAGGCCGCCACCTCTCTATTGCGGGGGCTGAGCCGGCTGCTGCCACTGCCGTGGGCGAAGGCGACGACCATCGGCGCCGCGGGTGGGATCACCAGGTCGCCGGGGAGGGGGAAATCCTGCTGCAGCAATGCCATCACCTCGTCATCCGTTACCTGACCGAAGTCCGTGTAATGCGAGCCGACCGCTTCGAACCACGCGGGTGTCTCCAGGCAGACGACCTCGTCCGCGATGCGCGCCAGTCGTGTCACCGCATCGCGGGAGCCGACGGGGACCGCAACGATGATGCGACCGGCATTCAGCGCCCGCAGCACCTTCACGGCGGCGATCGCCGTGGATCCTGTAGCCAGGCCGTCGTCGACAACGATCACCGCGCGACCCTCGACGGGGAGAAGTGGACGTCCCGGCCGGTACGTTGCGACGCGTCGATCGATCTCGTGATGCGCGTCGGCGATGATCCGCGCGAGAGCCGCATCGTCGACGCCGACGCGCTCGCGGACCTCGTCGTCGATGGCGACCACACCACCCTCGCCGGCTGCGCCGAATCCGAACTCGGGATTCCACGGTGCTCCGAGTTTCCGGACGACGAGGACGTCCAGCGGTGCGTGCAGGGCACGTGCAACTTCGGCGGCGACGGGGACACCACCACGTGCGAGTCCGAGGATGACGGCGTCGGTGTGTCCGGTCAATAACCGGGCAAGCTCCCGGCCGGCATGCGCACGATCGCGATACATGCGATCACTGTCCCCGTGCGCTCTCTCCGGATCAAGGGACGAAAGTCATGCGACGGCGAGACCAAGTTCCGCACATGCGCGGGCCATCTGTCGGTCACGGGTGATGACGATGTCAGCGCTGACGAGCAGAGCACTGGCAACATGCAGAGAGTCCAGCGTTTTCAGGAACTGCACCGGCAAACGCGCTGCGATGACGAGTGTCACCGAGGCGAGTGCCACCAACTCGACAGAGGCGAGCGCCGAGGCGACGATGTCGTCTACGTTCTGATCGGGTGCGATCCGGGTCAGGACCCGGGATACCTCGACAAGAGTTATCTCGCTGGAGATGAGCCGATCCGCCGGCACATCTCCAGCGAGATTCTCAGCATCACCACGGGCGATGGTGAGTGCACGATCCACGATGGTGGAACTGTCGAGATATCCGATCAACGCCAGTCCTCCTCGCGTTCGCGGAGGAGATCAGTGAGGAGTTCCCGCCCGTCGATTCCCGCCCACGCCCTCCGGATCGCTTCCGTCGCCCTCGGATCGTCCGGGCGATAGCGCGCGGGGATGATCAGGTGCCGGATCTCCTTGGGGTAGGTGCGCAGCCGATAGTCACGGACGTATTCCTCGAGCGCCTCCCGGGCCAACTCCTGCTGGGACCGACCCGTCTCCTCGGCGAGGGCCCGTAGCGCCTCGGCCAGCGCATCCGGGAGCCGCAAGTTCATGGCCATCCGGGCATGGTACCGATTTCGGTACCACTGGTCCGTGGGTCCGGGAGAAGCATCGGCCGACATCCCCGCACGGTGGCAGGTGGGATTCCCTGGGACAAGGCTCGATTTCACGCTTGTGGATCGTGCGGGTAGCCTTGCGCAGCCGCTCGCGGCATGCATGTAGCCCTCCTGCTCCGGAATAGGTCCGGGGCCGCTGAGTCCAAAGGAGGTGGGTGTTTCGTGCGCCATTACGAAGTCATGGTGATCCTCGATCCAGATCTCGAGGAGAAGACCATCGCCCCCAGCCTCGAGGCCTTCCTGAACGTGGTGAAGGCCGACGGTGGCGAGGTGCGCAAGGTGGACGTCTGGGGACGTCGCCGGCTCGCCTACGAGATCAACCACAAGACCGAGGGCATCTACGCGGTGCTCGACGTCAATGCCAGCCCCGCCGCAGTTGCGGAGTTGGACCGTCAGCTCAACCTCAACGAAGCGGTGCTGCGGACCAAGGTCACGCGTCCTGAGCCGGTGAAGGCGTAATGGCTGCCGGCGATATCACCGTGACCGTGGTCGGCAATCTGACCAACGACCCGGAGTTGCGCTTCACACCGAGCGGTGCCGCCGTGGCGTCGTTCACCGTCGCTTCCAGCAGTCGTGTCCTGGACAAGGCCACGAACGAGTGGAAGGACGGCGACACCACGTACCTGCGGTGCAGCGTGTGGCGTCAGTACGCGGAGAACGTTGCCGAGTCCCTCACGAAGGGCACGCGCGTCATCGTGACCGGACGGCTGAAGCAGCGCAGCTACGAGACCCGCGAGGGCGAGAAGCGCACCGTGATGGAGATCGACGTCGACGACGTCGGCCCCGCGCTGCGCTATGCGACCGCCAAGGTCAACCGCGTGCAGCGGTCCGGTGGCGGTTTCTCCGGCGACAACGGTGGCGGCGGAGCCGCTCCCGCCGACGATCCGTGGTCCTCGGCACCGCCGGCTGGCGGCTTCGACGAGCCCCCCTTCTAGACAGACACGAGACACAGGAGAACTTCATGGCACGCGATAACAAGCGCGAACGCGTTAGGGAAGACAAGCGGATGGTGAAGGCGAAGGCCTGCCCCTTCTGCAAGGACGGCGTTGCGCCGATCGACTACAAGGATGTGAACCTGCTCCGCAAGTACATCTCGGACCGCGGCAAGATCCGCGCCCGCCGCGTCACGGGCAACTGCACCCGCCATCAGCGCGACGTCGCGATGGCCGTGAAGAACGCCCG
>CAZBWA010000008.1:0-44990 GCA_964495555.1 uncultured Bifidobacteriaceae bacterium | reverse complement strand
GCGCACGAACTTCGGCAGAGTCACCTGCCCTTGGCTGGAAACCTTGTAGTCCACGGAGCCATAGTAAAGATTTTGCTCATAAAGTAAAGAATTCATCCCTCCATGGTGGTGGCATCCCCACCGTGGGTCCGCCGCGATTCCGCGACGCGGGAGGACTCACCGGAGCCGGATTTGGCCGTGGATGTCGAGGCGCGGGACTAGCGTGCGCCCATGACGAAGGCGCGGGCATTCGCGATCGCAGCGGGGATCTCGTGGTTCGACATGGGGCTCTCCTTCATCCTCAACCTCTTCGACGTGTACCCGTCCACGGATATACCCCCGTTTAGCTACGGCAATAACGCTCCCGGCGTGGAGGGCGCACTCGGCCGCGTCTTCGACTGGATGAGTTACTTCACGAACCTGAGCAACGTGCTCGTCGCCATCGTCCTCACGATGCTCGCACGCAACCTGTACCGCACAGGACTCCTGTGGGGCACGCTGCGTATGGACTCCTTGCTGATGATCTCGGTGACGGGCCTGATCTTCGCCATCGTGCTGGCTCCGGACTCCAGCCCCGAGGGCCTCTACATCGTCACCAATGCCCTGAGTCACTACATCATCCCGGCCTTGACCGTCGTGATGTTCCTCATCCTCGGCCCGCGTCGACAGATCTCCTTCGCCTCGATCTTCACCGCGTTGATCATCCCGATCATGTGGGCCGTCGTCATCCTGATCCGGGGGGCGTTCATCGACGCCTACCCCTATGGCTTCCTCAATGCCGCTGCCCTCGGCTTGGGTACGGCTATCGTGAACATCTGCGGAGTCGCAGTCCTCGGGATCATCATCGGCGTCATCTTCTGGGCACTCGACCGCCTGCTCTCGCGTCGCGCCGCCTAGAGGTACCTCACGGCCACCATCGCACCGAGGATCGCGAGGATGGCAAGCATCACGTAAACGTCCACCCACCCCCGCACGGCGGCCTGCACCGCCAACGTGGCGCGACCGAACCGCAGGTTGCCGTCGAGGATGTTGACCCGGGTGATAGAGAAGAACACCAGCGTGGTGGTCACCGTGATCGTCAAGCACCACGGGCAGAGGGCGCCGATCACGAAGTAGGACTGGAAGAACAGCCAGTAAGCGAAGGCGAAGCCGATCGAATAGAACCCTTGAGCGGTCAGCATGAACCAGCGCGGGAACCGTACGCCGCCGAGGGCGGCCACGGCCAGGGTGATCACGACCGGTTCGGTCACGAGCCCGATGAAGGCATTGGGGAATCCCAGGAGGTTCGCCTGCCAGGACGAGCCCACGGTGCCGCAGGAGATCTTGGCATTGATGTCACAACTGAAGATCGCGTCCGGATTAGCCGCGAGGACGAGAGCGTCGACCGCGAGGACGAAGGAGGCCGCTAGGCCGATCACCGAGCCGATCAGCATCTCGATGTAGGCGCCGCGGTGGCGCACTCCCGAGCCTTCCGTCACGGCGGAACCGTAACCGCTACCCGCCGGGCACCATCCGGGCCTTCCGGGAACGTCTACGCAGCCACACCGCGACTCCTACGCCCACCGCGACCACCGCACTACCCACAAGAAGGACTGGGAGTGCGCGACTTCCCCGTTCGATCACGACCTCGGCCCTCTCCAGCGTCTCCTCGGCAGCCCCCAGGATCGAATCGGTCTGATCGAGTGCTTCACGGACTCGACCGAGGTGATGGCGAAGCTCCTCCACTCGCACCTGCTGCTCGTGCACCGCTTCCAGGATCGCCACGTCAGCTCGCCATCTCGGCCTTGAGGGCCGCATAGACCGGCTTGATGCGGGTATTGATGATGTCCAGCCTCTCGTCGAACGGGATGAACGCACTCTTCATGGCGTTGACAGTCAACCACTGCAGATCATCGAGAGTCCACCCGAAAGCTTCACAACACAGCTGCATCTCCCGGGTCATGGACGTCCCGGACATCAAGCGGTTATCCGTGTTGATGGTCACCCGGAAGCCGAGCGAGCGCAACATGCCGATCGGGTGTCTATCGATGGAGGGCGCGACCCCGGTCTGGATGTTCGACGTGGGGCACAGCTCCAAGGGGATGCGGCGGTCACGCACATAGGCCGCCAACTTGCCCAGGTGCGCCTGGCCGCTGGCATCCAGGGTGATGTCGTCGACGATACGTACCCCGTGGCCAAGGCGATCCGCCCCGCACCACTGGATCGCCTCCCAGATGGAGGGAAGACCGAACGCCTCGCCGGCGTGGATGGTGAAGTGCGCGTTCTCCCGGCGCAGGTACTCGAAGGCGTCCAAATGGCGGGTCGGGGGGAACCCCGCCTCGGCGCCGGCGATATCGAAGCCGACGACCCCCCGGTCGCGGTACTCCACGGCCAACTCGGCGATCTCGCGCGAGTGGGTCGCCGTGCGCATCGCGGTCAGCAGCACACCGACACGGATCCAGTGACCGGCGGCACGAGCCGACGCCACTCCCTCGTCGAATCCCGCGAGGACCGCCTCGACCACGTCGTGCAGGGTCAGCCCCTTCTGCACATGCAGTTCCGGGGCGTACCGCACCTCCGCGTACACCACTCCATCCGCGGCGAGATCCTCCGCGCATTCACGCGAAACACGAGCAAGCGCCGACGCGGTCTGGGTCACACCCACGGTGTGCTGGAACGTGTCGAGGTACCGCTCCAGGGAACCCGAATAGGCCGCCTCGGAGAACCAGCGTGACAGCGCCTCCGCGTCCTGGGCGGGCAATCCCCGGTAGCCCGACTCCTCGGCTAGATCGATGACCGTCTGCGGCCGTAGACCCCCGTCGAGGTGGTCATGGAGCAGGGCCTTGGGCGCACGGCGGATGATGTCGAGGGGGGGTATCGCCGCGGTCGTCATGCCGCCACGGTAGCGGCGCTCATGATCGGGCAGACATGCGGGCAGAGCCCGGTTTCCCGAGTCTCCATGGGTTACTGTCCTCGCATCTGCTCGGGAAGTGAGAAAACCACCATGCACGCAACACCCGAACAAAGCGCCACGTGGCTGCGGTTTCGGATGGCCGAACTCGGCATCACGTCGCTGGAGGAGCTTGCCGAGCTCTGCGGTTCGGACAAGGGCAACCTGTCGCGCATCTTCCGTCAGCAGCAGCGGCCGCGGGTGGATGCCCTCGAACCCTTGGCCGCGGGGCTTCAGGTCGGGGTGTACGAGGTCCTCGTCCGCATCGGCGCGGTGGATCCGGATGACGACACCCCGCCCGTGGTGACAAAAGCCGGCCAGAAGGTCACCTTCACCTGGCCCCGAGCCGGGAGTAGGCCGCTGGCTAGCGCAGGCGCTGGACCTCGGACAACCAGGCGCTGAGCACCGCCCGGCCGACGACGGGATCGAGGTCGGCACACGCCTGCACGACGTTCGTCTCGGAGAGTTCGGCATGCGCTACGACCGACAGTGTCCCGTCGAGGTGATCCACGATCAGACGTCGCGGGCCATCCCACGTGAGGGTGACCATCACCGGTGGCACCCCGTCCCCCGTATCCAGCACGCCGCCCCCCTGAGGCCCCTGGTGTGACCAGAAACTACGACCCGCTCCCGACTCCCGGGCTAACCCTGGGGAGACCGATCGGCCATGTCCCGGACATGGCCACCGAGATCTACCTTCGGGACGCTGGGCCCTCAGTAGCGTAACCGCAACTGCCGCTGTACTACAGGGGAGTACAGCGTCGGTTCCCGGGGTGGCCGTGCCCGCACGGCGTCTGCGAGGGCCCCCCGCGACCGCGCACCCATCGTCGGGCACGACCACCAGTTCGAACGGAAGCATCACCCTCCGGGATCATCGTGTGTTGCGTTTCCGCATCGGCGACCGTAGCGCGCACCACGCGATGTCGCCAGAGGTCCAGCGCGCGGGCCCGGCTATGGACAGAACATGTCAATTCGCCCTCCGCTCGCTACAGTGCTGACACCAGGGTGGAGGGGGTAACCATGACGTCGGCAGACGAATTGCGGCCGAGCCCGCAGTTCTGGACCTTCCTGGCCGCCTTTCCCCACCCGGTGACCGTGCCCCGAGCCATGGCGTTAGGGCCCTTGAGCAACTTCTCGGCCAAGGGGGCCTTCCTCGCCTTCCCCCACGAGGCGGGCTATCTCCGCACGATGGGAGGCTACGGTTTCACCGACGAGGAGATGGATCGCTACGCGGTCGTCCCCCTCAGCATGGCCTCGCCCATGGCCGAGGCCTACCAATCCTCCGAGGTCTCGATCATGCCCTTCGCGGATCTCCCGAGGAGGTACGAGGTCGTGCGCATCGATCCCGAGATCTGGAATCAGATGGCGGATCGGTTCGGCGGGGGCGACGTGGTGCACGTGCCGGTGACCGCCCAAGGGACCACGCTTGGCGTGATGGGCTTCTACACCGACGAGCAGCGAGTGTGGACGTCCAAGGACATCTCCTACCTCGAGGGGCTGTGTGCGGCGGTCGGCATCTGGGCCACGCACCCGCTCAGCGGAGTGCAGACCCCCGACATCTGGCGCCCCGTCGGAGAAACGATGCTCGTCCTGTCCGACCGCCAGCAGGTCATCCTCCGGATGGTCGAGAGCGAAAAGTCCAATGCGGCGATCGCCATGGCCCTGGGGTACTCCCCGAGCACGGTCAAGGCAGAGATCCAGAAGATCCTGCGGACCTTGAAGGTGAACGATCGCACTGCAGCTGCGGAACGGGCCCGTGAACTCGGCCTCCTGGACGACGAGGAGACCGTGGACGCCGGTTAATCCGGATCCATGTCGACGTCGTGCCGATTGGCCGCCTCCACAGAGAACGCGGGCACGCACACCGCGATGTACCGGGCGCCATCGGGCGTGGAGTAGCGCACGGTTTCCCCCGCCCGGGTGATTACCGCCTGGCCGGCATTCACGATCATCGGTCCGTCGTCGGTGTCCACGGTCATCGATCCGTCGAGCACGATGGTGAATTCGTCGAAGTCCGGGGTCTGCGCCGGTTCCTCCCAACCTGCGGGAGCGATCATGTGCGCGATCGAGACGGTGTCGTCCCCCGTGGCGACCATTCCCACGAACTCCTCGATCGTCTTCCCACCGGGGACGGGGATCGGGACGGGGCCGGGCATGAGTTCAGGCATCGATGCGCTCCAGGATCAAGGGAAGACGGTGAATATCGGGGGTCGATCCGATCGTGATGGCACCGGACAAGGCTTCCTCTGCAAATCCGAAGCGGGCCTCCTCATCGGCGAACATGGTGAGCACCTTCTGTCCCGCGATCACGGCATCCCCCGGCTTGGCGTGCAGCAGGATCCCGGCACCCGGACTGACGTCGTCCTCTTTCCGCGCCCGGCCGGCTCCCAGACGCCAGGCGGCAACACCGACACCGAGCGCGTCGAGTCCGGTGAGGTACCCGCCGGAGGTCGCGGTGATCTCCCGGGAATGGCGTGCCCGAGGTAGGGGTGCGTCCGGATCGCCACCTTGTGCAGCGACCATGCGTCGCCAGACGTCCATGGCGCGTCCGCTCGTGATGGCTTCCCCCGGGTCGGCATCGATACCCGCCAGGTCGAGCATTTCGCGAGCGAGCGCGAGCGTGAGGTCCACGACGTCGCCGGGACCTCCCCCGGCGAGAACCTCGACCGACTCGGCCACCTCGAGGGCGTTGCCCACGGCCAGACCCAGGGGCACATCCATCGCCGTGATCAGGGCTCGGGTGCGGACCCCGGCGTCATTGCCGATCGCCACCATGGTGCGCGCGAGCTCCGCGGCCTTCGCCGGATCGGACATGAACGCACCCGACCCGGTCTTGACGTCCAGCACCAGCCCTCCGGCACCCTCGGCGATCTTCTTGCTCATGATGGAACTGGCGATCAGCGGGATCGCCTCCACCGTCGCGGTGACGTCGCGCAGGGCGTAGAGCTTGCGGTCCGCCGGGGCAAGGCCTGTGCCGGCGGCACAGATCACACCGCCGACGTCGCGGAGGATCGCGAACATCTCCTCGTTCGTGAGATGGGCGCGCCATCCGGGGATGGCCTCCATCTTGTCCAGCGTGCCGCCCGTGTGACCGAGTCCTCGGCCGGAGAGCTGCGGCACCGCCGCACCGCACGCGGCCACGATGGGAACCAACGGCAACGTGATCTTGTCCCCTACGCCTCCCGTGGAGTGCTTATCAACGGTGGGCTGCGGCAGGGAACTGAAATCCATTCGCTCACCCGAGGCGATCATCGCCTCTGTCCAGCGCACGGTCTCCCGCTCGGACATGCCGTTGAGCAGGATCGCCATCGCGAGGGCACTCATCTGCTCGTCCGCCACCACTCCGCGGGTGTAGGCGTCGATGATCCAATCGATCTGGCCATTGCTGAGTTCATGACGGTCCCTCTTGGCCTTGATGACGTCGACTGCAGCGAATTCCATGACCCTCAGCCCTGGAAGGTGCGATCCTCGGCGCGCGCGACGAGATCGTCGGGGCCGAAGGCCTGGGGAAGGATGTCACGCAGGGTCTGGATCCCCTCCGGTGTGCGGATCAGGGTGGTGGGGCGTCCGTTCTCCCAGAGCAACTGCCGGCAGCGCCCACAGGGCATCAACGCCTGACCATGCTGATCGACGCAACTCACCGCGGCGAGCCGGCCACCGCCGGAGGCGTGGATGCTCGAGACCATGCCGCACTCGGCGCACAGCCCCACCCCGTAGGCGGCGTTCTCCACGTTGCAGCCGACGACGATCCGACCATCCTCCATTTGCCCGGCCACCCCCACCTTGAAGCGCGAGTAGGGGGCGTACGCCTTGTGCATGATCTCGATCGCAGCCGCATCGAGGACGTCCCAATCGATGGTCATGGCGTGATTCTCCCCTGTCACTGCTTCTCGTAGGGCAGGCCATCCGCCGCAGGCGGGCGCACCCTCCCGACGAGGCCGGCCACGACGATGATCGTGACCAGGTAGGGAGCCATCGCGAGGAACTCACCCGGGATGGGCGTCTCGATGATCGCGAGCTTCTGCTGCAGCGAGTCCGAGAATCCGAAGATCAGGGCAGCCGCGAAAGCACCGATGGGGTTCCAAGCGCCGAAGATCATCGCCGCCAGGCCGATGAAGCCACGACCACCGGTCATGCCCTCGTCGAACCGGCCGACAGTGCCCAGGGTGAACCAGGCACCGGCGAACCCTCCCACCATGCCGCCGTAGATGACCGCGAGGTAGCGGGTCTTGTAGACGCTGACGCCGAGGCTGTCGGCTGCACGCGGGTTCTCACCCACGGCGCGAGTGCGCAGTCCCCACCGCGTGCGGAACAGGAACCAGGTCGTCAGAACGATCAGTACATACATGGCGTAGACCATGATCGTCTGGTTGAACAGCACCGGTCCGATGATCGGGATGTCCCCCAGGATCGGGATCTTGATGGCCGGGAAGATCGGCGCGTCGTTCCACTCCGGCTTCTCCACGAGGAGCTGTGCGGTCAGGAACGAGGTGAGACTCAGGATCAGAAGGTTGATGACCACACCGATGATGATCTGATCCACTCGGAAGTTGATGGCCAGTACCGCGAGCAGAAGCGCGAGGATGCCGCCCACCACCGTCGCGGCCAGCAGGCCCACCCAGCCCCCGATCAGGGATCCGAAGACCACGCCGGTGAAGGCACCGCCCAGCAGCATGCCCTCGATGCCGATGTTCACGACGCCCGCGCGCTCACAGAGGATGCCCGACAGCGCACCGAGGGCGATCGGAGTCGAGCGCGCCACCGTTGAGACCAGCATGCTGGTCAGGTTGAACTGCTCCCCTGCAGTAGCCCACACCATCAACGCCAGGACAAACACCGCGAAGGAGACGCCGAGGATGATCGTGGCCTTGCCCTGGAATCCGCGGAAGAACTGCGTGGCACCGAGGAACGCGAGCACCATCGCGAGGATGTAGAGGGCTCCGGTCGATGGGATCGCCAGGGGCGCGAGCTGCACCTGCTCGTCGGCGAGGCTGAGATCGAAGGTCGCCGTGCCCGAGGCTCCGGGGATCAGGAGGAGGACCACGACGGCGGCGAGGACGAGCATGACCACGCCCAGGATGCGTGCGCGCCGCACCTGGCCCTTGGTCAGTTCCCGCGTGCGCTTCTCGGAGTAGGAGTAGGACTCCTCGGGCATGTCCGGACCGGCGGGGGTGACCCGCGTATCACTCATGACCCCCACCCCTTGCTGATCTGCGTCGAGGCCACGGGCGTCTTCAGGCGGAAGATCGCCGCGATGAGGGCCGGAGCGGCGACGAAGATGATGATCAGGGCCTGGATGACACCGATGAGGTCGATTCCCACGTTCGCGCTGGCCTGCATCTGCTGCCCGCCCGCGCTCAGGCCGCCGAACAGCAGCGCGGCGAACACCACCCCGATCGGGCTCGAGCGCCCGAGGAGCGCGACGGCGATGCCGTCGAAGCCCAGTCCCGCGGAGAAGCCCGGCGTCGCACGATCCAGCACGCCGAGGACCTGTCCCGTGCCCGCGAGGCCGGCCAATGCACCGGCGATGACCATGACGAGGATGTAGGTGCGCCCCACCGACATGCCGGCGTACTTGGCCGCGGACGGATTCGCACCGACTGCCCGGAACTCGAAGCCCGTGGTCGTCCGGAAGAGCAGCCAGTGGATGAACACCGCCGCCAGGAGGGCGACGATCAGGCCGGCGTGCACGCGCAGAGCCGGGTCTACCGCGGTGAGCAGACCCGGGAGACTGGCGGTGGCCTCCACGTTCTTCGATACCGGATCGTTGCGGCCCTCCCGCTGGAAGATCTCTGTCTTGAGGAAGAAGTCGACGAGGCGCAGGGCGATGTAGTTGAGCATGATCGTGACGATCACCTCATGTGCGCCGGTCTTCGCCTTGAGGAATCCCGGTATGAACCCCCAGATCGCACCGCCCACGATCCCCGCGAGGAGGGCCAGGGGCAGATGGACGAACCAGGGCAGTCCAGTGATCGAGAAGCCGACGAAGACGGCGAACATGCCGCCGATCAGGAGCTGACCTTCCCCACCGATGTTGAACAGACCGGCACGGAACGCCAGTGCGACGGACAGGCCGGTGAGGATCAGCGGCGTTGCGGCCGTGAGGGTCTCGGAGATGGCGCGTAGGGATCCGACGCTGCCCTGGAGGAGGGCACGGTAGGCCTCCATGGCCTCACCGAACGATGATCCCGTGGCCATGATGATGAGGACGCCGATCACCAGCGCCATGAGCACGGCCAGCAGCGGAACGAGCAGCGCCGAGCGCCAGTCCGTGGCTGTGGTCAACTGCGTGAAGAAGACGCGTCCCTTCGAGGGCGCCGGGAGATCGGGGGTGTTCCCCGACGTGCCCGTGGAATCGGGTGTTCGTGTGCTCACGCCTGTCTCCCCGCCATGAACAGACCGATCTCGGCTGGAGTGGTGTCCGACGCACGTCGCTCCGCAACGATCCTGCCGTCGAACATGACCAGGATCCGGTCGGAAAGGGCGAAGATCTCATCCAGCTCCGTGGACACGATCAGGATGGCCTTGCCCTCGTCACGCTTGCGCACGATCTGCTCGTGTATGTACTCGATCGAGCCGACATCGATGCCCCGGGTGGGCTGAGCGCAGACGACGAGAGGAACATCACGACTGAATTCCCGCGCCACGATCATCTTCTGGGCATTACCCCCAGACAGAGCGCTGCCCGTATTCTCGATGATCGGAGGTCGCACGTCGAATTCCTGCACGAGCGTTCGCGCTGAGCTGTCGATGGCATCGGCCCGCAGGCGGATGCCACGCGAGAAGGGTGACCCGTAGTAACTGTCGAGGATCAGGTTCTCTGCGATCGTGAACGAGCCCACCATGCCCATGTGGTTGCGGTCCTCCGGGACGTGCGCGATACCCATCTCGTGCCGCTCGCGGGGTGAGGAGCGCGATATGTCCTTTCCTTGGAACCGAATAGAGCCCTCCGCCAACTGGAGCAGTCCGGTGATCGCCTCGACCAATTCCGTCTGCCCATTGCCCTGGATTCCGGCGATGCCGACGATTTCGCCCGCGTCGACGTGCATCGTGATGGAGTCCAGGAGCGGGCGCCCGTAGTCGTCCACCATCGTCACACCGTCGAGTTCCAGGACACGGGCGCCAGGCGCACTCGCCGACTTGTCCACAGTGAGCGAGATGTCACGGCCAACCATCATGGACGCAAGTTCCTCGGGCGTCGCCGTCGCAGGATCCGCTGTGCCGACGACCTTGCCACCCCGTAGGACCACGATGTCATCGGCGATCGCCAGAGCTTCCTTCAACTTGTGGGTGATGAAGATGATGGTGGCGCCCCGTCCTTGCAGTTCCCGCACGATCCCGAAGAACTCTTCTACTTCCTGGGGCGTGAGGACGGCGGTGGGCTCGTCGAAGACCAGGATCTTCGCCCCGCGCAGGAGAACCTTGATGATCTCCACACGCTGTTGGATCCCTACCGGGAGCGTCTCGACAAGGGCATCGGGGTCGACCGCGAGACCGTACTTCTGCGAGATGTCGCGCACCTCTGTGCGTGCCTTCGTGCGGTTGAGCACGGTTCCCAAGACCGTGGGCTCGACGCCGAGAACGACGTTCTCCGCGACGGTGAAGACGGGGACCAGCATGAAGTGCTGATGCACCATGCCGATTCCCGCCGCGATAGCGTCACCGGGATCCTTGAAGTGCTGGACGACGCCGTCGATGATGATCTCTCCCGAGTCGGCCGTGTAAAGACCGGACAGGATGTTCATCAAGGTGCTTTTACCCGCACCGTTCTCACCGATGAGTGCGAGTACCTTGCCCGAGCGCGCGGTCAGGCTGATGTCGTCGTTTGCCACCACACCCGGGAATCGCTTCGTGATTCCCCGCAGCTGCAACTCCACGCGCCACTCCCGTCCTGAGTCGTCCTACTCTGGCAGAAAAATGCGGGGAGGGGTTCGGAATCGAACCCCTCCCCGGTGAATCGAGCGACTAGCCCTTGACGGACACGGATCCGTCGATGATGCCAGCCTTGATCGCCTCGATCTGATCCTTCAGTTCCTGCGGAACGGCGTCCTCGAAGGCGTGGTACGGGGCGAGACCCACACCACCGTTCTTCAGGTCACCCACGGTCACGCCACCTTCAAAGGTGCCATCAACCACGGCCTGGATCGCGTTGAACGTGGTGACGTCCATGTTCTTCAACACGGAGGTCAGGTACACGTTCTGATTGGCGGTGTCGGACTCGAACTGGTCGGCGTCCACACCGATGATCATCAGCTTGTCGGTGCCGAGCTCGCTCGCGAGAGCGGCCGAGCCCAGACCCACGGGACCGGCGACCGGCATCACGATGTCGGCGCCCTCGTCGACCAGGTTCTGGGCGAAGGTGCGACCGTCGTCGAGGCTCTCGAAGTTCTCGGTGAAGAGACCCTTCTGATCTGCCGGGTTCCAGCCGAGCACCTCGACCTTGGTGCCGTTGTCCGCGTTGTACTTCTGGACTCCGTAGTAGAAGCCATCCATGAACACGGTCACCGGCGGGATGTTGACGCCACCGAAGGTGCCGACCTTGCCGCTCTTCGTCATGCCCGCGGCGAGGTAGCCCGCAAGGAATGCGGCCTCGTCGGTGTTGAAGATCTGGCCGAGCACGTTGTTGTTCGTGATGTCACCCTCCGCGTAGGCGAAGTCGACGATCGTGAAGGGCAGGTCGGGATTGGCGTTCGCGGCCTCCTTGGTCGCGTCACCGAGGAGGAACCCGACGGTCACGATGATCCCGCAGCCCTGGTCGACGAACGACTGGATGTTGGGGATGTAGTCGGTCTCCGCCTGCGACTCGAGCACCGCAGCCTCGACACCGAGCTGGTCGGCCGCGTCCTGGACACCCTTGAAGGCCTTCTGGTTGAAGCCCTTGTCGTCCACGCCACCGACGTCGGTGACCTGGCAGGCCTTGATGGTCGCCGCGGCTTCCTCCGTGGTCTCGGCCGGAGCCTCGGCAGCGGTGGTCTCCTCGGCTGCGGTCTCCGCGGCAGTGGTCTCCTCAGCGGTGGTACCGCTGTCGGAGCTACACGCAGCGAGACCCAGCGACGCGACGGCGACGATCGCCGCTGCAATCTTCATTCTGGTCTTCACACTGTCTCCTTGTATCGGGCGTCCGTGCGGACGATGACATCAGCCTATTCACTGCGGCCGGAGGAAGTGACGACCGGTTCTCACCACGCTAGTACGCGAGCGTGGAGAGCCGATCCATCAGCAGTGTCACGAAACGGTCACGATCGATTCCCAGCCCCACATGGCAGTTGGGTGTGCGATCCGTCACGTGCCATCTATCCACTACCGTGCGTCCCACGCACAACTCTGATTGCAGTTCGATCTGAACATTCGCCGTGACCGTCGTCACCAGGGTGGGGTCGATCAGGTGGGCGATGGCCACCGCGTCGTGGATCGGCGCCCCCTCCCAGCCGAACCGCTCCTGGTGGAAGCCCACGAAGTGGTCCAACAACTCGGCCACGAACCGTCCGCAGTCGCCCCGATCCCGCAGGGCATCGGCATGGGCATCGGTGAGCCAAGCCTGATGGGTCACCTCCAACCCGATCATCGTGAGATCCACGCCGCTGCGCATGACCACGTCTGCGGCCTCCGGATCCACCCAGATGTTGAACTCGGCCGCCGGTGTCCAGTTCCCGAGATCCACGGCGCCGCCCATGAACACGATCCGCGCGATGCGGTCGTGCAGGTGGGGCAGTCGCTCGAGGACGTCCGCAGCATTCGTCTGCGGCCCGGTGACGACGAGCGTGACCGGCTGCGGAGTCTCGTCGAGAATGCGAGCGATGAGGTCGACCGCGCTCAGGGGACTGGGCCCGCGACTCGGCGCCACCGGAACCGGTCCCTGAAGCCCTCCGTCGCCGTGCATCGAGGCGGCCGTGGAGAGGGCCCGTGCACGGGGGCGAGCGGCGCCCGCCGCGACCGGGATATCCGGGCGCCCCACCATGTCCAGGACGCGCAGGGCGTTCGCCGTGGTGTTCTCGAGGGTGACGTTGCCCGCCACGGTGGTGACCGCGAGCAGGTCGATGACGGGATCGGAGACCGCCAGCATGATCGCCAGGGCGTCGTCATGGCCCGGATCGCAGTCCAGGATGACGGGGATGGGCATCGTCAGAACGCATCCACGGGGGTGTAGGTGCCCCAGACATCGCGCAGGGCGTCGGAGACCTCACCGACTGTGGCTCGGGCACGCAGCGCATCCTTCATCGGGTAGAGCAGATTGCCATTGCCCGCCGCCGCATCGCGGATCGCCTGGAGCAACCGCTGCACCTCTGCGTCATCCCGAGATGCCCGCAGCGCCGCCAACCGCGCGGACTGCGTAGCCTCGATGTTCGGGTCCACGCGCAGGGGCTCGTAATGCTCGTGATCGTCGGTCGTGAAGCGGTTGACGCCGACGACGACCCGCTCGCCCGCGTCGATCTCATTGGCCACGGCGTAGGCCGACCGCTCGATCTCCGCCTTCTGGAACCCGGTCTCGATGGCCGCCACCGCCCCACCCATCTCATCGATCCTGTCGATGAGGGCTTGGGCGGCAGCCTCGATGTCGTCGGTCATGGACTCGATCACGTAGGAGCCCGCGAACGGGTCCACGGTCGTGGTCACATCCGTCTCGTAGGCCAGCACCTGCTGGGTGCGCAAAGCCAACCGCGCGGCCTTCTCTGTGGGGAGAGCGATCGCCTCGTCGAAGGAGTTGGTGTGGAGGGACTGGGTTCCCCCCAACACCGCCGCCAAGCCTTGGACAGCCACACGCACCAGGTTGACCTCGGGCTGCTGCGCAGTGAGCTGCACCCCGGCCGTCTGGGTGTGGAAGCGCAGCATCCAGGACTTCGGGTCCTTGGCCCCGAAACGCTCCCGCATGGTCCGGGCCCAGATCCGACGAGCAGCACGGAACTTCGCGACCTCCTCCAGGATCGTGGTGCGGGAGACGAAGAAGAAGGCGAGGCGTGGCGCGAACTCATCGACATCCTGTCCGGAATCCACCGCCGCCTGGACGTATTCGATGCCGTCGGCAAGGGTGAAGGCGATCTCCTGGACGGGCGTGGCACCCGCCTCCGCCATGTGATACCCGGAAATGGAGATCGTGTTCCACTTCGGGATCTCTGCACGGCAGTACGTGAAGATGTCGGTGATCAGACGCAGGGACTGCGCCGGTGGGTAGATGTAGGTGCCGCGCGCGATGTACTCCTTGAGGACATCGTTCTGGATCGTGCCGTTGAGGTCTGCGGGGTCGACACCCTGCTCCTCGGCGACGATTTGGTAGAGCAGCAGGAGGATTGCCGCCGGAGAGTTGATGGTCATCGACGTCGACACCTGACCCAGGGGGATCCCGTCGAACAGGACGCGCATGTCCTCGATCGAGTCGATCGCCACCCCCACCTTCCCCACCTCGCCGTGGGCGAGCGGATGGTCGGAGTCGTATCCCATCTGCGTCGGAAGATCGAAGGCCACGGACAGACCCATGGTTCCCGCGGCCAGCAACTGCTTGTAGCGGGCGTTCGATTCGGCCGCGGTGCCGAAGCCCGCATACTGCCGCATAGTCCACGGACGCCCCGTGTACATGGTCGGGTAGACGCCCCGGGTGAAGGGATACTCCCCCGGTTCACCTAATTGCCGCTGCGCATCCCACCCATCCAGGTCGCGCGCGTCGTAGACCGCCTTGATGGGCAGCCCCGACTCCGAGAGTGCGGAGTCGTCGCTAGTCGGCATCCTTCCGAACCTTGATCTTGCTGCCGAGCCACAGCAGCGGGTCGTACTTGCGATCAGCCACGCGCTCCTTCAGCGGGATCAGTGCGTTGTCGGTGATCTTGATGTGTTCGGGGCAGACCTGGGTGCAGCACTTGGTGATGTTGCAGTATCCGAGGCCCAACTCCTCCTGCGCCAGGTCCTGTCGATTCAGTGTGTCGAGCGGGTGCATGTCCAACTCCGTCACCCGCATCAACACGCGCGGACCCGCGAAGTACGCCTTGTTCTCCTCGTGATCACGAACCGCATGGCACGTGTCCTGACAGAGGAAGCACTCGATGCACTTGCGGAATTCCTGGCTGCGGGACACGTCCTCCTGCGTCATCCGGTCCTCGCCCGGCTTGAGCCCTTCGGGGCCCTGGAACGCCGGCACCTCGCGAGCCTTGACGTAGTTGTAGTTCACATCCGTCACGAGATCGCGGATCACCGGGAAAGTCCGCAGGGGTGTGATCGTCACAGGCTCCCCCTCCGGGAGGGAGTTCATCCGGGTGAGGCACATGAGCCGCGGGCGCCCATTGACCTCAGCGCTGCACGATCCGCACTTCCCGGCTTTGCAGTTCCATCGGATGGCGAGATCGTTCTCCTGCTCCGCCTGGATGCGATGCAGGACATCGAGCACGACCTCACCTTCATTGACCTGGGTGGTGTAATCCTTGAGGGCACCGTCACCCTTGTCCCCGCGCCAAATACGAAAAGTCGCCGTGTAGCTCACGTCTACCCCTGTCCCGCTGTCTCGAGTTCCGCCGCAGTCATGTACTTGCCCAACTCGGCCTCGTCGAAAAGGCTCTGGAGGTCATTGGTCATGCTGGGAAGGGGCTGCTTCTCGGCGACGAGTTCACCGTCGACGATCGTGCAGACCAGGTTCACCTTGCGCCAGTACGGATCCATCATCGGGAAGTCATCTCGGGTATGCCCACCGCGCGACTCCTGGCGGGTCAGCGCCGCGAGCGCGATGCACTTGGACACGAGCAGCTGCTTCGGCAGGTCCAGGGCGAGGTTCCACCCCGGGTTGTACGAGCGACCACCTGTGGTGTTCAGGTAGGCGATGCGCATCGTGAGATCCTCAATGCTCTTCAACGCCAGCGTCATCTCGTGTTCGGTGCGGATGATGCCCACGAGGTCGTTCATGACCTCCTGCAGCTCGTGCTGGATGGTGTAGGGGTTCTCTCCCCCGGTCATGGTGAACGGCTTCAGCGCCCATGCCAGGGCATCCGCCACGTCGTTCTCATCGATCGCCGGACGCCACCCCTTGTCCTTCGCAGCATCGACATACTCGGCGGCGTAGATGCCCGCGCGACGACCGAAGACCAGGAGGTCGGACAGGGAGTTCCCGCCGAGGCGGTTGGACCCGTGCAGACCACCGGCCGCTTCCCCGGCGCAGAAGAGGCCGTTCACACCCACCGCAGCAGTGGTGTCCGGGTCGACCTCGACGCCGCCCATGACGTAGTGGCACGTCGGGCCGACCTCCATCGGCTCCTGCGTGATGTCGACGTCGGCCAGCTCCTTGAACTGGTGCCACATCGAGGGCAACTTGGCCTTGATGACATCGGGAGCCAAACGCTTGGACACGTCGAGATACACACCACCGTGGGGGGAGCCACGGCCCGCCTTGACCTCGGCGTTGATCGCCCGGGCGACCTCATCGCGCGGAAGAAGCTCCGGCGGACGCTTGTTGTTGTCCGGATCGGTGTACCAGCGATCGGCTTCCTCTTCGGTGTCGGCGTACTTGTCCTTGAACACCTCGGGGATGTAGTCGAACATGAATCGACGGCCCTCGGAGTTGGTCAGTACGCCACCGTCCCCGCGCACGGATTCGGTAACGAGAAGCCCGCGGACGCTCGGCGGCCAGACCATGCCCGTGGGGTGGAACTGCACGAACTCCATGTTGATGAGCGATCCACCGCACTCCAGGGCGAGCGCATGTCCGTCCCCGGTGTACTCCCACGAGTTACTGGTGACTTTGAAGGACTTGCCGATTCCGCCCGTGGCGATGACCACGGCGGAGGTCTCGATGACCATGAACTCTCCGCTCGTCCGCCAGTAGGCGAGGACGCCACTCACCCGGCGGTTGTCGCCCTCGCCGGTCATGAAGATCTTGGTGACCGTGCACTCGGCGAACACCCGGATGCCGGACTCGTAGTCCCCGGTGGCCTTGAAGTCTTTCTGCTGCAGTGCGACGACCTTCTGCTGCAGCGTGCGGATCATCTCCAGACCCGTGCGGTCACCCACATGTGCCAACCGCGGGTACTCGTGGCCACCGAAGTTGCGCTGACTGATGCGCCCGTCCTTGGTGCGGTCGAACAGGGCTCCCCAGGTTTCGAGCTCCCACACGCAGTCGGGGGCTTCCTTGGCGTGGAGCTCGGCCATCCGGTAATTGTTGAGGAACTTGCCACCGCGCATGGTGTCGCGGAAATGCACCTGCCAGTTGTCCTTCGGGTTGACGTTCGCCATGGATGCGGCGATGCCACCCTCGGCCATGACCGTGTGCGCCTTGCCGAAGAGGGACTTGCTCATCACGGCGACGGTCTTGCCTGCCTCACGGGCGCTGATCGCCGCACGGAGGCCGGCGCCACCGGCGCCGATCACGACGACGTCGTACGCGAGCTTCTCGTAGTCACTCATGGCGTCTCCCTCGATCAGAAGAAGTAGAGGTTGGGGATGGTGTCACTGGCGACGAGCAGGACGTAGAAGTCCGTGAACGCGACCCCGAACAGGGACAGCCACGCATACCGGGGGTGATGGCCGTTCAGCCGGGAGACCCACGTCCACATCTTGTAGCGCACGGGATGGGCCGAGAAGTGCTTGAGACGGCCACCGATGGCATTGCGACAGGAGTGGCAGGACAGGGAGTACAGCCAGAGCAGGGTCGCGTTCATGAGGAGCACGAGCGTTCCCACGCTCATGTGGCCCCACTCGTAGTTCTCGTTGCGGAAGGCGATGATCGCGTCGAAGGTCAGAATCGCGTTGAAGACCAGGCCGATATAGAAGAAGTAGCGGTGCGAGTTCTGCAATATCAGCGGGAACCGCGTCTCACCGGTGTACTTCTTGTGCGCATCGGGAACCGCGCAGGCGGGCGGGGACAACCAGAAGGCCCGGTAGTACGCCTTCCGGTAGTAGTAGCAGGTGAGGCGGAATCCGAGCGGGAAGACGAGGATCAGCAGAGCAGGCGAGAGCACCCACCAGGAACCGAAGGGCGTCCCGAAGTCCGCCGAGCCCGGCACGCAGCTCGTGGCCAGACAGGGCGAGTAGAACGGCGAGAGCAGCGGAGCCGCGTAGTAGTAGTTGTCTTGGAAGGCTCGGATCGTTGAGTAGATGACGAAGGCGACGAGGACCCCGGCCGTGATCGCCGGCTCCACCCACCACTTGTCGGAGCGGAGGTGCTTCACACCGAGTGCCGCGCGCTTACCGCCCTGCGGATTCGGGGCCGTTGTCAGGGCCACCTGAGTACCTCCTTGACGGAGCCGCGTGCGCGGCTCTCCACCCCACTGAGAGCGCCATGCTATGCCCGCTATTCGGGGCCCGCAGCGCGTCGTGCTGCGACATCGGTCACACGGGACTCAGCCGATCCCGGGATCCACCTCCACGAGGATCTTGGGCCTCGTCCTGTCGCCGGCGAGCAGGGCCGCAGCGGCTTCCGGGAAGTCGGCGAAGGGCACGCAGCGGTCGACCAGGTCTGCCGGGCGGATGACGCCGTTCTCCATCAACCGCAGGACCCTTCCGTACCGGCTCACGCCGTGCAGTACCCCGGAGATGGTCAGGTTCTTGAGGACCACGGGCGCGAGCGACAGGGATTCCGCAGTCTCCGACGACACCCCGGCCAGGGCGATCCTCGCTCCCGCGTCGGCGATCCGGGTGAGGGCGAGGCTCGCTCCCGCGGTCCCGACGATGTCGATGATCACGTCGTAGGCGTCCGACGGCGCCTCGGAGAGGCGTCGGGGAGTGGCGCCGATGGCGGCCATCTGCCCCAGCCCCGCCTGCGACGAGCCCAGTGCATCGACGGAGGCGCCCATGGAGACGAGCACCTGGGCCGCGACCTGCGCGAGGGTTCCCGTGCCGATGACCGCGACCCGGTCGGACTCGTGAGCGCCGGTCACCGCGATGCACTCCAGGGAGGTCACGGACGGCTCGCTCAACACCGCATCTCGCAGAGGCACGGCGTCCGGCACGGGCGTCAGGTTGTCGGCGGGGAGCGTGATGAAGTTCTGCGCCGCGCCGGGCACTGTTCCCCACACCCCGAGTTCGCTGCGATCGCGGCATTGGTTGATCGCGCCGTGACGGCAGCGGTCGCACGTACGGCACGGGATGAAGGGGTGGCCCACGACGCGGTCACCCACGCTGCGCCCGCGCACGCCATCCCCGACCCGCTCGATGACGCCCGCCCACTCATGCCCCACGACGAAGGGGTGCCGTTGGCGCCCGTCGAGAACGAAAGGACTCGTCCCGGCGATGAGTCCCGCATCGGTCCCGCACAGTCCGACGTAGGCGATGCGCACGACGACCTCATCCGAACGGGGATCGCGCACGGGCGCTGGCTGGAGTGCGACGACGCCGGGGCCAGTGACCACCGCCGCCAGGTTGGCCGTCATCTACAGGTCCACCGCGAAGTACTGGGTCTCGAGGAACTCGTGGATCCCCGCGAAGCCCCCCTCGCGCCCCAGCCCGGACTCCTTCATCCCACCGAACGGCGCAGCCGGGTCCGAGGCGATCCCCCGGTTGATGGCCACCATGCCCGACTCCATGCGCCGGGCCACGGTGATCCCCTCCCCCGCATTCGGCGCATAGACATAGGAGATCAACCCGTACTCGGTGTCGTTGGCCATCCTGATGGCCTCGTCCTGGTCGGTGAAGGTCACGATCGGCACGACCGGGCCGAAGATCTCATTGCGGGTCAGCGTCGAACCATGGTGCACGTCGCGAACGATGTGCGGGGCGACGAAGGCGCCCACCTCGGGCGCCTGGGAGACCGCGACGGGCCGGGCCCCTTCAGACTCAGCCTCACCGATCAATTCCAGGATCTTGTCGCGCTCCTTGATGCTCACCATGGCGCCGAGGTCGTTCCCCTGGTCGGTCCCCGGACCGATACGCAGGGCCGCGAGAGCGGACTCGAACTTCGCGGCGAACTCCGTCGCCAGCGACTCATGCACGTAGAAGCGATTGGCCGCCGTGCACGCCGACCCGCCATTGCGCATCTTGGCGATCATCGCGCCCTCGATCGCCTTGTCGACGTCGGCGCCCTCCAGGACGAGGAAGGGGGCATTGCCGCCCAACTCCATCGAAGACGGCAGCACCCGCGTGGCGGTCTGCTGCAGCAGCATCTTCCCGACGTACGTCGATCCGGTGAAGGACAGAGTTGCCACGCGGGGATCGGCGAGCACCGCCTCCGAGATGACGCCCGACTTCGACGTGGTGATGACGTTCACGACTCCACGGGGAACGCCAGCACGCTGCATGACGTCAGCGATCCACAACGCGGTCAGTGGCGTCTCCCCGGCAGGCTTCAGGACGGCCGTGCATCCTGCCGCGAGTGCGGGCGCGAGCTTGCGCGTCGCCATCGCGGCCGGGAAGTTCCACGGCGTGATCATGTAGGCGACACCCATGGGTCTGTGGTCGACGATGATGGTCTTGTCGCGATTGGGCGCGTACCGGAAGTCACCCTGGATGCGTGCGGCCTCCTCGGAGAACCATCGGAAGAACTCTGCGGCGTAGGTGGCCTCGCCCAGCGCATCGCGCCAGGCCTTGCCGTTCTCGAGGACGATCAGACGGGCGCAGTCCTCGAGCTCGGCGGTCATGATCTCGAAGCTGCGGCGCAGAATCTCCGCACGCTGACGAGCAGGGGTCTGGGACCAGGTGCCGAAGGCATCATGGGCGGCGCCCACCGCCTGGAGGGCATCGGCCACCGTCGCGTCCCCGATCTCGGCCAGGGTGCTCAGCGAGGCCGGGTTGGTCACCGGGAGCCGCGCCTGCGTATCGACCCACTCCCCGCCGATGAGCAGGCCGGTCGGGGTGCGTGCAGGCAGCGTGTCGACGCTCATGGGGGTCCTCTCCTGGGTGAGGAGGCAAGTCTCCCCGTCCAGCCCTCGTTGCGCTGGCCGATTGCCCGATGACCGACCGCCTAGCATGGCCGCGATGCGCCGGCTTCCCGTGGTTGTCGTGACCCTCGTCCTGGCGGCCCTCGTGGCCCCCGGGGCGCGAGCGACCCCCTCGCCGACCCCTTCGCCGATCCCCTCCGTCAGCCCCTCGCCGAGCCCGTCCTCGAGTCCCTCGACCAGCCCCTCGCCGGGCCTGGCGGTGACCCCGACCCCGACACCGACCCCGACACCGACCCGAACCCCTCCGCCCTCGTCCGTGCGGGTCAACCTGGGTCCCGATGCCGAGCCACTACCGGACGTGCGCGCCAAGGCCTGGGTGCTGGCCGATGCGGCGACCGGGGCGATCCTCGCCGAGAAGAACATGGATCTCCCCCGTCGACCCGCGAGCACCCTCAAGGTCCTGACCGCACTCACCGTCCTGCCCCGCCTGAATCCCGAGGACGTGTACGTCGCACGTGCCAAGGAGACGAACACCTACGGGAGTCGCGCGGGGCTGGTGCGCGGGAAGGCGTACACCATCGATCAACTGATGTACGGACTCCTGCTGCCGAGCGGCAATGACGCCGCCATCGCGCTGGCTCGAGCGAACGGAGGTATGCAGGAGACCGTCGCCCAGATGAACGAGGTCGCGCGCACGCTCCAAGCGAACGACACCACGGCGAAGAATCCGAGTGGGCTCGACGCGCCGGGACAGTTCTCGACCGCGCACGACCTCACCGTGATCGGGCGTGCGGCGCTCGAGCGTGAAGACTTCCGAACGTACGTGAGTGCGCTGCGCGCGAAGATCCCCGCCAAAGGCAAGAAGCAGCGCATGATCTACAACCAGAACCGCCTGCTGACTGGCGGCTACAAGGGGGCCATCGGCGTCAAGACGGGGTTCACGAGCAAGGCTGGTCGCACCTTCATCGGCGCCGCCGAGCGGAAGGGCGTCACCCTCATCGTGACCGTGCTGGGCGCGCGGGAACCCACGGCCGATGCGGCGCGCAAGTTGCTCACCTGGGGATTCACGAACGTCGATGAGGTAACTCCCGTCGGCTACCTCCCGCCGCTCCCCGTCGACGAGACCGCCGACGAGGCCGCATCCATCGCCGAGGCCACGTTCGAGGCTGCCCCGCCGAGCACGTCCCCCAGCGCGGTAGCCGCGGCACCCACCGCGACCACGATGAGCGGGTTCCCGCTCGGGGTGTGGGGGTGGCCGCTGCTGGCCCTCTTCCTCATTGGATTCGCGCTGGTCAGTTGGCGCCAGGCACGCCGTCGTCGACGTGCGTGATCACGTCTGGATGAACCCGACCTTCTCGTAGACGTCCCGCAGGGTCACCGATGCGGTCGCCCTCGCCCGATCTGCCCCCTGTGCCATGAGGCGGAGGAGTTCGCCACGATCGGCCAATAACGCACGTGTGCGGTCACGGATGGGGGCGATCGCATCCATGACGATGTCCGCGGTATCGGACTTGAGATCTCCATATCCCTTATCGGCGTAGGCGGCGACGAGCGCATCCATGGAGCGTCCCGTGAGTGCCTGCTGCATCGTGAGCAGGTTCGCCACCCCCGCCTTGGTCTGGGGGTCGAAGCGGATCTCGCGCTCGGAGTCGGTGACCGCGGACTTGATCTTCTTACGCGAGACCGCGTCCTCGTCGAGTAGGAAGACGCACCCTGCAGGAGACGACTTACTCATCTTGGCAGTCGGGTCTTGGAGGTCGACCACCTTCGCGGTCTCCTTGATGATCATGGGCTCGGGGACCGTGAAGGTCCACCCGAACGTCGAGTTGAATCGTTGGGCGAGGTCGCGGGTGAGCTCTAGATGCTGGCGCTGGTCCTCGCCGACGGGGACGGCATCGGCCTGATAGATGAGGATGTCCGCGGCCTGGAGGATCGGGTAGGTGAACAGGCCTACGCTGCTGCGCTCCGCCCCGCCCTTGGAGGACTTGTCCTTGAACTGGGTCATGCGGCTGGCCTCGCCGAATCCCGTCTGACACTCCATGACCCAGGCGAGCTGACTGTGCTCGGCAACCTGGCTCTGCACGAAGATCGTGCTGCGCTCCGGATCGAGGCCCACCGCGAGCAGTTGCGCGAACGAGACGAACGTGCGCTCGCGGAGGAGTGCCGGGTCATGCTCCACAGTGATCGCGTGTTGGTCCACCACGCAGTAGAAGCAGTCGTGGGTGTCCTGCATCCGGACCCATTCGCGCAAGGCCCCGAGGTAGTTGCCGATGTGGAACGAGTCGGCCGTGGGCTGGATCCCGGAGAGGACTCGGGGGCGCGCGGTCACGCGGTCATTCTGGCAGTCGGGTGACGTGCACCTTGGCAATGCGGCGCCCATCCAATTCGGACACCTCGAGTCGCAGCCCGGACGTCTCGACGGCATCACCCACCTCCGGGAGACGAGAGATCCGGGAGACCATGAATCCAGCGACCGTCTCGTAGGGCCCGTCGGTCAGCTCCACGCCGCACTCGTCGGAGAAGTCCTCGATGTTCATCAGTCCGTCGACGGTGATCTCCCCCATGATGCGCGGGGTCCGCGGAGTCTCGGCGATGTCGTACTCGTCCTTGATGTCTCCGATGACTTCCTCGACGAGGTCTTCGAGGGTGACGATGCCCGCTGTCCCCCCGTACTCGTCCTGCACGATCGCGAGATGTCGGCGCAGTCGCCGCATCTCGGTGAGCGTGCTGAGGATCCCCTTCGTCCCCGGGAAGGACGTCACCTGCCGCGCCAACTCACCCAGACGGATCTGCCTGTCCGACATCGCGGGGTCGAGCAGATCCCGGATGTGCACGAAGCCGACGACATCGTCCGCCGAGCCCCGGATCACCGGGTACCGCGAATGCGGCATGCTCGCGATCGCGACCACCGCCTGGCTCACCGGCAAGCTCGCATCGAGGAAGTCGACCTCGGTACGAGGGATCATGACCTCACGCAGCTCCCGATCGCCGGCCGAGAACACGTCGTCGATGAGGGCCCTCTCCTCGACGCTCAGCTCCTCATGCGCGGCTACGAGATCGCGGAGCTCCTCGCCGCTGATCTGCTCCTTGGCCTCCCGTGGGTTGATGCCGAACATACGCACGATCGCATTCGTGGAGGCCGAGAGCGCGAGGATGAAGGGGCGAAAGACGCGCGCGATTACGTTGATCGGTCCGGCGACGAAGAGCGCGACCTTCTCTGCACGCTGGAGGGCGATGCGCTTGGGGACCAGCTCACCCAAGACCAGCGATACGTACGCGATGATCACCGTGATGAGGATGAACGCCACAGTGCTGGCAACGCCTCTGCTCCATCCCCAGGATTCGAAGATCGTCGCGACGTCGGGTGCGATCTGGGCGGCGCCGAAGCCCGCAGAGATGAATCCGGCCAGGGTTACACCGACCTGGACGGCAGCGAGGAAACGACTGGGATCGGAGACCAGGTATGCCAAACGTCGTCCTCGCTTGGACGTCTCCTCGAGACGCTGCACCTGACTCTCGCGCAACGAGACCAGGGCGATCTCCGCAGCAGCGAAGAATCCGCCTAGGAGGACGAAGAAGAGGACTACGACGATGTTGACCCAGAGGTCTCCCACGCCGACAACAATAGGATCCACCCGTGGTTGATGACGCCTCCGCCCGTGATGAGGGAGAGAACTTCCTCGATCGACTCGCTCTCGACCAGATCGACCGGGACATCTTCACGGGTCACTGCCACTCCGGAGCACCGCTACGGGCCTACGGCGGGCAGATCGCGGCGCAGGCGTTGATGGCCGCGGGACACACTGTCGAACAGAAGGACCGGTACGTCCATTCCCTGCACTGTTATTTCCTGCGCCCGGGCCGGACCAAGGACTCCATCACGTACTTGGTGGACCGGCCACGCGACGGTGGCTCGTTCTCCACGCGCATCGTGCGCGCCGTCCAGCACGGCGAGACGATCTTCATGATGACAACGTCCTTCGCGACGATCGACGCCGGCCCCGCCCATCAATTCGACATGCCGAGCGAGAGTCCCCCCTCGGCAATCGCCGAGATCGACATTCCCTCGGTGATCCTGAGTCCGGGTGCCAGTCTCGAGGAATGGGACTACCCGAGTCAGGTCCTCATCGAGTTGCACTCCGCCGACGACCCGGACACGCCGCTGCAGATTGCCGAGGGGAAGTACGAGCGCACGCAGTGGGTGCGCATCACCCAGGACCTGCCGCATGATCCGCTCATCCAGGCCTCGGCGCTGACCTACCTTTCGGACATGAGCATGGTGCGCATCGCCGTCGCCCCGCACCGCGAGGTCCGCGACACTCTTCAGAGGGCTTCTATCGACCACGCGGTGTGGTTCCACGGCCCCATTGACGTCAATCGATGGCTGCTGTTCACGCAGGACACCCCGGTCGCGGGCGGCGGCCACGGCCTTGCGCGCGGGCTCTTCTACGACCCCGATGGACGATTGATCGCTTCGGTGGTGCAGGAGTCCCTCATGCGCACGATGCGCTAGCGCATCGCCTTCTGCAGATTGGCATCGATGGAGGCGAGGAAGTCCTGGGTGGTCTGCCAGGGCTGATCCGGGCCGATCAGCAAGGCGAGGTCCTTGGTCATCTTGCCCTCCTCCACCGTCTCGACACAGACACGTTCGAGCGTCTGTGCGAATGCCGTGACGTCGGGAGTCCCATCGAGCTTGCCGCGGTGCTCCAGCCCTCGCGTCCACGCGAATATCGAGGCGATCGGGTTGGTCGAGGTGGGCTTGCCCTGCTGATGCATCCGATAGTGACGTGTCACCGTGCCATGGGCTGCCTCGGCTTCCACAGTCCTGCCATCCGGCGTCATGAGGACTGAGGTCATGAGGCCCAGGGAACCGAATCCCTGCGCCACCGTGTCGGACTGGACGTCCCCGTCGTAGTTCTTGCAGGCCCAGACGTACCCGCCCTCCCACTTCAGGGCGGAGGCGACCATGTCATCGATCAGGCGGTGCTCGTAGGTGAGGCCGGCCTTCTCGAACTCAGCCTTGAACTCCGCGTCGTAGATCTCCTGGAAGAGGTCCTTGAACCGGCCGTCGTAGGCCTTGAGAATCGTGTTCTTCGTGGACATGTACACGGGGAACTCACGCGCCAGTCCATAGCGAAACGACGCGCGGGCGAAGTCCCGGATCGAGTCATCGAGGTTGTACATCCCCATGGCCACGCCACTGGAGGGGAAGTCAAAGACCTGGAATTCGATGGGCTTCGAGCCGTCCGCCGGCGTGAACGTCATCGTCAACGTGCCGGCAGTGGGGACCTTGAAGTCGGTGGCCCGGTACTGGTCACCGAACGCGTGACGACCGACGATGATCGGCTTGGTCCAGGTGGGCACCAGGCGCGGGATGTTGCCGATGATGATCGGCTCGCGGAAGATCACCCCGCCCAGGATGTTGCGGATGGTCCCGTTCGGGGACTTCCACATCTTCTTGAGCCCGAACTCCTCGACGCGCGCCTCATCTGGCGTGATGGTGGCGCACTTGACGCCGACCCCGTATTCGAGGATCGCGTTGGCTGCGTCGATTGTGACCTGATCATCGGTCGCGTCTCGGTGCTCGATGCCGAGATCGAAGTACTTGAGATCGACGTCAAGGTACTTGAGGATCAACTCATCCTTGATGAACTGCCAGATGATGCGCGTCATCTCGTCACCGTCGAGTTCCACGACGGGATTGATCACCTTGATCTTCGCCATGTCAGAGGTCCTTCACGTCGGCCTGCTTGGCCTTGACCGCTTCGTAGGCGGCGGCGAGCAGCGACTTCTCGTCAGCGGTCAAGGGAGTCTCGATGATCTTCCGTATCCCCTGACGGCCGATCTCGGCCTCCACGCCCAGGTACGCCCCGGATAGCCCATACTCACCATCCACCCACGCGCACACCGGCATGACCGCTCCCGAGTCCTCGTGCACCGCGCGCGCCATGCGGGCAGCGGCAGCAGAGGGTGCGTAGTAGGCCGAACCCGTCTTGAGCAGGCCGACGATCTCCGCACCGCCGTTGCGGGTGCGTTCGACGAGTGCGTCGATCTGCTCGCCCGTCAGGATGTCGCCGAGGGGCTTTCCTCCGACGGTGCAGACGGACGCGACGGGGACCATCGTGTCGCCGTGGGATCCCAGTGTGAGGGTCGTGACGGTGCCGACCGGAACACCGAGCTCCTCCGCCACGAAGTGGGTGAAGCGTGCGGTGTCGAGCATGCCGGCCTGTCCCATGACCCGGTGGTGGGGGAAGCCCGTGACGATCTGGGCAAGGGCTGTCATTTCATCGAGCGGGTTGGCCACGTTGATGACGACGCAGTCCGGCGCGAACGTCCGGACGTTCTCCGCGACCTGGCGCATGATCTTCGCGTTGGTCTCGATGAGATCCATGCGGCTCATTCCGGGCTTGCGAGGCAGGCCCGCCGTGATGATCACGACCTCCGAGCCACTGATCGCGTCATACCCCTCACCGTTCGGGCCCGTGGTCTGCCCGACGAGCTTCGTCTCGAAGCCCTCGATCCAACGGGATTGATTCATGTCCAACGCGAGACCCTCGGCTTTGCCGTCGAGGACATCGGTGAGGACGACGGTCTCGAAGATGTCGTATTCGGCGAGTCGGAGTGCCGTGGTGGATCCGTAGAACCCGGCCCCGATGACGGAGACCTTGCCGCTGCGTGCCATAAAGAGGAGCCTTTCCCGGGATGTCGAGGACGGGGAAGAAATCTTGACGTCAAGATACCTGTCGTGGGGACGGGGATTCGCCTCGGGTGAGGTGACCTCCACCACGAGACGCGCGTGTACGGTCGGGCACGCGCCAGCGGGAGAAGGGGAGGCACAAGGGTGACCTACGACCTCACGGTTCCACCGGAGACCATCGACCTGGCCCTTCGAGTGCGCGCTTTCATCGATACGACGGTCATCCCCCAGGAGCCCGACCTCGAATCCGGAGATCACGGCCTCTCCCCAGAGCTGCGTCGCGACCTTCAGGCGGCAGCGCGCGCGGCTGGAGTGTTCGCACCCACCGCTCCTCCTGAGTTCGGGGGCCACGGCCTCGACCACCGGGGCATGGTCCCGGTCCTCGAAGAATGCGGGCGCAGCCTGCTCGGACCCGCGGCCATGAACTGCTCGGCCCCGGACGAGGGCAACATGGCCCTGCTGGAGCGGGTGGCAACCCCCGACCAGCGTGAGCGCTACCTCGCTCCCCTCTGTGCCGGTGACATCCGCTCCTCCTTCTCCATGACCGAACCCGCCCCCGGCGCGGGTGCGGATCCCACGCTGCTGAAGACGCGCGCCGTGCGCGAGGGGACGTCATGGCTCATCTCCGGTGAGAAGTGGTTCATCACCGGTGCGGACGGCGCGGCTTTCAGCATCGTGATGGCGCGCACCGACGGCGGGGCCACGATGTTCCTGGTCGATGCGGACAACCCCGGCATGAAGATCGAACAACCCTTGAACACCATGGACCGGGCCGTCAGCGGAGGGCACTCCCGGGTCATGTTCGACGAGTGTCGCGTCACGCCCGACAGCGTCCTCGGCGAAGTCGACAAGGGCTTCGAGTATGCGCAGATTCGCCTCGGCCCTGCCCGGCTCACCCACTGCATGCGGTGGCTGGGAGCAGCACGCCGCGCCCACGAGATCGCGGTCGCATACGCGGCGGAGCGGGTGCTGTTCGGCGATCGTCTGGCGAACTTGGGTATGGCGCAGCAGATGATCGCGGACAACGAGATCGACATCGCCGCCTCCCGAAACCTCATCCAGAACGCAGCGGGAGCACTCGACGCCGGGCTTCCTGCGCGCCAGGAGACGTCCATCTGCAAGACCTTCGTTGCGGAGGCCGTGTCCCGCATCGCCGATCGGTCGATGCAACTCTGCGGAGGCTCGGGCACGCTGACGGATCTCCCGATCGCGCGCATACTCATCGACGGTCGCGCGTTCCGCATCTACGACGGTCCTTCCGAGGTGCATCGGATGTCGATCGCGAAACGCGCGGTACGTCGCTGGAACGACGGGCACCTGCCCGGGGATTGGCGATGACGCAGGATCCACCCGGACTCCCGCTCGACGCTCTGCTGCAGTGGCTCGCCGCCAACGTCGAGGACATCGATACGTCGAGAAGCCTCGAGGCCTCGCTTCTCACCGGGGGCCGATCGAATCTGACCTACAAGGTGGTGGATGGTGCGGGTCGTGCGTGGGCCGTGCGACGTCCCCCCCTGGGACACGTCATGCCGAGCGCCCACGACCTGGGTCGGGAGGCCACGGTGCTGTCCGGCCTCGGGCGCGGTGGCTACCCGGTCCCCGCCGTGCGCGCCCTCTGTCAGGACGATGCCGTCATCGGCGTCCCCTTCCTCGTCATGGATTTCATCGACGGGCCCGTGATCGCCGACAACGCCGATGCCCAGCGGCTGACGGCACCGCAGGCAGACCACGTCTGCTCCATCCTCGTGGAGTCACTCGCGCGTCTGCACTCTCTCGACGCCCAGGCGGTGGGGTTGGGCGACTTCGGACGGCCCGGCGGTTACCTCGCCCGACAGGTACGCCGATGGGGGGAGCAATGGACGTTGTCCGCAACCCGCGAGGTACCGGCTATGGACGTCATGGCCGCCTGGCTCGCCGACGAGGTGACCGCGATCCCCACGGACCTGCCGTGGTCGATCGTCCACGGCGACTTCCGACTGGACAACGTGATCCTCTCCCCCGACCTGGCAGAGGTCCGTGCAGTGCTCGACTGGGAGATGTCGACGCTCGGCGATCCCGTAGCCGATCTTGCCGTCGCACTCGTCTACTGGACGGAGGATGCGGATGGTCTGCGCGGGCAGGTGCCGGTCGCGCAGCGCCTCACCGCCGGCCCGGGCTTCTGGACGCGCTCGAGGATCGTCGACACCTACGCGGACCTCACGGGCCGCGACCTCGAGCACCTTCCCTTCTGCTTGGTCCTCGCCTGCTACAAGCTCGCCGTGATCATGGAATCACTCAACTTCCGCAACCGCATGGGAATGCAATTGGGTCGCGCAGCCGAGCCCGGTGAGGACACCGATGCGGCAGTCCTAGCACTCGCTCGGCTCGGGGAGAGATTGGTCGACCGTCCCGAGGTCGCGACGTTGGGTTCCTAGTTGGGGGCGGGGACGATGAATGCGGCCACGGTGATCGCGAGGCCGAGCACTCCGAGCACTGCCACGTCGATCCTGCGCGACCGCACCGCGAGCCATCCCGCCTGATCCTCGGGGAGCAGCATGCGGAGGAATGCCGCCAACAGCACGCTGGCTCCGAGAACGACCGCACCGCGGCGGAAGGCGTCGAGGGCGACGAGAACCAAGGCGATCGCCACACCGCTCAACACGAGCACCAGCGGCCACCAGCGATCACGACGCAGGGGGGTCACATTCGTCATGTGCGCCCTGTCCTCATGTGCGCTCCGCCGCCTCGACGACGTTCTGCAGCAACATGGCCCGCGTCATGGGCCCGGTCCCCCCGGGCATCGGCGCCCACCAGCCGGCGACCTGTGCGACGCCCGGGTCGACGTCACCGACCAGTCCACCCTCCGTCCGGGTGATCCCGACATCGAGTACGGCCGCCCCGGGCTTGACCATGTCCGCGGTGATCAGGTGCGGCACTCCGGCTGCAGCTACGACGATGTCCGCACGCCGCACTTCACTGGCAATGTCCCGTGTACCGGTGTGACACAGGGTCACGGTTGCGTTCTCCGCGCGGCGCGTCAACAGCAACCCGAGCGGTCGACCGACGGTCACGCCGCGCCCGATCACGACCACGTGCGCTCCGGCGATCGGCACGTCGTAGGCCCGAAGGAGTTCCACGATCCCCCGAGGCGTACAGGGAAGAGGAGCAGGGACCCCCAACACGAGCCGACCCAGGTTCATGGGGTGCAACCCGTCGGCGTCCTTCTGCGGGTCCATCAGTTCCAGGATCCGGTTCGCATCGAGATGCGCGGGCAGCGGGAGCTGCACGATGTATCCGGTCACTGCGGGATCCGCGTTCAGGCGGCGGATCTCGGACTCGACGTCGCGCTGGCTGGTGTCGGCCGGCAGGTCTACACGCAGGGAGGCGATTCCCACCTCGGCGCAGTCACGGTGCTTTCCCCCAACGTAGGCATGCGATCCAGGGTCATCCCCCACGAGCACGGTGCCCAGACCTGGCACGATGCCCGTCTGTGCGAGCACCGCCACTCGGTGGGCGAGGTACGTCTTGACCGATGCCGCGGTCTCCTTGCCATCGAGGATCACCGCGGTCATGCGTTCATCATTCCAGGCCGCACACGACGGCCGACACCATTGACCGCGACGGCTGTGAACGCCAATGCCACCCCGACGATCAGACCCACATCCACATAGTCCGTGAAGGCGAGGTCGAATGCGATCGCGCCGAGCAACTGACCTGCGATCGATAGCAGAGCCAGACGGAGGACACCGACGCGTCCCACCACCCAGGCCGCCGTCGCGATGAAGATCGCGCCGAGGACACCACCCGAGTACAACCACAGGTCGGTGCCGGGCGGTGGGGAGAGATCCGATACACCGGCGAGGACGGCGATGCCGGCGGCGGCGATCAGCGCGATGGTCCCGGTGAGGAAGCTGACCCACGCGGCCACCAGCGGCTCACCCGAGGCGGCGCTCACCCGACCGTTGATCGCCTGCTGGACGGCGATGGCGCCCCCGGCGGCCAGACCCATGACGACGAGGAGCAAGGACAGGGACTCGCCTCCCCACCGCCCAGCCACGGCGCACGCCACCGCAGCAATGGCTATCCCGGCGGACAGGATGCGCCCTGCCGTCCACGCTTGTCGTCCCATCGGTCCGAGTCCGACGCGATCGACGATGAGCGAGGCGACGGTTTGACCGGAGACGGTGGTCACCGCGAAAAGCGCCACCCCACCGACGGGCACGGAAAGCGTCTGCGTCAATACGAAGAACGCGCCCAGAACACCTCCGAACAACTGCCACCGGGCGATCCCGCGTTCACGGATCACGCCCCGCAGACGCCGGAGTCCCTCGCGCATCCGCGGCAGGAGGCCCAGGGCGACCGTCAGGGAGAGGAACCCGATCGTGAAGGAGATCGTCGCAGCCTCGAGTCCGTTTCCCAGCGCGTCCGCGAGGGACCCGTTGACCCGCGACTGGACTGCGGACAGCAGGCCGACGCCCAGGGCCGCCAAGGTCGCCCACAGGGGGAATGCGTGTGTGCCCCGCATCTCAGTGGAAGAAATGCCGGGTGCCGGTCAGGTACATCGTGACTCCAGCCGCGCGCGCGGCAGCGATGACCTCGTCGTCGCGCACGGAGCCGCCTGGTTGCACAACGGCGGTCACACCCGCGTCGATCAACACCTGCAGCCCATCGGCGAAGGGGAAAAAGGCATCCGATGCGGCCACCGACCCACGCGCGCGCTCGCCAGCCCGTGACACGGCGAGTCGGGCGGAGTCAACGCGGTTCACCTGTCCCATTCCCACACCGACGGCGGCTCGATCCTGCGCAAGCAGGATCGCATTCGATTTCACCGCCCGGCAGGCACGCCAGGCGAACTCGAGATCGCGCATCATGATGTCGTCGGCGGCGTCGCCGCTCACCAACGACCACGAGGGCGGATCGTCACCCGAGGCATCGATCGCATCGACCGCCTGGATCAACATCCCACCGCTCACGGATCGGGCTTCCACGTGACGGCCGGGGTGTGGACCGGGAACCCGCAGAATGCGCAGGTTCTTGCGCTGCATGAGAAGTTCGCGCGCGTCGTCGTCGTAGTCGGGAGCGACGATCACCTCGGTGAACACCTCCCCGATGGCCTCAGCCATGGGCAGCGTGATCGGTCGGTTGGCGGCGATGACACCGCCGAAGGCCGAGACGGGGTCGGTCGCGTGCGCCTTGCGATAGGCATCGGCGATGTCAGTCCCGACAGCCACACCGCAAGGATTCGCGTGCTTGATGATGGCGACGGCGGGATCGGTGAAGTCGAACGCCGTCCTCCTGGCCGCATCGGCATCGACGACGTTGTTGTAGGACATCTGCTTGCCGTGTATCTGTTCCGCCGACGCAATCCCCGGCTCATGCTGCGCGGTGACGTAGAGGGCGCCCGCCTGATGGGGGTTCTCGCCGTACCGCAACACCTCCCCGCGAGTCCACGCCTGCGCTGTCCAGCGCGGGAAGGGACCCGGGTCGACGTGGCGCGTCATCCACCTGCCCACCGCGATGTCGTAGGCGGCGGTGTGTGCGAACGCCTCCGCCGCGAGGTCGCGACGCTGCTCGAGGTGGAAGCCTCCCGAGCGCACCGCGGCGATCACCTCGGGGTAGCGCGCAGGCGAGACGACGACGGCGACGTTGGCGAAGTTCTTCGCCGATGCGCGGATCATGGCCGGTCCCCCGATGTCGATCTGCTCGACGCACTCCTCCGGGGTTGCCCCGGAGGCGACGGTGTCGGCGAAGGGGTAGAGGTTCACCACGACGAGGTGGAACGGACGAATGCCCAAGTCCGACAACTGTTGCCGATGACCCTCCCGACGCAGGTCGGCGAGCAACCCGGCGTGGACGTGCGGATGGAGGGTCTTGACGCGGCCATCGAGACATTCCGGGAACCCGGTCAACTCCTCGACGGGAGTTACGGGGATGCCGCTCTGCGCGATCACCGAGGCCGTCGATCCAGTGGACACGATGGCGACGCCAGCATCGTTCAGCGCCGTCGCCAGCTCCACGACGCCGGTCTTGTCGTAGACCGAGATGAGAGCGCGTGCGACCGGGATCGACTCAGCCATGACCCACGCGTATCCCGTCGGCGACCAGCGCCGCCACGACGTCGACGAGCAGGACCCGTTCAACCTCCTTGATGCGTTCGTGGAGACTCGCCTCGTCGTCCGTGGGGTACACCTCGACCGGCTGCTGCGCCAGGATGCGCCCGGAGTCGACCCCCTGGTCGACCACGTGCACGGTGCATCCGGTCCAGGTCACCCCGTACGCCAACGCATCACGGACAGCGTGCGCACCGGGGAAGGCCGGAAGCAGGGCTGGGTGGGAGTTGATGATGCGGTCCGGGAAGGCGTCGATCACCTCGGGACCCAGGATGCGCATGAAGCCTGCGCACACGATCAGGTCCGGGGAAAACCCCTCAAGGGCTTCTCGCAGATCCCGGTTCCAGCGATCGCGATCGTCGTCGAGCAGGACCGCGAATGTCGGGACCCCGCGCACCGTGGCGCGCTCGAGGGCAGAGCAGTCGGGATTGTCGGAACCCACCGCCACCACATCCGGGCCCATGGGCGAGTCCAGTAGCGCCTGCAACAGCGAGCCAGCTCCCGATGCGAGTACGACGATCCGAGCCACTCCCCGACCCTAACGGGGATACGCCTCGACGATCGCTTCCCCATTCATCTGCCGATAGATGTTGGCAGTGACCAGGGCGACGAAGGGAAGGGCGATGAGGGTCAGGAGCCCGAAGATCATCGACCCGATCACCAGCACGATCAGATTCAGGGCCATGGCGACGAACGCTGCCGCGAGGTTGCGTCGAGCGATGCGGATACTGCCGCTGCACGACGCAACCAGACCCGTGCCCCGATCGACCGCGAAGTAGGGCGCGAACTGCAGGAACAAGATGACGAGGATGCCCGGGACGATGAGGAGCAGGACTCCGATCCCGACCAGCAGCGCGTAGACGATCTGCACGACCAGGTAGACGAGGAGGTTGCGACCGCTCAGCAGGGCGTCGAAGGCCGGGATGCGTCCCTGGGTGGCCCACAGTGCCCCGCGGATCACGCCCACCATGGTGAGGTAGATGAGGATCTGCAGGATCAGGACGAGTCCGATCGACACGAGAGCCGGGCTTCCCAATGCCGACGTGCAGGCAGCCTCCTGACCCGGCGTCTGCGGATCGGCGCAGTCGAGGAGCAGGTTCTGCAGGGGGTCGAGGCTCACCACCTGCAGGAACTGCACCGCGGTGACCACGGCCGCCAGCGATAGGAATGCGAGGAGGTTGCCGCGGAATGTGGTGAAAGCCCAGCGGACGGCCTGGTTGACGTTTACCGGGGTGTCCACGCCTCGTCCTCCACGCTTTCGAGTATGTCAGGCGTGGCGACGCTGAGCGTGGGACGTCGTCGTCGGCCCACCAGGAGTGCGGTGGGGAGCATTCCGACCATCACGCCGATCCAGGCGAGGGAGCCGGTGAACTCGGGCAACGGACCGAGGAACGCAAGCCGCATCTCCCCCAGGGAACCCGACGCGAGCCACGCCCCCGCCGCGACGACGAGTGCGGTCAGGGTCGTGGCGAGGAGCGCGATCACCACGCGCATCAGGCTGGCCTCGCCGGCCGCGCGCCGCGCGATGAGATATCCGGCGACGAGCCCGCAGGCCACTGTCGCGCACGGGTACAGCCATGCCAGGGGGGCGGCGAACTGTGGGAACGACGCGATGATCGGAATGAGGGGGACCTCTGTCGAGGGCGTGACCGCGAGGAATGGACTGACCAACGACTCGGAGCCCAGGCTGAATCCCGCACCGAGGAAGTAGGACATGGCCCACATCAGGAACGCCGGAAGGTAGGCGAGGGTGATCACCAGCAGCACGAGTCCGCCTACGACTCCCCCTCCCACCGCCGACTGCACCTGCAAGACGTCGGAGAAACGGGCGACGATCCACCCGATCAGGAGGAGTGCCGAGCATGCGACGAGGGCCGCCACGGCCACACCCGCGGCGCGCACCGTCACCATGACCCAGTCGGGAACGTGCGTGCGCACGTGGAGAGAGACCTGGCTGGCACGCCGGACTCCGATGCCACCTGCGAGAAGCATGAGGACGCCCGCGTGCGCGGCGACACGGGGCCACGACGCGCTCCACTCGGGAGTGCGCACAAGGACGAGCGTTCCCGCCACCAGTGACGCGTAGGTCAGCGCCATGATCGCTATGCCCGTGAGCACCTGCACGGGGGTACGTACCCGCGACATCCGTCCCCACCAGGATCCCGAGCCGTAGGCGAGGGCGGCGATGCCGAGGGTGAGACCCCACGGCAGGAGCGTGTAGTCGACGCCTTGGACGGTGAGCATGACCCCGTGGGTCGGTGCGGCCCAGAGCACTCCCGCCAGCGCGACCCACGCCAGCACTCCGCTCTGCTCTTCCGGGGCGGTGACCGCGGTCGCCGACACCACGAGTGCGACCGCCGCGTAACCGACCAGGGCGGTGGCGACCGCAGCGATCATCGCGAGCAGGGCGCGTGCCATGGGCGGAGCCCAAGCGCGGAGGGTGGTCACGCCACCAGCGTGGCAGTCCGGCGTGGCCGTACGAGGGATGCCACACCGATCACCCGTGTACCAACAGCCACACAGCGGCGATCGCGCTCAGGATGAGCACTGCCGCCACGAAGCGCCTCTGGTCGATCCTCCGAAAGATGACGATGCCCACCAATGCCCCCGCGACCATCAGGGGAGACATGAACAGACCCACGCGCAAGGAGTCCGCGGTGATCAGTCCGATCCCTGCGGCGAACGGGACTTTGATGAGGTTGAGGATGAAGAAGAACCACACCGAGGTCCCCATGAAGGCCAGCATGGGAACACGCAATCGGACGAGGTACAGACTCATCGCCGCACCTCCGGCATTCGCCGCGAACGTGGTGATGCCTGCGAACACCCCGAAGAAGGCAGTCACCAGCCGATCCCACGGCGTCCCGACGGAGGGCGGGGTGTCACCCGACTGACGCATCCGCACGACCTCGAGGATCACGGAGGTCAGGATGAGGGCACCGATGACGCGACTCACCACAGCCACGTCCGCGAGGAGGAAGAGGGCAGCGGTGAGGGCGAGTCCCACGAGCAGGCCGGGGAGGATGCGCAGGATGAGCCGCCATTGGACGTGCTGTCGGTAGACGGCGAGGGCGACGAGATCTCCCAGGATCAGGAGCGGCACCATGAAACCCGCGGCAACGGTCGGCGTGAGCGCCGCGGCGATGATCGGGCTCGCCAGGACTCCCAGAACGGGCATGACGGTCTTCGAGATGCCGTAGAGGAATACGCAGAAGCAGACGGTTCCGAGGAGGACCGGTGTCCAGACCTCCGGCATAGAGTCAGCCGCGCATGATGGCGCGCATGAGCCGGGCGGTCGCCGAGGGCGTCTTGCCCACCTGCACACCCACGGCCTCGAGAGCCTCCTGCTTCGCCGCGGCCGTCCCCGCCGAACCCGACACGATCGCGCCTGCGTGGCCCATCGTCTTGCCCTCGGGCGCGGTGAAGCCGGCCACGTATCCCACGACGGGCTTCGTCACGTTGCCCTGGATGTAGGCCGCGGCCCGCTCCTCGGCGTCTCCGCCGATCTCACCGATCATCACGATGGCATCTGTCTCCGGATCGGCCTGGAATGCCGCGAGGGCGTCGATATGCGTGGTCCCGATGATGGGATCACCGCCGATGCCCACACACGTGGAGAAGCCGATATCGCGAAGTTCGTACATCATCTGATACGTCAGCGTCCCCGACTTCGACACGAGTCCGATGCGTCCGGCTTGCGTGATGTCGGCGGGGATGATGCCCGCGTTGGATTTGCCGGGACTGATGATGCCCGGACAGTTGGGCCCGATGATCCGGGTTGCCCCGGAGTTCTGGGCGTACTGGAAGAACTGTGCGGTGTCGTGCACCGGGATGCCCTCGGTGATCACGACGCAGAGAGGTATGCGGGAGTCCACGGACTCCTCCACCGCCCCCTTGGCGAAGCGGGGCGGGACGAAGACCACGGACACATTCGCCCCCGTCGCCGCCATGGCATCCCCGACCGAGTCGAACACGGGAATGCCGTCGACCTCCTGACCCGCCTTGCCCGGGGTCACACCCGCCACTACGCGGGCACCACTGGCGACCATGCGTCGCGTGTGCTTCGTGCCCTCGGAACCCGTCATGCCCTGCACGAGGATCCTGCTGTCGTCGTCGAGCCAGATCGCCATGTCCCCTACCTTCCGGCCTTGGCTGCCGCAGCGAGCTCGGCTACCCGGCGCGCCGCATCGTCCATGGTCTCGACAAGTTCGATGAGCGGGTGGTGCGCCTCGGTGAGGATGCGTCGACCCTCCTCCGCGTTGTTGCCGTCGATCCGACACACGATCGGCTTCGTGGGGGTGACGCCGCGCTGCTCGAGGACCTGAAGTCCCTGGAGAATGCCGTTGGCCACCGCGTCACACGCCGTGATGCCTCCGAACACGTTGACGAACACGGCTCGGACGTCAGGGTCATTGAGCACGATGTCCAGACCGTTGGCCATGACTTCCGCGGAAGCACCGCCTCCGATGTCGAGGAAGTTCGCGGGCTTCACTCCGCCGAACTCCTCGCCCGCGTAGGCGACGACGTCGAGGGTGCTCATCACCAGTCCCGCACCGTTACCGATGATGCCGACATCTCCGTCGAGCTTCACGTAGTTCAGATCGAGTTCCTGTGCTCGCAACTCGATGGGGTCCGTCGCCTCGCGATCGACGAGAGCCGCATGGTGCGGACGTCGGTATCCGGCGTTGCCGTCCAGAGTGACCTTGCCGTCGAGAGCGAGAACCTCTCCCGTCGGCGTCAGGACCAAGGGATTGACCTCCACGAGGGTGGCGTCCTCGCCCACCATGACCTGCCAGAGCGCGACCATGATGTCGGCGACGGGCGCCGCGACGGCCTCGGGGAATCGGGCGGTACGGACGATCTCGCGTGCCTTCTCGGGCGTGACGCCCTCGAGTGCGTCGATCCGGACCTTGGCCAGCGCCTCGGGCTTGGTCGCGGCAACTTCTTCGATGTCCATGCCGCCTTCGACGCTGGCCATAGCGAGGAAGGACCTGTGGGCGCGGTCGAGGAGGAAGGACACGTAGTACTCCTCCGCGATGTCCGTCGCAGGAGTCACAAGGAGTCGGCGTACGACGTGGCCCTTGATGTCCAGGCCGAGGATGCCCTGCGCCTTGGTCGCCGCATCGTCGGGTGTGTCGGCCAACTTCACGCCGCCGGCCTTGCCACGCCCACCGGTCTTGACCTGGGCCTTGACCACGACCGGCGCCGCGATGGAGGTGGCGGCGGCACGCGCCTCGTCGACCGTCACGCAGACGTGACCATCGGTGACGGGGACGCCATGCGCGCCGAACAACTCCTTGGCCTGGTACTCGTACAGGTCCACCGTCACTCCTCCGTTGACTTCTGTTGCACGTGCGTCATCAGCCTAGGAGGTCGCCGACGATGGAGCGTGCGCGCGTACCCACTCGACGACCTCATGCGTCGGCGTACCGGGAGTGAAAATTCGTGCCACTCCCATTTCGGTGAGCAGGGGGATGTCGTCATCGGGAATGATGCCGCCGCCGAAGACGACGATGTCCGTCGCGTTGCGCGCGCGCAGTAGGTCCATGACCTCCGCGAACAACGTCATATGCGCACCGGACAGGATCGACATCCCGATGAAGTCCGCGTCCTCCTGGATGGCTGCGTCGACGATCTGCGCCGGAGTCTGGTGCAGTCCCGTGTACACGACTTCGAAACCCGCGTCGCGCAGGGCACGGGCCACGACCTTCGCGCCGCGGTCGTGGCCATCGAGGCCAGGCTTGGCAACCACGATTCTCACCGGCGCGCCCATGAACCCTCCCGAACGATGAATACTTGCCGATGCTACCGACGGGATGTGACCGGTCTGTGGCGATCGTCGAAACAACACTAGAGTGCAGGACGTGGGAGGAAGTATGGAGACCCCCGCCTGGTCCTGGGTGCGCACGACGCACCGGGGCACCCTGCGCGACGAGGTCGCCACCCACACCACCCCCCACGAGGTCACGCCGCGGGAGGATCGCCTTGACGGGACGGTCGGGGTGCTGTCCCTGCCGGAGTCCCGCATGGTCTTCGTCCAGTACGGGGGTCGCGTCACGGTCGAGGCCCCGCCCACGGGAGACCGCATCGTCGCCACCGTCCCGATCGGACCCATGGGCGTCACCTATTCCGACGGGCGCGCACCAACCCGCGATACGGCCACGGTGGTCCTCGGTCAGGAATGCAGCACGCTGATGGATCCCGATCCCTCGGCCGGAGCGCTCGTCATCTCCAGCGATCCCGTGCGCATCCGCGACCACGCGCGCACCGTCCTCGGGCCCGACTCGGATATCGATCCTGATCCCGGGACGATGACTACGCCCCGTGCCGTCGAGCGTGCGTGCCGACAGATCTGGACGGTCACCTCCACCCTGCCGGCGGAGACACCCGCCACCGTGATCACGTCGCTGGCGCATGCGCTCGAGGACATGGTGATGAGTGCTCTGGTCCTGGCGTGGTCGCCGATACGCCACGTGCCCACGGCCCGGGGCCGCGTGGCGCCCGTCCTGGACTGGGTTCGGTGCAACCACGACATCTCGGTGACGATCACCGACATGGCCCGGGCGTCGGGTCTGAGCGTCCGGCAACTCCAGCAGACACTCCATGACGAACTGGGCACGACGCCCTCCCGGTTGTTGCGCGATGTGCGCCTCATGGACGCCCACCACCGACTGCGTTCGGCGGATCCCCGCACGACCACCGTCGCCGCGATCGCCCATGCGAGTGGCTTCGCGCACCTGGGCCGGTTCGCCGTTGCGTACCGGGAGCGATTCGGTGAGAGTCCGTCTCGAACCCTGGCGCGGGGGAGGTCGCGATGACGCGCGTCGCGGTCATCTACTACTCGGCAACCGGGAACGTCGCGTCGCTAGCCCACGCCCTCGCCGATGGCGCGCGGGAGGTCGGCGCCGAGGTCCGGGTCCGGATCGTCGCGGAGACCGCGCCCTCCACTGCGATCGATGCCAACCCCCGGTGGCGCGCATTCGTCGACGCACGTGCCGACGACGAGGCGACACTCGATGACCTCGCGTGGGCACACGCGATCGCACTCGGCTCGCCCACCCGTTTCGGTGCGGCCGCCGCGCAGATGAAGTCCTTCCTGGACACCACGGGAGGTCTGTGGGCGCAGGGGATCTTGGCGGACAAGGTGTGCACGGCGTTCACGAGCTCGTCGACCGCCCACGGTGGCCTCGAGTCGACCATCCTCGCGATCAACAACCACTTCTACCACTGGGGATCACTCATCATGCCGCTCGGTTATCGCGATCCCCACGTCATGAAGGTGTCCGGCAACCCCTACGGCGCATCCTTCGTCTCGCGCGGCGGTGCAGGTCCCGACCCTGACACACTGATGGCCGCGCGCGTGCAAGGGCGGCAACTCGCCACCGTGGCGTCCCAGTTGGACGCAGGCCGTGCACAGGGAGGCCAGTGATGTCCCCGGTACGGATCCTCGCCCTCGGTGGCAGCACGCGCCCGGGATCCTCCAGCGAGAAGGCACTGCGCATCGCTGCGCAGGCGGCCGAGGAGGCCGGCGCATCGGTCACGATGATCACGGGCCGCGATCTCATGCTCCCCATCTACGACACCGAGTCGGAGGCTCGCGAGCCCAAGGCCGTCGCGCTCGTCGAGGCGGTGCGCTCCGCCGACGGACTCCTCATCTCCAGTCCGGGGTATCACGGCGGAATCAGCGGCATGATGAAGAACGCCCTGGACTACATCGAGGACCTACGTCAGGACGATCCCGCCTACCTCCACGGTCGTGCCGTCGGGTGCATCGCGGTCGCGTACGGGTGGCAGGCAACGGTCTCCACGCTCCACCAACTCCGTCAGGTGACGCACGCCCTCCGCGGGTGGCCCACACCTCTGGGTGGAACCGTCAACGCATCGGTCACGGCGTTCGCCGACGACGGAACAATCAACGACGCAGCCACGCATGACCAACTCCGGACGATCGGCCTGCAGGTGGTCGAGTTCGCCCGTATGCGTGCCGCCCATGACGGCGCCAACTGACCCACGGCCGGGAGAGAGATGAACGAGCGCGAGATCAGCGCCTTCGACGGGGAGCCCACGGACATCGCGGTCCGCGCCACACGCCCCCAATCCCTGTTGATCACCGTCTACGGCGCGTACAGCCGATCCCTGGGTGGGTGGTTAGCGGTCGGCACCCTGCTGCGACTCCTCGGGGAGATGGGAATCGAGGATCCGGCAGTGCGCAGCGCGCTCTCCCGGTTCAAGCGTCGCGGCATCCTCCTCGCCGACAAGCGCGACGGACTGGCCGGGTACGCATTGAGCGAAGCCTCCCGGAGGAACTTCGACGTCGGCGACGCTCGTGTGCTGGAACGGCGTGAACTCCCGCGCGACGAGGGTTGGGTCCTCGCCGCGTTCTCGATTCCGGAGAGCGCCCGCGATCTTCGGTATCGCCTCCGATCCCGCCTGGCCAAGGTCGGTTTCGCCCAGGTGACCGGGGGGTTGTGGATCGCCCCGCGCGCACTCGAGGCGGACGTCCGCAACGTCGCTGAAGCCCTGGGCGTGACGGACTACGTCGATGTCTTCCGTGCCGAGCACCTCGCCTTCCGCCCCACGCGGGAGGCGATCCGCGAGTGGTGGGATCTCGACGCCATCGCCGCGCACTACGCGGAGTTCGTCCGCGCCTACTCCCCCTTGCGGAACGCCTACTCGGGAGTACATGGGCGCGTCGACGGCGCACGCGCGTTTGTGGACTACACCCGCGTTCTCACGTCGTGGCGGATGCTCCCCTACATCGATCCCGGTCTGCCCATGGCCTACCTGCCCCGCGAGTGGGCCGGCCAACCGGCCACCGAGCTGTTCTTCTGGTTCCACGATCACCTGGCCGAGGCGGCGCAGCAGCATGTCGTCGACCTCTGTGAGCGGCGCCCCTGAGATCTCGCGCACTTTTGTCGGCCGTCACGTAACGCGTAGGATGCCCGGGTGACCAGCAGCCCCGGATACAACAACATCATCCGTCTCACCGCCACCCCGGAGGCCCACGCATCCGGGGCGATCGTGACCGCGGTGACGGGCACCGGGGCGGTCATCACCGCCCTCGACCTGGTGGACCCGGGTCACGAGACCGTCAAGCTCGATCTCAGCTGCATCGTCCGCGACTCCGAGCATGTGAGCGAAGTCCGGGCTGCACTCGAGGCGATCGACGGGGTCACCGTCGACAAGATCAGCGACTCCACGTTCCTGATCCACCTGGGCGGGAAGATCGGCATCAGCCTCAAGGCCCCCCTGCGCAATCGCGCGGACCTCGCCCGCGCCTACACCCCCGGGGTCGCGCGGGTCTGCATGGCGATCCACGAGAACCCGGCCGATGCCCGGAACCTCACGATCAAGCGCAACAGCGTCGCCGTCGTCACCGACGGCTCCGCAGTGCTCGGCCTCGGCAACATCGGTCCCGAGGCCGCGATGCCGGTGATGGAGGGCAAGGCGGCGCTGTTCAAGCGCTTCGCCGACGTCGACGCCTGGCCGATCTGCCTCGACACCCAGGATGTCGACGAGATCGTGCGCACCGTGGAGGTGATCGCACCGGGGTTCGGGGGGATCAACCTGGAGGACATCGCCGCACCGCGGTGCTTCGAAGTCGAGCGGCGCCTCCGCGAGAAACTCGACATTCCCGTCTTCCACGACGATCAGCACGGGACCGCCGTTGTGGTTCTCGCCGCCCTCGTCAATGCCCTGCGGCTCGTGCACAAGGAGATGCCGCAGCTCCGTGTCGTCATGGTCGGGGCAGGCGCCGCCGGCGCGGCGGTCGCACGGCTTCTCATGGGCGCAGGCGTGAAGGACATCGTGATGTTCGACTCACGTGGCGCCGTCCACACCGGGCGCGACGACCTCGATCCGGACAAGGCGCAATTGGCGCGAGACACCAACCCCCACGGTCATACGGGCTCCATCTCGGAGGCCATGGTCGGTGCCGATGTCTTCATCGGTCTCTCCCAACCCAATGTCATCACGGTCGAGGACGTCGCGTCCATGGGACCGGATGCGATCGTGTTCGCTCTCGCCAACCCCGACCCGGAGATCGACCCGGTCGAGGCGGCCAAGTACGCGAAGGTGGTCGCCACCGGTCGCAGCGACTACCCCAACCAGATCAACAACGTGCTCGCCTTCCCCGGCATCTTCCGCGGGATGCTCGATGCGAACGCACACAAGATCACAGATGACATGCTCGTGGCCGCGGCTCACGCAATCGCGTCGGTCGTTGCCGATGACGCACTGTCCACGGTCTACATCGTCCCCAGCGTCTTCGATCCCGCGGTGGCACCCGCCGTGGCCGACGCCGTGGCACGCAACGTTCGACGCGGCTAGAACGTGCCGCTGGGCTTCCAGGTTCCGTAGGCACCGCGCAGCACATCGGCGATCTCTCCCACCGTGGCATAGGCGCGCACGGCCGTGACGCAGACGGGTACGACGTTGTCCCCCCCTGCAGCGGCCTCCCGTAACTCCTCGAGCGCGCGGGTGACGGCTGACTCGTCCCGCCGTGCGCGCACCCCCTCGACCGCTCGCACCTGGGACCGCTCGCTCTCGGGATCGATTCCGAACACCTCGAAGGACACCGGATCGGTGACGAATCTGTTCACCCCGATCACCTGCTTCTCACCGGAGTCGACGGCCAGGGCCTGCTCATAGGCGCTGTCCGAGAGCGCCGTGGCGAAGTAGCCCGACTCGATGCAGGCCAGCGCACCACCTTTCTGCTCGATGCGATGCATCTCGTCGAGGATCTCGCGCTCGAGCTGGTCGGTGAGCGCTTCCAGGACGTAACTCCCTCCGAGTGGATCGACCATGCCTGTCACGCCGGTCTCGAAGGCCACGATCTGCTGCGTGCGGAGGGCTAGCGTCGCGGCAGCCTCGGTGGGAACGCCGAGGGCCTCGTCGTAGGCGCACACGTGCATCGTCTGCACACCACCCAGGGCGGCCGCCAGTGCCTCGACCGACGTGCGCACGACGTTGTTGAGCGGCTGCTGGGCCGTGAGCGACGACCCTGCCGTGAAGACGAAGATGCGTAGTTGCTCCGAACGGGGGTCCTTCGCCTGGTAGGTGTCTCGCATCAGCCGCGCCCAGACCCTGCGTGCTGCGCGGAACTTTGCCACCTCGGGCATGAAGTCCATGTTGCTCGATAGGAACGTGAACAGTGTCGGCGCGACGTCGTCGACGCTCAGTCCCCGCGCGATCGCCGCGTCGAGGTATGCGCGGGCATTCGAGAACGTGAAAGCGATCTCCTGCACGGCACTGGATCCGGATTCCCGGATGTGGTAGCCACTCATGGCGAGTGACACCCAGCGTGGGATGCGACGTGCGATGTGCTCGATCACATCGACAGACAACTTGAGGCCCGCGGGTGCCGGGAAGATCTGCGTTCCGCGGGCGAAGTACTCCTTGAGAACATCGTTCTGGATGAACATGCCGAAGGCATTCGGGTCCACCTCGCGCTTCTCGGCCAGGGCCTCGAACAGCGCGGCCCAGATGTAGCCGATGGAGTTCGCCGTGGTGCG
>CAZBWA010000007.1:0-46983 GCA_964495555.1 uncultured Bifidobacteriaceae bacterium | reverse complement strand
TAGCGCACTTGACTGGGGGTCAAGGGGTCGTGGGTTCAAATCCCGCCAGCCCGACCATGATTTTCAGTCCAGCACTCGATCGAAACCTGCTGGACATTCCCTCCATAACGATCGAAGGTGCACCGCGGTCGGCGGCGGGAACGGGGATACGCTCCTGCGTGCACATCACCGTGCAGCCGGAGGGTGATCATGTCCCTGACTGTTAGCTACGTCGTGCTCTATGTAGATGACGCGGAGTTGTGTCGCACTTTCTGGGTCGAGAAGGTGGGAATGGTCGAGAAGGATAGAACAACTTTCGGCGAGCATGTGATTATCAAGGTCGGATTCGCCGATCAGCAGTTCTCATTCGAACTCGTCCCACTGGCCATGATGGCCGACAACCCGGATGGTCTGGACCTCGCCACCCCATCGGTTGCCTTGCGCGCGGATGACCTCGCGACCGCTCGCGCCACTCTCGTCTCGTGCGGTGTCACCGTGACGGAGATCGGCGATCACGGAGGTACGCGCAGCTTCGGCTTCAGCGATCCTGAGGGTCGCTGGTTCGCAGTCACACTCTGATTGAGCGACTGCCTGCTCGGTCCGCAGCCAAGGGTCAGATCGAGTGGCGCGCCGGATCGCGATGGTCGTCCCAGTGGGCGGCATTTTCGTTCGCGTCGCGACATCCTCGACGCGCGGTGGGCGTGCACGTCGCGTAGCGTCGAGGGCATGTGGAGTCGGTTCGCGGTGGTCGCATTGGTGACGGCAGCCCTGGGGCTGTCAGGGGCTCTTCCCGCCCAGGCCCATCAGCCTGTCATCCTCGACGAACAGGACGGGACGCCACGGAGCGGTCCATTACTTCCCGACGGGACCGTCTCGTATGCGGTGGTGGCGGATGTGCGGGCAGGTCAGGAGCGGGGTTTCCGTTTCCGACTGGCCAAGGGTGACCGGTTGGCCTTGCAGTTCCTCATCGTTGACGAGGCCCCTGCCAATGCCTTGCGTTCCGGTGAGTTACCCAGCGTGCAGCTGATCGATCCGTCCGGGCGCATGAGGACGCTGGTGGTCAATGAGCGCACCGAGTTCTTCGAGCCCTACTCCCGAACGACCTACCTGTTCCTGTCGCGGGTCGAGGAGCGAGGCATGCCGGGCACATATCGAGTGATCGTTCGTGGTCGGTCACCCGAGCGGGTCCCGGTCACGGTGGCCGTGGGTTATCGGGAAGTCGCAGGAATCGTCATCGACTAGTCGCTTCGGGTTTACTTCCCGCATGACCACCTCGGCGTGCGTGGTGCTCCTGCCCGGGTTCAGTCGTCGTGCCGAGAACCTCCAGGTCATGTCGTCACTCTGCGCGGACCAGGGGTGGGAGCCCATCCCGGTGACCCTGGCGCCGCGGGCTCTCGCGCCGCTCTACATGAGTCGACCGAGGTTGCGTCATGTGAGTCGGGACGTCCTCCGGCGCTGCGCAGGGCGACCGATCGTGGTGGTCGGGCACTCAGCGGGAGGCGCGGCAGGCTGCTTCATCGCGAGGTGCCTTGCGGAGGAGGGCGCCGATGTACGCGGGTTGGTCCTCGCCGACGGGGTGGACAGCCCCAACGGGTTGATCCGCCAGAACCTGCACGAGCTCCGAGGCCTGCGGGTCTCGGCGGTGCTGGCCGAGCCCTCGCCGTGCAATCGCCACGGCAGGCTGGGGGAGTTTCTCGGGACCGTTCCCTGGGTTCATCGGGTCGACGTCCCGGGCGCGGGTCACGGCGATTTCGAGGGTCACGGCATCGCGATCTACCGCCGTGCATGCGGGGACACATCATCCAAGGAGACGTCGGATCGCTACCGCCAGGCGGTGATCCGGGAGGTCGCAGCCTGCCTGGATCCCTCATAAATAACGTTTATGTAACGGAGATCACGTCCGTTTTAGGGGGAATCACCCGATTCTCGCTTTGTCGGGTCGGGGGCCCCGTGTTGGACTGGCAGTCCCAACCGCGGCACTGCCGTCGGGGGTGCCCCACCAGGGCGGCCCTCGAGGGTGGCCCACCTGGGAACACCGAGCGACGTGCGAACCGTCGGCGGTCAGGTGGTTGTCGGCGAGGGGCAGGGCGCATACCGAGTCGCCCCGTCCCGGAGACCCGTGCTGCGGCGGCCGCCCCACAGGCGGTGGACCACGAGGAAGCATGGCGCAACGTGCGCGTTTCCGTCCCCTCTGGGGACTTCCAGCAGTTCTGATCCTGGCCCTGACGACCCCCGCGATCGCGGAGGCCGTGACCCGGGGCCCAGTCACCCAGGTCGCCCGACCCGCCTTCACCGTCCCGGTCCCCGGAGTGGTGACACCCCGGCTCGTTCCGGTCACGTCGGCGGCGCACAGGGATGTCACCCGTGCGGAATACGTGTCCTTCGTCAACCACTCCGTCCACACGCGTGACGTCGTGGGAGTGGAGGCCAGTCTCTATCGCGGCGACTTCTACGTGGGTGGCCAGGAGGACGTGCGCCGGTGCATCGTCGAGCGTGAGAGCAATGGCCGCTACACGGCCATCAGTCCCGGCACGCCCTACTACGGCGCGTACCAGATGTCGGCCGCGCTGGCCGAGGGTGTCACGTGGATGATGTTGCCGGAGCACAAGGAGCTGCTCGGTGCGGAGACCGCGAAGTCGGTGCTCGCCGAGTTGCGGCAGACCCCGGCGAGCGAGTGGCCCCGCTATTGGCAGGACGCTGCGTTCAGCACGATCTATAACTGGGAGGGTGCGGCATCCGGCGCCGCGCACTGGCGTGGCGGCCGGTGGTCCTGCCCCGCCTAGAGGCTGAGCAGGATCGCAAGGATCGCAGCGATCCCCGCGGCGTACCAGAGCAGCACTCCGATGGCGGCGACGCGCAGCGGGGCCCGGTACTCACCCGTCGCGAAATGCCCGGCGCGCGCCACGATGGAGCGGAACGGTGTCGCCTCGCGCCGCGGATCGCCCGATGGGTCCCGCTGCGACCAGTAGGCCCGCTCATTGTTCATGCCCAGGGCCGCGAAGGCGACGCCGAAGGCTGCCAGGGCGATCGCGAAGATCCAGAGGGTCTCGACGGGGATGCTCACGTGGGAACCCTAGTGCCGGACACGCGCCCCGAGTCCCTTGCCGCGCGGTGCCCCTGACTGCTTGGGTGTCCCCATGGATCCCCAAGGCATCATCAGCGCACTCCTCGCCGGCATCGTGATCGGGCTCATCGCCCGAATCCTGGTCCCGTCCATGCAGCCCATCGGATGCATCGTCACGATCATCATCGGCATCATCGGTGCCTTCCTGGGCCTCGGCGCCGGCCAGTTCTTCGGCTATGCGGAGAGCTTCTGGTTGGTGTTGATCACGCAGGTCTTCATCGCGACCATCCTGGTAGCCATCACCGCGGCCCTGTTCCGCGGAGCCCGGGGGTCCGGGGGCTAAAAACCCCGCGCCCTTGGGCGTGGGATCGTGGCCGCGGCGAACCCCCGTGGCATGGTGAAGAGCATGACCGTACGCACTCTGGCACGCATGTCCCTCGTCACCGTCGCCTCGAGCGCCCTGGTGGCCGGCACCCTTGTCATGGCGCCTGCATCCCAGGCGGCCGTGGGCGACGCCGCGATCTTCGCCATGGGGGCCAACGCCGCTCCCCAGGACATCGCCGCGGGCCCCGATGGCAACCTCTGGGTCACCAACACCGGGTCCAACACCATCGCCAAGGTCTCCACGGCGGGCGTGATCCTGCAGAACTACTCCCTGCCCACCGCGAACGCCGGCGCCCGCAACATCACCGTCGGGCCGGACAACAACCTGTGGTTCACCATGACCACCGCGAACCAGATCGGCAAGATCACCACGTCGGGGGTCATCTCCACCTACAACGTCCCCACGGCCAACTCCCAGCCCTACGACATCACCACGGGCCCGGACGGCGCACTGTGGTTCACCGAGTTCGCTGGTAACAAGATCGGCCGCATCACGACCGACGGGACCATCACGAACGAGTACGTCCTGCCGTCGGGCAACACCGGGCCCTGGGGCATCACGAACGGTCCGACGGGAAGTAGCCGGGTGTACTTCACGGCCTCGGGCAACGGCGCGGTCGGATTGCTCACCATGGCCGGGTCCTTCTCGGTGACAGCCACATCGAACAACGGATCGTCCCCGCGGGGCATCCTGACCAACCAGGGCAACGTCTGGTTCACGATGTTCGGTCTGAGCTCGATCGGCAACCTCGTCACGGACACCCAGATCGCTACTACCTCGATCGGGCAGCAGGCCTCCTACATGGCGCTCGGGCCAAGCAACACGATGTGGCTGACGACTGCGGGTAACCAGGTCATGCAGTTGTCCGATCGCGGTGCCGTTGTGGGCACGTACTCGCTGTCGGCGGCCAATGCCCAGCCCGCGGGTCTCGTCCTCGGCCCGGACCAGAACATGTGGGTGGCACTGCCCGGCGCCAACTCCATCGCGCGTGTCTCCACGGGTGTGGCCTCGGCGAACACCGCCGCACCGACGATCTCCCCGACGTCCGGGGTGGTGGTGGGTACCACGCTGACGAGCACGAATGGAACGTGGAACCCGGCGGCGAGCTCGTTCTCCTACCAGTGGCAGCGGTGCTCGAGCACGACGACGACCACGTGCGCGAACATCGCCGGAGCCACGGCGGCGACGTACACAGTGGCTGCCGCGGATGTGGGTCAGTACCTGCGGTCCGGGGTCAGCGCGATCTCCAGTAGCGGCACCTCGACTCCGGCGTACTCCGCAGTCGTCGCGGGGCCCTCGTCGGCCCCTGCGCCAACGCCGACCCCGACGCCGACCCCGTCGGGCGGCAATACGGCCTCGATCGGCAGCGGCGCGACGATGGAGCTCGACGCACCGGCCAAGCAGAAGCGCGGTGGTCGCAAGACCTACGACGTCGTCTTCTCCGCGACCGATGTCCAGGGGACGGTGACCCTCCAGTTCCGCAAGGGGAACAGGCGCGCGACGTTCACCGCGCTGCCTATCAACGACGGACTTGTGGAGTTCGCTTGGAAGGCACCGAAGAAGTGGCCGTTGAAGAGGACCACCGTGGTGGCGACCTTCGTGCCGAGCTCGGGGTCGAAGTACACCGCCGGCCAGGCGACGGATTCGGTGAGGATCATCAACTAGTCATCGAACATGACGAGGGGCCCCGGGTAACCGGGGCCCCTCGTCGCTGGTGGGCGATACAGGAATCGAACCTGTGACCTCTTCCGTGTCAAGGAAGCGCGCTAGCCCCTGCGCCAATCGCCCTTCGAGGTGGAGACGGGATTTGAACCCGTGTACACGGCTTTGCAGGCCGTTGCCTCGCCTCTCGGCCACTCCACCATGAGGTTCGTTGCCCCTCCGAGCGGACGACGGGACTCGAACCCGCGACCCTCACCTTGGCAAGGTGATGCGCTACCAACTGCGCTACGTCCGCATGCCCTACAGATTCGTGGGGCGAGGTAGAACGATAGCCGACCCCGATGAAGGACCCCTGCCTCGGGACGTGCATGGGGGAGAATCGCACGGGTGAGCCAGGAACCGACCGCCCGCGTGGGTCCATGGCGTGCTCGGGACCTGGTGGAGGTCCGTACGGATGTGGGTGCTCTCGACGAGCCTGGGCGATGGGTGGTGGCCGTCGGATTCGAAGGCGCCGTGGTCGCCTGCCGGTTCGACACGTGGGAGCGTGACGGTTCCGAGTTCGGGGACGGCTGGGCTGGTGTGCCCGTCGAATCGTGGAAGAGCTCGGCGACTCGAGAGGTGTTCTGCGCAGGGGTCGAGGACATCCGCGAACGGATCGCCCGCGGTGACGTCTACCAGGTGAACCTGTGCCGGGTCCTGCGCGCGCCCTTCCCTGAGCACGGTGACATCGCCACCCTGGACGCCCTCCTCGTTCGCCACAACCCCGCGCAACACGGGGGCTTCGTCCGTGTCCCGGGACTGGAGCTGGCGTGCGCGAGTCCGGAGTTGTTCCTGCGCCGGGAGGACGACCACCTCGTGTCCGGCCCGATCAAGGGGACGGCCCGCCCGGGGGAGTCGATGCTAGAAAAGGACGTCGCGGAAAACGTGATGATCACCGACCTCGTGCGCAATGACCTCTCGCGCGTGGCCACCGTGGGATCCGTGCGCGTCCCCGAATTGCTTCACGAGGAAAGTCATCCTGGACTGGTGCACCTGGTCTCGTATGTGCACGCCGATGTCGCAGGTTCGACGACCTGGAGGGACGTGCTCGCGGCGTCCTTCCCGCCGGGTTCCGTGACCGGAGCTCCCAAGCACACGGCGTTGCAGGCGATCGGGGAACTCGAAGCCTCACCGCGCTCCTTCTACTGCGGTGCGTTCGGGTGGATCGACGGGGACTCGGGAGACGGATCCCTCGCGGTCACCATCCGGACCTTCTGGCGGGATGGGCAGGATCTCTGCTTCGGCACCGGTGCCGGAATCACCTGGGGCTCGGATCCGGTGCGGGAGTGGGAGGAGACCGAGTTGAAAGCGCGGCACCTGCTCTCCGTAGCCGCAATGACGGATGAGGCGACCCGATGAAGGTGTGGATGAGCGTGGCGGGTGTCTCCCACGTCATAGAACCGGGAGATGCCCGCGTCTCCGTCTTTGATCACGGCTTCACCGTCGCTGACGGAGTGTTCGAAACGCTCAAAGTGGAGAACGGCGTCGCGTACGCGGTGAGCCGGCATCTGCGACGACTCGTCGCCTCCGCGGAAACGCTGCGGCTCCCACAGATTCCCCTCAAGGACATCCGCTCGGGGATCGAGCAGGTGCTCGCCGCTGGAGCGCCCCCGCTCGCACGCATGCGCGTGACCGTGACGGCCGGGGCCGGTCCCCTGGGCAGTGACCGCGGAGATGTCCCACCCACCATCGTGATCGCGCTAGCCGAGGTCTCCCCCTGGCCGTCGACCACCACGGCGACACTCGTCCCCTGGGTGCGCAACGAGCGCTCACCCGTGGTGGGGGCGAAGACCACGTCCTACGCGGACAACGTGGTCGCCCTGGACTGGGCGCACCAGCGTGGGTTCAGCGAGGGCCTGTTCCTCAACACGAGGGATCAGGTGTGCGAGGGAACGGGCACGAACCTGTTCCTCGTGCGGAATTCACAGATCGTGACTCCGCCCCTGACCAGCGGATGCCTTGCGGGCATCACGCGGGACTTGGTCATCGAATGGGCGGGGGCCGCTGAGCGCACACTCTCCTGGGCCGACGTCCTGGAAGCCGACGAGGTGTTCCTGACATCCAGCACCCGTGAGGTGCACCCCGTCGTGCGGCTCGACGAACGGACGTGGGACGGCGAGGGTGTGGTCACACGGAGTGTGCGCGAGTCATTCCGGGCGAGGATCCTGGACAACCCCGATCCCTGAGGCGAGATCTTCCGGACATGAGGAGAGGGCCCCCGGCGAACCGGAGGCCCTCTCGCACGTGACTAGCGCGACCGGTAGTGGCGCGTCAGGTTGAGCGCGTTCCACTCACCCGGCACTGCGGCAGCTCGGCCGACCACGTTGCACGCCCCCCGGCCGGTGAGCCGCAGGGTCACCGAACCGTTGTTCGGGAACTGCACCCGGCATACCGACCGACTGTTGGGACGCACCCGCCAGTTGATCTGTTGACCGGCGTTCGTGTCCTGCTGGGTTGCGGACTCGAGGACGAGCACACGACCCGAGCGGTAACGCCCGGACGCCGGGGGAGTGAAGGACGGCACCTGCGTTCCCGGAACCAGCGAGATGTTGTAGCTCACGCTATTCGGGGCAAAGCCGTTTCCACCCGGGCTCGACGCGGTGAGAATGCACCCGCCGTTGCCCTGATCGGCCGTGAGGCTCATGCCGCTGATGTTGCACGGTCCCTTGTCGGAGATCGTGACCGCAGCACCGGAGCTGGTCGCAGCGCTGAACGTGACCGTTGCCCCATTCGCCACCTGGTAGGTGCCGTTGGGAGCCCACGAGGCTTGCCCCGCCGGGGTCAGCACGATCGAATCAACTTGACCTGTCCCTGCGGAGACAGTGACGTTCTCCTGCGAGCCGCCGGTCACACCGTTGTTCCCGACCCAGTTGGCGCTGATCGTGAAGTTGCCTGCGGCAGCCGGGGTCCAGGGCGCCGATGCGCGGCCATTCGCTTGCACCGCCACGTTGGATGCGAACACTTGGCCGTTGGCGGCGAAGGTGACCGACCCGCTCGGGGGGACCACACTGATGACCGCGGTGATCGTGTTGGCCACGCCGCTGAAGAACTGCGGCGGGTTGGCGAGGTAGACGTTCACTCCGCTACTGGTGATCTGGATCGTGTCCACCGGGCTCGTGCAATTCGAGTTCACGCACGAGGTGTCAGCGAACCCGTTGATCCGGTTCGGGATGTAGGTCGCGGTGAACTGCACCTGACCGAGGTTTGCTGGTGTCCACGGGATGCTCGCTGTGGACGGGCTGCTGCCGTTCAACCAGACCGGGGAGCCGACGTTGCCGCTGCCCACGATCGCGAACTGGATCTGACCCAGCGGAGCGAGGATGCCCGTCGTGGGTGTCACGGTCGCCGAGATCGTGGCGCCCTGACCGACCTGCAGGGTTTGGGGTGCCGTGACTGCGATGTTGACGCTCACCGGCTGCACCTGCATGGACACGCTCGTCGTGCTGGAGGCGGCGACCCCGGACACCGAGAAGGTGAAGGTCCCCACGTGGGGCGGCACGAACGTGAAGCTCGTGGACGAGCCAGGGGTGACGTTGGCGACCGAGATCGGCGCGGCGCCACCGGAGTTACTTCCGGACGGCGTCACAGTGACAGTGGATCCTGGTGTGAAGGAGCCTGTCACAAGCAAACCCATGGTGACGGGGACCCCGACGACACCTGCGTTAGGACCGGTCACGCTAGCGGTTTCCCCGCCGACGAGATCTGCGTGGGCTGGAGCGGTCAGACCGACGGTGCTGACCGCGATGGCGGCAGCACTGACGAGGGCCAGGGCGGCTTTTCGCCAGCCCGAGCGAGTTGAAGATGTGGACATGTGTCTCCTTCCAAGGTGTTTCGACCCTAACCCAGGAAAGGCGCGCGATACGGGACCCTGAAGGGCCTGTTGCCTGGGGTAGAGTTCGGGGGCTCCGGGCGATTGGCTCAGTGGTAGAGCGCTCGCTTCACACGCGAGAGGTCACTGGTTCGAACCCAGTATCGCCCACCGAGAGTCCCCACGTCCGGAGGTGTCATGTCCACCGCGATGGACCTTGTGGGCTCTGCACCCGGGGTGATCGTCGCCCGCGTCAACGGCAACCTGGTCGATTTGGCCACACCGGTGGAGGCTGGCGATGTCGTCGAGGGTGTGACGGTCGATTCCCCTGAGGGGCTCGCGGTGCTGCGGCACTCGGTCGCGCACATCACCGCCCAGGCGGTGCAGGACCTGTTTCCCGAAGCCAAACTCGGTATCGGGCCTCCCATCAAGGACGGCTACTACTACGAGTTCGACGTCCCCTCGGCGTTCACCCCGGAAGATCTCGCCGCGATCGAGAAGCGGATGGTCGAGATCGTGAAGTCCGGCCAGGAATTCCGGCGTCGTGTGGTGAGCGAGTCCGAGGCGGTCACCGAGTTGGCCGACGAGCCCTACAAGTTGCGACTCATCGGGAGCGATGGCGGCGCGGAGGTCATGGAGGTCGGCGGCTCCGAGTTGACCATCTACGACAACGTGGCGATCAAGGACGGCAAACTCTGCTGGAGCGACCTGTGTCGTGGACCGCACGTGCCGTCGACCAAGTACATCCCGCCGAACGCCTTCAAGGTCATGCGCTCGTCGGCGTCCTACTGGCTGGGTGATCAGACCAACGAGTCCCTGCAGCGCGTCTACGGGACCGCGTGGCCGTCGAAGGACGACCTGCGCGCATATCTGACGTTCCTGGAGGAGGCCGAGAAGCGGGACCACCGCCGGCTGGGCGTGGAACTCGACCTGTTCAGCTTCCCCGAGGAGATCGGGTCGGGCCTCGCCGTCTTCCATCCCAAGGGAGGCGTGGTGCGCCGGGTGATGGAGGACTACTCCCGTCGTCGGCACGAGGAAGCGGGCTACGAGTTCGTGAACAGCCCGCACATCACCAAGGGCGCGCTGTTCGAGAAGTCCGGTCACCTCGACTGGTACGCCGAGGGTATGTATCCGCCGATGCAGTTGGACGGCGAGGTCGACGCCGATGGCAACGTGCGCAAGCAGGCCCAGGACTACTACCTCAAGCCGATGAACTGCCCCATGCACAACCTGATCTACGGGGCACGTGGCCGGTCTTACCGGGAGCTACCGCTGCGGCTCTTCGAGTTCGGCACCGTCTATAGATACGAGAAGTCCGGTGTGGTGCAGGGCCTGACCCGGGCGCGGGGCTTCACCCAAGACGACGCACATATCTATTGCACGCGTGAGCAGATGGCCGATGAGTTGGACGACCTGCTGACCTTCGTCCTCGGGCTCCTCCGCGACTACGGCCTGTCCGACTTCTATCTCGAGCTCTCCACGCGGAACCCGGAGAAGAGCGTGGGCAGCGACGAGGTCTGGGCCGAGGCGACCGAGGTGCTGCGCCAGGCTGCGGAGCGTCAGGGGCTCGAACTCGTCCTCGACGAGGGAGGCGCCGCGTTCTACGGGCCGAAGATCTCCGTCCAGGCCAAGGATGCGATCGGACGGACATGGCAGATGTCCACGATCCAGGTCGACTTCAACCTGCCCGAACGCTTCGACCTCGAATACCAGGCGGCCGATGGCACCCGGCAGCGTCCGGTGATGATCCACCGCGCGCTGTTCGGCTCCATCGAGCGCTTCTTCGCCGTCCTCCTCGAGCACTATGCCGGTGCGTTCCCTCCATGGCTCGCGCCCGTTCAGGTGGTGGGGATTCCCGTCACCGATGCGCACATCGGTTACCTCGAGTCTGTGGCGGCACGCCTGCGCGAACAGGGTGTTCGGGTGGAGGTGGACTCCAGCGACGATCGCATGAACAAGAAGATCCGCACCGCCCAGAAGTCCAAGGTCCCGTACATGCTGATCGCTGGTGATGAGGACGCTGCTGCCGGAGCGGTGTCCTTCCGGTATCGGGATGGAACGCAGAAGAACGGTGTCCCGATCGATGAGGCCATCGCGGAGATCACCGCGGCGATCCGTGACCGGGTGCAGGTCTGATGTCCACGGCGTGGGAGCGGCTCTACACGCCCCATCGCATGGCGTACCTGCGTGGTGAAGGGAAGCCGACTCACCACGATGCAGGGGAGGAGTGCCCGTTCTGCCGGGCGCCGCACCTCAGCGGTGTCGATGACCTGGTCTTCGCGCGGGGGACCCTCGTCTACGGAGTCCTGAACCTGTATCCCTACAACGCCGGCCACGTCATGATCTGCCCGTTCCGGCACGTGGCCGACTACACCGACCTCACTCCCGAGGAGGTCGTGGAGTTGGCCGAGTTCACGCAGCGTGCGATGACGACCCTGCGTCGGGTGTCGCACGCGCAGGGATTCAACATTGGGATGAATCAGGGTTCCATCTCAGGTGCAGGGATCGCAGGACATCTGCACCAGCACATCGTCCCGCGCTGGGGTGGCGACACGAACTTCATGCCCATCGTCGGGGGAGTCAAGGTCATCCCCCAACTGCTGGCCGATACCCGTGACCTGTTGATCGAGGCCTGGTCCGTCTAGTTCACTGCTCAATTCCGCAGGTCGATGTGCCATCGGTCATGCCGTGCACGTCGATCGGAACCCGGAAGAGACTCTCGGATGCGCCCTCGATCCGCACGGACATCGTCCCGTCCCCGGGTGCGCGTGTTGTGACGACCGCATCCGAAAGACGGCGCGCGTAGGCGAGAACCTCGTCGGAGTAGTCGACGGGGAAGGTGAGGACGAGCGCCACCGACGACGCGGAGGACTGCAGGGGTGCAGGCCAGTCTGCGATCACAGCAGGTGGGGGACTGCTGACGAGCAGGTCGTCGATGACACGGACAACCTCGTCACGTCCGATGCAGCCGGGGGCGGCGAAGCCCACGATGGGCGTGATCAGCCCCGTCGCGACGGCGTGGGCAAGGTCGTCGAACGTCAGGTCGGACGCCGCGAGGGTGTCGGCGAGGCGTTCACGTGCCGTCGCCGAGAGATCCAGGTGCGCATCCTCCGCGGGGACTCGACCCGTGGGTGACTGCGAGTAGTCCGCGATGTCGCCGGTGATCAGGTCGAGGAATCCCGCGAGACTCTCGTCGTCGTCCAGCACCGGGAGGGTGAGGGCCAGACACCCGTGCGGGTCGAACAGTCGCGCGATCAGGGCGCACGTCTCGTCGAAGTCGGCACGGGGATCGTCGAGCTTCGTCACGATGATCGCGCGAGGCAGGTGCGCTGCAGCGACCTCGCGCCACAGATATGCGGTGGGGGCATCGATCCCGTCCGTGGCTCCGATGACGAGGAGCACCCCGCGCGCGTGGGCCAATGCGGAGCGTTCCTCGGCCACGTCTGCCGGGTCGACCACCTGCGAGCGGTGCGCGGAGGGCAGGCAACCGGCCAGCGAGGACTTACCGGAGCCTGGCGGGCCGACGAGGACGAGCGCAGGGGGTGCGGACATGGCTGCTCACTGTCGCGTACTGGCACCCCGCCGTGCAACATCGTGCGGCGATAGCCTTCACAGGTGCTCAACAATCCCGCGGCCCGTCGTGTCGTGAAGGGGGTCATCGAGCCCCCCGCGCGGCTGCTCGTGCGCATGAAGGTGTCGCCGGACGCCGTGACGATCGCGGGAACTATCGGTGCAGTGGTCGTCGCGCTGACCTGTCTGACCACGGGCCGCTTCCTGCTCGCCGTGGGACTGATGGTCGTGATCGGGATGAGTGATCTCCTCGACGGGACCATGGCCCGACTGACCGGTTCGAGCGGGCCATGGGGGAACTTCCTCGACGCGACCATGGATCGGATCGCAGACGGCGCCATCTTCGGCAGCATCGCGTACTGGGGAGCCACGAACGATCAGTGGTGGGTGATGAGCGGGTCCCTCGTCGCACTCGTGACGGGACAGGTGACGAGTTACGCGAAGGCGCGTGCCGAAGCCGTGGGGGCTACCGCCAACGTGGGCATCGCGGAGCGTGCCGAGCGCCTCATCGTGCTGGGGATCGCGGTGCTGCTCACCGGATTCGGAGTTCCCTATGTCCTCGCGATCGCGGTCTGGATCATCGCCGTGTTCGGAATCGTGACGATCATCCAGCGCATCGTCGTCGTACGCCGTCAACTCCTCTCGGGGGAGTGATCGTGGGCAACGCGGGAGAGTGGGCGTCGACCGCCGGCTTCATGGCCGGGTGGCGGGTCATCAAGGCCCTGCCGGAGGGTGCGTCCTACGCCGCCTTCGATCGCATCGCGGACAACCTGTGGTCGCGCAATAAGGGCGGAGTGGTGCAACTCGAGCGCAACCTGCGACGCGTCCACCCCGAGTACTCGGATGAGCAGGTGCGCGAACTCAGCCGCGAGGGGATGCGCAGCTATATGCGCTACTGGTGTGAGGCATTCCGTCTCCCCACGTGGTCCCCGCAGCGAATCACCTCCACGTTCCACATGCAGCGTCGCCACCTGATGGATGACGCACTGGCCTCGGGTCAGGGCGCCGTAATGGTTCCCGGGCACATGGCCAACTGGGACCACGCCGGAGCCTGGGGCTGCCTGCGCTACGGCGGCGTGACCACGGTGGCCGAGCGGTTGAAGCCCACCCGGCTATTCGAGGAGTTCCTCGCCTACCGCGAGCGCCTCGGGTTCGAGGTACTGGCACTCGGCGACTCCGACGTGATGCGCACACTCGTCCGCCGCCTGCGGGAAGGGCGGCTCGTGGCGTTGCTCGGAGATCGGGATCTGAGCGGATCCGGCGTCCACGTCGAACTCTGTGGCGAGATGGCATCGCTGCCCGCGGGACCTGCACTGCTCAGCATCATGACGGGGGCGCCTCTGCACCCGGTCACGATGTGGTTCGAGGACGGGATTACCTGCGGCTACGTGCACGACCGCATCGACGTCCCGGCAGGGGTGGATCGCGAGGTCGCAGTCTCGATGATGACCCAGCAGATCGCTGATGCATTCACGGAGGGCATACGCACGCACAGCCGTGATTGGCACATGCTGCAAAAGGTGTGGCTTGCCGACGTGGGTAGGACGAAGGTGTCGGCATGAAGGTCGGTCTCGTGTGTCCCTATGCCTGGGATGTCCCCGGTGGTGTGCGCTCGCACGTCCACGACCTCGCGGTGACCTTGACCGAGCGCGGGTACCAGGTCAGTGTCTTAGCCCCGGCCGAGGACCCGTCGACCCTGCCGCCCTGGGTGCACGACGGCGGCAGACCGATCGCCGTCCCGTACAACGGTTCGGTTGCGCGGCTGAGTTTCGGCGTGAAGGCCGCCGCCCGGGTGCGCGGATGGATCCGCTCGGGGGACTTCGATGTCGTGCATATCCATGAACCGCTCTCCCCGAGCCTGTCCCTCCTCGCCTGCTGGTCGGCGCAGGGTCCCCTGGTGGCCACGTGGCACTCGGCTCTCGACCGCTCGCGCGTGCTCTCGGCCGGGTATTCGATCGCACAGACCGCCGCCGAGAAGATCCGCGGCCACATCGCGGTCAGCGAGGATGCACGACGGACGCTGGTCGCGCATGTCGGTGGTGACGCTGTCCTGATCCCGAACGGCGTACGCGTCGAGGACTACCGGGATGTTCCCCTCTCGCCCCTCGTCGACACCGACGCCCCGAGGGTCGTCTTCCTCGGCCGGATCGACGAGCCCCGTAAGGGCCTCGACGTCGTGCTGGCCGCCTGGCCCGGTGTGCTCGAGGCCCACCCGACTGCTCGGCTCTACGTGGTGGGACCGGGTGAGTTGGAGAACCGCCAACAGACACTGGTGGATTCCCTCGGCGACTCGGTCGTGTTCCTCGGTCGCCTCGACGATGCGGCCAAGGCCTCGGTTCTGGCATCGGCGACCGTCTACTGCGCACCGCACACGGGCGGTGAGTCCTTCGGCATCGTCCTGGTCGAGGCCATGGCCGCGGGGGCGCCGGTGGTGGCTTCGGACCTCCCCGCCTTCTCCCGCGTCCTGGACGGGGGAGCGTGCGGTCGCCTCTTTGCCACCGGCGACGCTGAGCAGTTGGCGATGGCACTGCGTGCGGTGATCGGCGACATCGAGTTGCAGTCACGGTTGCGCACTGCCGGGCTGATGCGCGCGAAGGCGTTCGACTGGCAGACCGTCGTGGGCGAGGTCACCGCCGTCTACGACAGCGTCTGCATCCCGGGTGAGCGCGTGGTCGAGGATCTCCGAGGACAGGTCGTAGGTCGCCTCCCAGGCCGATCCCTGTACTCCCGCCGCCCGTGGCGACGCACATGAGCGGGAGCGCCTGGCTCATCCTGATCGGCATCGTCGTGGTCGTGGCGATACTCATCTTCTATGCCAGTGCCACGGCGGGGCGCCTGGACCGGCTCCACCGACGCATCGACACGTCGATCCTCGCCCTCGACGCACAGGCACTCCGACGTTCCGCGGCGGCGCAGGAACTCGCGATGTCCGGCCTGCTGGATCCGGCGAGTGCACTCCTGGTGGCGCAGGCTGCCCATGATGCGCGTGAGGCCGGCGACGACGTGAGCATGATCGATGTCGAGCGCACACGATTGGAGTCGGATGTCACCCGGGCACTCCATGCAGCCCTGACCACCGAGGATGTCGAGGAGATCGGCACCGACCCCGCCGGTGCGGTGCTCCTAGACGAGTTGCGCGCGGCGTGTGTCCGCACCCAGCTGTCTCGCCGGTTCCTCAATGACGGGGTGCGCGCCTGTCGCCAACTGCGGGGGCAGCGGCTGGTCCGGTGGCTCCGACTGGCCGGACGTACGCCGTGGCCCCAGACGAGCGATTGGGACGACGAGATCCCCCCGGGATTGGCCACCTGGGTGTCCGTCGGAACGCCCTGAGCGCCGTGGGGCGAGTGGCCGTACGATTGGGGTTCCTCGGCGCGTAGGCGCCGTACCGAACGGAGCGGGCAGTGACGCAGCAGGTGGGCACCCAGCGCGTGAAGCGCGGCATGGCCGAGATGCTCAAGGGCGGCGTGATCATGGACGTGGTCACCCCCGAGCAGGCGAAGATCGCCGAAGACGCCGGTGCCGTGGCCGTCATGGCCCTCGAGCGTGTCCCGGCCGACATCCGTGCGCAGGGCGGGGTGGCCCGCATGTCCGATCCCGACATGATCGACGGGATCATCAAGGCCGTCAGCATCCCCGTGATGGCGAAGGCGCGTATCGGACACTTCGCGGAGGCCCAGATCCTGGAGAGCATGGGCGTCGACTACATCGACGAGTCCGAGGTGCTCACCCCCGCCGACTACAAGAACCACATCGACAAGTGGGCGTTCACTGTTCCCTTCGTCTGCGGGGCCACGAACCTCGGGGAGGCGCTGCGTCGCATCAACGAAGGCGCGGCCATGATCCGCTCGAAGGGCGAGGCCGGCACGGGAGACGTCTCCAATGCCGTCACCCACATGCGCACGATCCAGGGTGAGATCCGGCGACTCTCCTCTCTCTCGCGCGATGAGTTGTATGTCGCCGCCAAGGAGCTCCAGGCTCCCTACGACCTCGTCGTCGAGGTCGCGGAGAAGGGCGCACTACCCGTCGTGCTCTTCACTGCCGGTGGCATCGCCACGCCCGCGGACGCGGCGATGATGATGCAGCTCGGCGCGGACGGTGTCTTCGTGGGCTCGGGAATCTTCAAGAGCGGGGATCCGGCCAAGCGTGCAGACGCGATCGTGCAGGCCACCCGCCACTTCGACAACCCCGAGCTGGTTGCGAAGGTGTCGCGTGGGCTCGGCGAGGCGATGGTCGGTATCAACGTCGCCGATCTGCCGGTGCACCACCGCCTCGAAGATCGCGGCTGGTGACCGTGGCCCCGCGTGTCGGGGTCCTCGCACTCCAGGGTGACGTTCGCGAACACATCGCGGCACTGCGCGCATGCGGTGCCGAATCCTCACCTGTCGGATCCGTCGAACAGTTGGCGTCCATCGATGCTCTCGTGATACCGGGCGGGGAATCCACCACCATGTCCAAGCTCGCGGTGCGTGATGGTCTCCTCGAGCCTCTGCGTGCCGCGCGAGCTGCGGGAATGCCGATGTATGGATCGTGCGCGGGAATGATCATGCTGGCGGACCGCGTGCACGACGGTCGACCGGATCAAGAAACGATCGGCGGTCTCGACATCGACGTGCGGCGCAACGCGTTCGGGCGTCAGGTCGACTCCTTCGAGACCGATCTGTCCATCGAAGCCCTCGGGCCCGAACCCTTCCCCGCGGTGTTCATCCGCGCCCCCTGGGTCGAGGCCGTCGGGGAGGACGTGCACGTCCTCGGGCGTATCGAGGAGGGGGAGCGGGCGGGTACCATCGTCGCGGTCGAGCACGCAGGTCTCCTGGCGACGTCCTTCCATCCGGAATTGACCGGGGACACCCGCGTGCACGCGTATTTCGTGGAGATGGTGAGGAAGCGATGAGCGGCCATTCCAAATGGGCCACAACCAAGCACAAGAAGGCCGTGATCGACGCCCGCCGGGGCAAGCTCTTCGCGCGCCTGATCAAGAACATCGAAGTGGCGGCCCGTCAGGGCGGTGGCGATCCGGCGGGTAATCCGACCCTCTATGACGCCATCCAGAAGGCGCGCAAGAACTCCGTCCCCCTGGACAACATCGAGCGCGCGGTCAAGCGCGGATCGGGCGCCGAGGCCGGCGGGGCGGACTACCAGACGATCATGTACGAGGGATACGGTCCCAACGGTGTGGCGGTGCTCATCGAGTGCCTCACCGACAACAGGAATCGAGCGGCCGGCGAGGTGCGTGTCGCGATGACCCGCAACGGTGGGTCCATGGCCGATCCGGGCTCGGTGTCTTACATGTTCGCGCGCAAGGGCGTCGTCATCGTCCCCAAGTCCGACGATGTCACGGAGGATCGGGTCCTCGATGCGGTCCTGGAGGTGGGCGCGGAGGAGGTCAACGATCTCGGCGAGTCCCTCGAGATCGTCTCCGAGGCCACGGACGTCGTCGCGGTGCGAACAGCGCTGCAAGCCGCCGGGATCGACTACGAGTCCGCCGAGGCGACATTCCTGCCCAGCGTCAGCGTTCCCCTGGATGAAGAAGGCGCCCGCAAAATCTTCCGGCTCCTCGAGGCCCTGGAGGAGAGCGACGATGTGCAGAACGTGTACGCGAACTTCGACGTGACCGACGACATCATGGAGAAGGTCGGCTGACCATGAGCGCATCGGTCGGGACGCAACTGCGCGGATGGGATGCCGCGACGTTCCGCACCGCGAGTGGCGACCCGAGCATGCGCTCCACGGTGGTGGCCGTCGCGATCCTGGACAAGGCGCCCGACTGGGAACGGTTGCAGTACCGCATGGAGCGGCTCACGTGCTTCGTCCCCAACCTGCGTATGCGCCCGCTCTACGGGGCCCTGGGGTGGAGCGCACCGCGACTCGCCCCCGATCCCGACTTCGATCTCTCCGTCCATCTCCACCGCTATCGGCTCCCCGACGGGGCGAGTTGGGCCGACTTCCTTGCCGACATGCGACGGATGAGCCTCACGGATTTCGATCGGAACCGGCCCCTGTGGGAGGCGGTGCTCGTCGAGGGACTCCCGAACGACGAGGCGGCGTTCTGCTTGAAGCTCCATCATTCGATCGCGGATGGTCAGGCGACGGTGATGATCGCCCTGTCCCTGTTCGAGCTCGGGCCCGACGTCAACCCCGACGAACCCGAGGCGCCCCCGCCTCCGGTGGCGACCGATGTCGATCAGGCCGAGATCCTCATTGCGAACGCGCGCGACAATCTTGACAAGGGTAAGCACGCACTGGAGGAGGGTGCTCGCGCACTCATCGGACTGGCGCGTGGATCACTCACCGATCCGGTGGAGACCTGGCGTCGCACCTGGTCCTCCGTCACCTCGCTCGGGCGAGTGGCGGCGATCCCGGACGAGTCGCTCTCACCCTTGATGCGCGGTCGCGGGACCACCTACCACTTCGAGACATTCGAATTCCCCTTCGCAGGACTGCGGGCCGCGGCCAAATCACGGGGCCTGAACGTCAATGACGCCTTCATGGCCGCCGTCGCCATCGGCCTGGACATCTACCACCGTGAGCACGGCGAGGTGGCCGAGAGTCTGCGGGTCAACGTGCCGATCAGCCTCCGTGGGGATGCGGGCGATCGCAGCGGCCAGGAGTCCAACTCCGTGTCGATCGCGCGTTTTCCCATGCCGGTTGCGGGACTCACGATCGACGAGTTGATGCACGCGGCCCACGACCTCGTCGCCCAGTGGAAGGCAGAACCGGCGATCCGCATGGCCGACCCCCTTGCCGAGGTGAGTTGGCTGGTTCCCGTCCCGATGCTGGCGCAGGCAGCGCGCGCCTCCGACGTCACGACCAGCAACGTTCCCGGACCCCCGATCCCGCTCTATCTCGCCGGAGCCCGCATGACCGCGGCGTTCCCCCTGGTCGCGACGATCGGGGCAGCAGTGAACATCACGATGGTCACCTACGACGGCACCGTCTGCATCGGGATCTCGACCGACGATCGGGCGGTGCCAGTCCCCGCCCGCCTGGCCGCCGCCCTCCGTCGGGGTTTCGAGGACGTCACGGGCGCCCCGGTGGATTCCACTGACCGCTACGCCGGCCCTCCGGCGAGCCACTCGGCGGATGACGGCCCCCGCGGCTAGCCTGGTCGAACATCTGTTCGATATCACGAGGTCGGAGAGGCGGTCGTGCGGGTACTCGGGGTGGATCCAGGGCTGACGCGCTGTGGCGTGGCCGTGGTCGAGGGTGCCGCGGGCCAGTCCGTCCGTGCCCTGCACATCGAGGTGCTCACCACTCCCTCGACTGCCCCCGTGGAGATACGCCTCGCGCAACTCGAGGAGGGGCTGGCCCTGATCGTCGAGCGTTTCGCACCCGACGTCGTGGCCATCGAACGCGTCTTCAGTCAGCACAACGTGCGCACGGCCATGGCCACCGCCCAGGCCGCGGCCGTCGCGATGTTGATCGCGGCCCGCGGTGGCATCCGTGTCGCCCTGCACACCCCGACGGAGGTGAAGGCCGCGGTGACGGGACACGGTCGCGCCGACAAGGCTCAGGTCACCGCGATGGTCACCCGGCTCCTCGGTCTCACGAGTGCGCCCCGGCCGGCGGATGCCGCGGATGCCGCGGCGATCGCCATCTGCCAGGCCTGGAGGGGAAGCGCCCAGCAACGCCTCGCCGCTGCCGCGATGAGGCTGCCGTGATCTCGTTCGTCGATGGAACGGTGGTGCGCATCGGGCAGCAGTCGCTCGTCATCGATCTCGGTCCGGTGGGCCTGACCGTCCAGACGACCCCCGCGGTGATCGCGGAGGTCTCCGTGGGATCCCGGGCGCGACTCCACACCTCATTGGTGGTGCGCGAGGACGGATGGACCCTCTACGGATTCGCCGACCCTGCTGAAGCCGCGACGTTCGAGCAGGTGCAGACGGTCAGTGGCGTCGGGCCGCGACTGGCCGCTGCGATCCTCTCCGTCCTCGGACCGGCGGGTTTGGCGGATGCCGTGGCACGCGAGGACATCGCCGCCCTCACGGCGGTCCCGGGCATCGGGCGCAAGGGCGCGCAACGTCTCGTGTTGGAGTTGAAGGGGACGCTGGCTGTCGGTGTGGAGGCGCCCGCGACGAGCGGTTGGCAAGCATCCGTGGAAGCCGGACTCGTGTCGCTCGGATGGAGCTCTCGCGAAGCCGCGGCTGCCGCCGCTGCGATCGATGCTGCCGAGATCACCGATCCATCGAACCCGGACATCGCACTCCTCCTGAAAGCGGCCCTGCGGCAGTTGGATCGCTCATGACGGATCTGCTCGTCGATCCCTATGCCGATGACGACGATGTCGCGATCGAAGGTGCGTTGCGCCCCGGGACGCTCGGGGAGTTCGTGGGCCAGGACCGGGTCAAGGATCAGCTCGGACTCGTCCTGCGTGCCGCACGGGATAGAGGTGGTGTCTCCGATCACGTGCTGTTGAGCGGACCACCCGGACTGGGCAAGACGACGCTCGCGACGATCATCGCCCACGAGCTCGGTGCACCGCTGCGCATCACGTCGGGTCCGGCGTTGCAGCATTCGGGCGACGTCGCAGCTGTGCTCTCCAGTCTGCAACCGGGGGAGGTGCTCTTCCTCGATGAGATCCACCGCACGGCGCGAAGCGCGCAGGAGATGCTCTACCTGGCGATGGAGGACTTCCGTATCGATGTGATGGTCGGCAAGGGACCGGGGGCAACCGCCATTCCCCTCGACCTGGCGCCGTTCACACTGGTGGGAGCCACCACACGAGCGGGACTACTCCCGGGACCCCTGCGGGATCGATTCGGCTTCACCGCGCATCTGGACTTCTACGATCCGCCGGACCTGCGTGTCATCATCGAACGCAGCGCGCGACTCCTGCGCACGGACATCGACGTCGACGGTGCCGCAGAGATCGCGGGGCGTTGTCGTGGCACCCCGCGCATCGCCAACCGCCTGCTGCGCCGGGTGCGCGATTGGGCGCAGGTCCATGGCACGGGATCCATCGACCGGGATGCAGCACGTGCGGCGCTGGACCTCTACGAGGTGGACGAGCGTGGCCTCGATCGGATCGACCGCGCGGTGCTCGACGCACTCATCCGGCGCTTCGGCGGCGGACCCGTGGGCTTGTCCACTCTGGCGGTCGCCGTGGCCGAGGAGCCGGAGACGATCGAGACCGTGAGCGAGCCGTTCCTCGTGCGACTCGGCCTTCTGATGCGCACTCCGCGCGGGCGCATGGCGACTCCCGCGGCATGGCGGCACCTCGGCGAGACTCCGCCGGAGACCCCCCAGATGACCTTCGAGGATGCGTCGGATGAGGCCTGAGGGGCATCTGGATAGGCTCGGAAGACCCGCACCCAGAGGAGAATCGTCGTGGATCAGATCCTTGGTCTTGCCCCGTTCGCGCTGATCATCGTTGCCTTCTATTTCCTCCTCATCCGGCCGCAGCGCAATCGCGCCAAGAAGCAGCAGGAGATGGTGGCTGCTCTCGCGCCCGGCGCCGAGGTGATGACCACCGCGGGCATCTTCGGGCAGGTGGCAGCGGTGACCCCCGACCAGGTCAGCGTCGAGATCGCACCCGGTGTCTTCATGCGGATGGTTCCGGCCGCGATCGCCAAGGTCATCGAGCCCGCCCCGCAGACGAGCCCCGACGCAGGGGCGGCCGGCACCGAGACGGCCTAGGTAGCATTCGCTCCTCCCACTGAGAAGGACACCGTGGCTCCTCCTGCGACCTCCAAGCCTGCGCGACTGCTGATCGCGTTGGCGGTCACGCTCATCGGATTGGGTGCGTGGGCGTTCTGGCCCGGGACCGACACGGGTATCCGTCTGGGCCTGGACCTTCAGGGCGGGACGCAGGTCATCCTCATCCCACGACCGGCGGTCGAGGGTGGAGAGATCACCGAGGAGCAGCTCCAGCAGTCCGTGGCCATCATCCGCCAGCGCGTGGACGGTCTCGGTGTTGCCGAGGCCGAGGTCACCACCCAGGGTTCGGGCAACGACGCGGCCATCATCGTCTCCGTCCCGGGCGAGAACCAGGAACGTGTCGTGAACCTGGTGCAGCGCACGGCGTTGCTCGACTTCCGCCCGGTGTGGACCGTCCTGGGGCCGTTGCCCGCGACTCCCGCCCCCACGGCAAGCCCGAGTCCCGAAGCATCCCCGGGGGCGACGGCGTCGCCAAGCGCCTCACCCTCCGCCTCACCGAGCGCATCCCCGTCGGTGGCGCAGCCCGAGCTCCCGATCCAGGCCGCGTCCCAGGACGAGGCGTTCCTCACCGACCTGCAGGCTCTGAACTGCCTTCTTCCGGAGAACACGGCCGGGGGGACTCCGGACGATCCGACCCAGTGGCTCGGCGCATGCGATCAGACGGGTTCGGCGAAGTACGCCCTCGAACCGGCGTTCATCAAGGGGACGAACGTGACCGGGGCCGAGGCGGTCCTTCCCCAGAACGGCCTGGGCTGGGTCGTCTCCCTGGAGTTCGACAGCGAGGGTGCGCGCGCACTCGCGGACGCCTCGACGCGTCTGTCCGCGCTGCCGGAGTGCGGGGTTGGCGCCAGCCCCTGCAATGCCTTCGCCATCGTCCTTGATGGCGTCGTGGTCTCCGCGCCGCGGTTCAACGAGCCGATCATCGGTGGTCAGGCGCAGATCGAAGGCGACTTCACTGCCCAGCAGGCGCGTGATCTCGCCAATGTGCTCAAGTACGGTGCCCTCCCGATCACCCTGGAGGTGGCCGACGTCACCAGCGTCTCGGCCACCGTGGGCGGGGATCAGCTGCGCGCCGGGATCATCGCCGGTCTGCTCGGGCTCGGAGCCGTGTGCATCTACCTGCTCTTCTACTACCGCGTGCTCGGCATCGTGGCTGTGCTCTCCCTGGGCATAGCGGGATTGATGCTGTACCTGACGTTGGTGGGGCTGAGCAAGACAGTGGGATTGACGCTCACCCTCGCCGGTGTCGCGGGTGCCATCGTGTCCGCTGGCATCACCGCGGACTCGTTCATCGTCTACTTCGAACGCATACGAGACGAGATGCGCGAGGGTCGCTCGCTGCGCCAGGCCTGCGATACGGGCTGGGTGCGCGCTCGCCGCACACTGCTGGCCGCGGACTTCGTCGCCCTCCTCGCGGCTGCTGTCCTCTACTTCCTCTCGGTGGGCAGCGTCCGGGGCTTCGCCTTGATCCTGGGTATCACCACCATCATGGATCTAGTCATGGCCTTCTGGTTCACGCACCCCTTGACGGTTCTCATCGGTCGAACGCGGTTCATGCAACGTGGATCACGGTGGACGGGACTCGACCCGGAGCGTATGGGTCGTTCGAGTGTCATCGACACCGTGAGCGGGCAATCCCGTCGCCGACGTGAGCAGGGGGTGGGGGCATGAGTGGCCTCGGTCAACGCATCTACCGCGGTGAGGTCTCCTACAACTTCCTCGGACGCTGGAAGACCTGGTACATCCTCTCGGCGATCCTCATCCTGATCTCGATCGGCGCGGTGGCCATCAGGGGTCTCAACCTTGGTATCGAGTTCCGCGGGGGCGCGGACTTCGGGATCCCCTCCGCCACGTGCTCGGTCGAGGAGGCGCGGTCGGTGGCCGAGGTCGAGACCGGGGGTCAGGCGATCGTGACCACGGCGAGTTCGGGAACCATGCGCGTCCAGACGGAGCCCTTGACTCCCGACGAGAGCATCGTGGTCGCCGAGGCCCTCGGCGCGGCGTGCGGAACGGCGGCGAGCGACATCCGCGTCCAGGTGGTCGGACCGATCTGGGGTGCGGAGATCACATCGAAGGCCATCCAGGGACTCCTGGTGTTCCTCGCCCTCGTCACCATCTTCCTCGCGTTCTACTTCGAATGGCGTATGGCGATCGCGGCGTTGATAGCCCTGATCCACGACCTGATCATCACCGTCGGTGTCTATGCACTTCTGGGGCTCGAGGTGACCCCTGCCACGATCATCGGCGTCCTCACCATCCTGGCGTGGTCTCTCTATGACACGGTCGTCGTCTTCGACAAGGTGAAGGAGAACACCCGGAACATCGCCGGTCAGTCGGTGATGACCTATGAGGAGGCCGCCAACCTCGCGGTCAATCAGACCGTCGTGCGCTCCATCAATACGTCGATCACGTCGATCCTCCCGGTCCTGGCGATCATCATCGTGGGTGCCGGCCTGCTCGGCGCGGGCACGCTGCTGGACCTCGCAGTCGCCCTCGCCGTGGGTACGGCAGCGGGCACCTACTCGTCGATCTTCATCGCGACCCCGGTCCTGTCGCAGATGCGTTCGCGTCAGCCGGAGATGAAGGCTTTGGCGGCCCGCGTGCACGCCCGTCGGAAGCAGGCGGCCGCCCAGGCGGCAGCCAAGGGATCCACCGCGGTCGCCGTCGATGATGGCCCTCCGCCGACCCCTGCCGCAGTCGTGAGTTCGCGCGTCGAATCGCTCGAGCGCAATCAACCCAAGCGCCAGTCCCGATCGCGTCGTAGGAAGGGATAGTCGTGGGCCGGCCGCTGTTGACCGGACGCAGTGCCGACCTGCTGTGGGATCACATCGCCGTCGTCCCGGACTTCCCGGAACCCGGAATCTCGTTCAAGGACCTCTCACCTCTCCTGGAGAACGCGCAGGCCTTCGCGACGGCGATCGACGAGATGACGGTGATCCTCGGGAGGGGAGCGGTGACCGCGGTCGTCGGCATCGAGGCGCGCGGCTTCCCCTACGCGGCCGCTCTCGCGTACCACATGGCGGCGGGATTCGTGACGTTGCGCAAGCCGGGCAAACTCCCGCGCGCCACGCACTCCGTGGACTACGCGCTCGAATACGGCTCGGCCACGCTCCAGTTGCATCGCGACTCACTCGGGCCCGAGGACACGGTCGTGATCGTCGACGACGTCCTGGCCACGGGGGGCACGGCATGCGCAGCGGTGGATCTCGTCCGCGAGTCGGGTGCCCACATCCTCGGTGTGGCCGTCATCCTGGAGTTGAGCGCCCTCGGTGGTCGGGAACGACTCGAGGCAACGGGCGTCCCGGTGCTCGCACTCCTCGATGCCGATTCCCGCCCGGCCGGCTGACCGCGCACTCCTCGTACACTGAGTCACGAGGAGGCGATGTGGCCAAGGACGCACCGGTGAGCGCCTCCCTCACGATGCCCGCCGATGCAGGCGGTCTCCGATCCCGCTTCGCCCGCCTGGCGGGCAATCGGTCCTCGCGGCCGGAGCTCGAGCCGCTTCTGCGCACCATCCGGAGGTACCACCCCAAGGGCGACATCCGTCTCGTCGAGCGTGCTTACGACATGGCGGACTACCTCCACCGTGATCAGCTCCGCAAGTCCGGCGAGCCCTACATCACCCACCCGGTCGCCGTCGCGGGCATCCTGGCGGACCTGGGCATGCCACCGGCCCCCCTGGCAGCGGCACTCCTGCACGACACGGTTGAAGACTGCGGGTACTCCCTCGACGCGCTGCGGGAAGACTTCGGGGACGAGGTCGCTCACCTCGTCGACGGTGTCACCAAGTTGGACCGGGTCACCTACGGCGATGCATCCGCGGCGGAGACCGTGCGCAAGATGGTCGTGGCCATGGCGCGCGATATTCGTGTGCTCGTCATCAAACTTGCCGATCGCCTGCACAACATGCGCACCATGCGGTTCCTGCCGGAGGAGAAGCAGCAGAAGAAGGCCAAGGAGACCCTCGAGATCTATGCCCCGTTGGCGCACCGCCTCGGCATGAATGCGATGAAGTGGGAGTTGGAGGACCTGGCCTTCGCGATCCTGCACCCCAAGATGTACGAGGAGATCGTGCGTCTCGTGGGGGAGCGGGCCCCCTCCCGGGACAAGTACCTGGCATCCGTCGTCGAGCGGATCGACGCCGACCTCAAGGGCGCGAAAGTCAAGGCCGAGGTGACCGGTCGCCCCAAGCACTACTACTCCGTCTACAACAAGATGATCATCCGCGGCCGGGACTTCAACGACATCTACGACCTCGTGGGCGTGCGGATACTCGTCGACAGTGTTCGGGACTGTTACGCGGCCCTCGGTGTCATCCACGCCCAATGGAGCCCGGTGCCCGGACGATTCAAGGACTTCATTGCGATGCCCAAGTTCAACATGTACCAGTCGCTGCACACGACCGTGATAGGTCCCGGCGGCAAGGTCGTCGAGGTGCAGATCCGCACCAAGGAGATGCACCAGTCGGCGGAGTTGGGCGTCGCCGCGCACTGGAAGTACAAGCAGGGGGACTCCGACAAGTCCGGAGTGGATGAATTCGCCTGGCTCCGGCAGCTGGTGGACTGGCAGCGGGAGACCGAGGACCCGGGTGAGTTCCTGGACTCACTCCGCTACGACCTGGGCAGCTCCGAGGTCTACGTCTTCACGCCCAAGGGGGACGTGATCGCACTTCCCATGAAGTCCACACCCGTCGACTTCGCCTACACGGTCCACACCGAGGTGGGTCATCGCTGCGTGGGCGCCCGGGTCAACGGCAAGCTCGTGCCGCTCGAATCCGAGCTGAGCAACGGGGACGTCATCGAGATCTTCACCTCCAAGAGCGAGGGCGCCGGGCCCAGCCGGGACTGGCTCGGTTTCGTCGCCTCGGCCCGAGCACGATCGAAGATCAAGGGCTGGTTCAGCAAGGAGCGGCGCGAGGAGGCGATCGAGAACGGTCGCGAGTCCATCGCGAAGGCGCTGCGCAAGGAGGGGCTGCCGCTCCAGAGGCTGCTCTCCGCACAGTCACTGACGTCGATCGCGGCGGATCTGCACCAGGCGGACGTCTCCTCCCTCTACGCCGCAGTCGGGGAAGGTCGCATCGGTGCCTCCACCGTCGTCCAGCGACTCGTCGATGCTGCCGGTCTCCACGAGCAGGCTCCCGACGAGACCGACGACGTCGCGCTCGAGATCACCTCGCGCAAGACGCGCCAGTCCGGCGACGTCGGCGTCGTCGTCAAGGGCAGCGAGGACGTATGGGTGAAGCTGGCGCGTTGCTGCACACCTGTCCCCGGGGACACGATCATGGGTTTCGTCACCCGGGGCGCCGGCGTGTCGGTCCACCGTGACGACTGCGTCAACGTGGCCGGGCTCCGGGCGCAAGCGGGCCGTGTCGTCGAGGTGGAATGGGCCCCCACGGCCTCGAGCCTGTTCCTCGTCAACATCCAGGTCGAGGCCCTCGACCGCGCCCGACTACTCGCCGATGTGACACGCGCCCTCTCCGACACGCACGTGAACATCCTGAGCGCCTCTGTGGCCACCACGCGCGACCGCATCGCTTTGTCCCGATTCACGTTCGAGATGGCCGATCCCAAGCACCTCGGCTCGGTGTTGAAGGCCGTGCGCAGCGTCGAGGGTGTCTTCGACGCGTATCGCGTCTAGCGCGAACCCTGACCGGCGGCCTGGAGGAGCGCGCGCGTCGAGGCGATGGAGTTCTCCAACTCCGCCACGCGCGCCTGATTGCCCGACTCGCGCGCCGACTCCAACTGCTGCTGGAGACGCTCTAGTGCGTCGGAGAACGCTTGCGCCGCAGGCTCGAGCCGGGACGAAGATTCGTTCCACTTCTCGCGCTCGGCGCTCCGGTACGCATCCTCGACCTTCTTCAGTCGTGCCTCGAGGCGTGCGCGGTCGGCACGGGGGACGTCCCCGATCGCATCCCACTTCTGGTGGATCGCGCGGAGCGCGGATTTGCCTCGCGCCAGATCCTCACCCGGGGGGAGGAGGGCCTCGGCCTGGGCAACGAGTTCCTCTTTCGCGGGGACGTTCGCGGCGAGCGCCGCGTCCTTCGCGGAATCGGCAGCCTTCATCGCCGCGTAGAAGGTGTCCTGGGCGGCCTTGAAGCGCTTCCAGAGCTTGTCCTCGTCACCCCGCGATCCGCGGGGGGCCTTCTTCCACTGCTCGAGCAGGTCGCGGAACTTACGTGAGGTCGGGCCGAAGTCCGCGGACGTTGCGAGTTTCTCGGCTTGGGCGATCAGGTCCCGCTTGACCGACATCGCCTCCTTGCGTTGGACGTCGAGGGTCGCGAAGTGGGCTCGGCGAGCCTTGTCGAACGTCGCGCGCGCTCCACTGAGTCGCTTCCACATCTCCTGCTCGGTGGAGCGATCTCCACGGGGGAGGGTCTTCCATTCTTCGACGATGGCAGCGAATCGCTCCGTGGTGACGCGCCACGAGGTGCTCGTCGCCAGGCGTTCGGCCTCGTCGACGAGTGCCGTGCGCGCGGCCAGAGTGGCCTGGCGCTCCTGCTCCTTGCGCTCCTTGGCCGCGGAGCGCGCCTGGTCGATCAGTGTGCGCACCTCGGTGCACCGTGCTTCGAGCAGCGCGACGTCACCGACGAAGGAGCGGGCGGCGAGGGCCTCGGAGACCCGGGTGAGGGCCTGCTGACCGGACTCCGCGGTGGCGCGTCCATCCTTCAGGCGTGTGATCGCGAGATCGATCTCGACCATCAGGTCGGCGTATTTGCGTGCGAAGAAGGCCAGGCCCTCCTCGGGCGTTCCGGCCGCGAATTGGCCGACCACGACCTCGCCCTCGGGTGCCCTCAGGTAGACGGTGCCGTCCGGGTCGACCCGGCCGAAGGCGGAGGAGTCGCCGACCACGGCGCGCTGCGGTGGTCGCAGCGCGGCCGGTGTGGGGATGTCGGGCATGGCACTCCAGGGCACGGGGGAGGGCCTCAGTCTGTCATCCGGGCCCCCCTCGACGGTCAGGCGGCGGAAAACGTTGCCTTTTCGATAAACACCGGCTGCGCCGGGGGTCCATCCGTCGCCCCATCAGCCACACCGGCCTCGGCGACCCCTTGGACGATGTCCAGCCCCTGGGTGACGGTCCCCCAGACGGTGTACCCGGGAGGAAGGGTCGTGTCCTCGTAGACCAGGAAGAACTGGGAGCCGGCCGTGCCCGGACCGGCATTGGCCATCGCCACGGTCCCCGCCGGGTAGTTCACCCCGTCGGCGGCAGGCAGGTTCTCGTCGGGAAGGGCGTAGCCCGGACCGCCGGTGCCATCCCCGGCCGGGTCGCCGCACTGCAGCACGAAGATGCCCGCGGTGGTGAGCCGGTGGCAGGAGGTGGCGTCGTAGAACCCTTCGGCGGCGAGGAAGGCGGCGGAGGCGACGGTGCGTGGGGCCGCGTCCGCAGCGACCTCGATCACGATGTCGCCGCAATTGGTGGCGAGGGTCAGGGTTCCCGGCTGCGGCTCCGTGGTGGGTGCCTCATCCCAGGACAGCGTGTTGGCGCGCGGCGTTCCCGGTTCCCGGCAGACCAGGGACGTGGCGGGAGCGGCTTCCGCGGGTGCGCTTGCGGCCGGCTCGCTCGCGGCGGGGGTCTCGTCGGATCGCAGGGACACCCCGGCCCAGACCAGGGCACCGACCACGACGACGGCCACGGTCGCGATGGCCAGGATCCGCTGGCGTCGCCGACGCCGGGCGGTCTCGGAGGACCGCCGCTCCTGCTGGCGCTCGTACTTGGCGCGCGCAAGCTCACGCTGGCGCTTGTTGCTGGTCATGCGCAGCCCTCCCCGTGCATGTGATCGGCCGGAGTGTAGGTCGTCCGCATTAGGCTGCCGTGCGGGTGGTGACGAGAAGCGGGAGAAGGCGTGCTGATCACGGGGTTCCCCGCCGGTTCCTGGGCCACCAACTGCTACGTCGTCGCCGCCGCGGCTGGTGAACCGTGCCTGATCATCGACCCGGGCCAGGACTCGATCGACGGTGTCCTCGAGATCGTCCGCGAGCATCGATTGTCACCCGCTGCTGTCCTGCTGACGCACGGTCATATCGACCACGTGTGGAGCGTCGCCCCGCTCGGGAGTCAGTTCGACATCCCGGCGATCATCCACGCCGATGATCGTTACCGCCTCGTGGACCCCGCGGGCACGTCGTTCGCGGCGGCGCGGGATCAGCTGCTCGCGATGACCAAGAACGCGCTCGAGTTGACCGAGCCCCAGGAGATCCGGACGGTCGAGGAGGACTGCACCCTGGATCTGGCCGGTCTCGCCATCACCGTGCGACACGCCCCCGGCCACACCGAGGGCTCGATGGTCTTCGAGTGTGGCCAGGATGAGCCCGTGATGTTCTCCGGCGACCTGCTCTTCGCCGGATCGGTCGGCCGTACCGATCTTCCTGGCGGTGACCCGGAGGCGATGCGTGCGAGTCTGGCGCGCGTCGTGCTCGGCGCCCCGGATCCGATGGTCGTCCTGCCCGGCCACGGCCCGCAGACCACCATCGGCGCCGAGCGCGTGAGCAACCCGTTCCTGCGTGAGGCCGGCGATACGTTCCCGGCGAGGGGACTATGACGCAGATCTCCGCCCCGAAGGGGGTGCCCGAGTACTTCCCGCCGAGGTCGAATGCGTTCCTGCGCGTGCGCGAGGCCCTGTCCCACCCGGCCGAGCACGCGGGATACGAGTACGTGGAACTCCCGGTGTTCGAGGACACCGCACTCTTCGTGCGCGGCGTGGGGGAGTCGACGGACGTGGTCTCCAAGGAGATGTACACCTTCGAGGATCGCGGTGGACGCAGCCTGTCCCTGCGACCCGAAGGGACCGCCGGCGTCGTGCGCCTGGTGATCGAGCACCGACTCGACAAAGGCCAACTGCCGGTCAAACTCTGGTACGCGGGCCCCTTCTTCCGAGCCGAGCGGCCGCAACTCGGGCGCTATCGCCAGTTGCAGCAGGTGGGCATCGAGGCCATCGGGGTGGACGACCCTGCACTCGATGCCGAAGTCATCGCGCTCGCTGACGAGGCGTATCGGAGTCTCGGGCTCCAGCGGTACTCCCTGGCCCTCACGTCGCTCGGATGCCGCGCGTGCCGACCTGCGTACCGCGAGACGTTGCAGGCGTTTCTCGCCGGACTGGACTTGGACTCGGCGACCCGGGAGCGCGCAGCGCTCAACCCGCTGCGCGTCCTCGATGACAAGCGCGAGGAGGTCCAGGCACTCGTCGTCGATGCACCCGTGATGGTGAACCACCTGTGCGCCGACTGCCGGGAGCACTACGACCAGACGCGTGCCTTCCTGCGCGACATGGGTGTGTCCTGGCAGGAGGCCCCTCGGCTCGTCCGCGGTCTCGACTACTACACGCGGACCACCTTCGAATTCACCCACGAACTACTCGGAGCCCAGTCCGGCATCGGGGGTGGCGGCCGCTACGACGGGCTGATGGAGTCCCTCGGCGGAGACGCACTCTCGGGCATCGGCTTCGGTCTGGGGACCGATCGCACCCTCCTCGCCTGCGAGGCCGAGGGCATCGACGTGGGAGCGGGACCCCGCGTCGACGTGTTCTGCGTCGCGATCGGCGACTCGGCCCGCCATGACGCGGCCCGGCTGATGACCGAACTGCGCGCCGAGGGCGTCAACGTCGACATGGCCTTCGGATCACGCGGACTCAAGGGCGCCATGAAAGCCGCGGATCGGAGCGGGGCCCCGATCGTGCTCATCATCGGAGAGGACGAGATCGCCTCGGCGTCCGTGCAGGTCAAGGACATGGCCTCCAGAGAGCAGACAGCGGTCTCACGCACGGACGTGGTTCGCACGGTGCGCGCGCGCGTGCCGCGGTTGGCATGATGAGCCGCTGACCGATCGGAGACCAGGTGTACAGAAATGCGGGTGCCGGGACCCTGCGCGCCACGGATGCGGGGCGTCGCGTGACCCTGGCGGGATGGGTGGCCAGCCGGCGGGACCACGGCGGGGTGGCGTTCATCGACCTACGTGACTCCACGGGCCGCGTCCAGGTCGTGGTGAAGGACCCGGATGTCGCCCACGGACTCCGCGACGAGTTCTGCATCACCGTCGAGGGCACCGTCGAGATCCGGCCGGCGGGCAACGAGAACCCCGACCTGGCGACGGGCGACATCGAGGTCATCGCCGACACGCTCACAGTCCTGTCCGCATCCGCACCGTTGCCGTTCCCGATCGACGAGCGCAGCACGGTCGGTGAGGAAGTGCGCCTGAGGCATCGCTATCTCGATCTGAGGCGCGCCGATATCGGAGACAACATCCGCATGCGCTCCCGGGTGAACCAGATCTGCCGCACCGTCCTTCTCGATCGCGACTTCCTGGAGATCGAGACGCCGACCCTCACGGCCTCCACCCCGGAGGGAGCGCGTGACTTCCTGGTGCCGGCGCGTCTCCAGCCGGGGAGTTGGTACGCCCTTCCGCAGTCACCCCAATTGTTCAAGCAGTTGTTGATGGTGGCGGGTATGGAGCGTTACTTCCAGATCGCCCGCTGCTACCGCGACGAGGACTTCCGCGGAGATCGGCAACCGGAGTTCACCCAGCTCGACATCGAGATGTCGTTCGTCGAACAAGAGGACGTCCTCGATGTCGGGGAGGCGATCGTCCGCGCCCTGTGGCAGGGGGTCGTCGGAGTCGACCTCGGCCCGATCCCGCGCATGACCTACGCCGAGGCCATGGCCCGGTTCGGTACCGACAAACCCGACCTGCGGTTCGCCTGCGAACTCATCGACCTCACCTCGTACTTCGCGAACACGCCCTTCCGGGTATTCCAGGCCGCCTACGTCGGCGCCGTCGTGATGCCGGGGGGCGCGGATCAGCCTCGTCGGCAATTCGACGCATGGCAGGAGTGGGCCAAGCAGCGCGGTGCGAAGGGCCTGGCATACGTCACCGTCGACGCGGACGGGACCCTCGGGGGGCCCGTCGCCAAGAACCTCAGCGATGCGGAGCGGGACGGACTCGTCGCCGCCACGGGGGCGCGACCAGGGGACTGCGTCTTCTTCGGTGCGGGGACACCGTCCGAGGCGCGCGCCCTCCTCGGTGCCGCGCGAGTGGAGATCGCCCAACGGGTCGGGTTGATCGACGAGTCCCAGTGGTCGTTCCTCTGGGTGATCGATGCCCCGATGTTCGAACAGGTCCAGGAGGACGACGGAAGCCTGGGTTGGACCGCGGTCCACCACCCCTTCACGTCACCCAATCGCGACTGGCGAGACACGTTCGAGACCGCGCCCGATCAGGCGCTCGCATGGGCCTACGACATCGTCTGCAACGGCAACGAGATCGGTGGTGGATCCATCCGTATCCACCAGCGCGAGATCCAGGAGAAGGTGTTCGCCCTCCTCGGGATGGATGCCGCGGAGCAGCAGAGCAAGTTCGGCTTCCTCCTCGAGGCTTTCAAGTACGGACCACCACCGCACGGCGGGATCGCCTTCGGCCTCGACCGCGTGTGCATGCTCCTCGCGGGGGCGACGAGCATCCGCGACGTGATCGCGTTCCCGAAGACGGGTGGCGGCCAGGATCCGCTGACCGGCGCTCCGACGCCGATCACTCCGAAGCAACGAGCAGAGGCGGGCATCGACGCTCCGAAGCCGAAGGCCGATTCCTGAGCCGGAGCGACCTTCCCGGGGACGCAGCGCGCGAGGCGTACATGCGCTGGCGTTGGGATACCACTCACAGCCCCGACCTCTGTCGGTTCGGCGCGGCCGTCGGGTGGACGCGTACCACCTCCAAAGGTGAGCGATGGGCGACCGCATTCGGCCCCGCGTTAGACGTGCGGGCGATCCTGTCGATGCTGGACACAGAGCAGGCCCTGGAGGGCATCACATGCGCGGAGGCCGTGGCCGCTGAGGTGATGGAGGACTGGCCGGCGCACGACCCGGGACATTGGGCGCTCTGGGAGCTCGTGGACGACCACACTCGACGATCCGAAGATGTCCGCGTCATCCCCGGTGACGATCCGCGCATTGCGGATCTCATGACTCACTCCCCAAGCGCCTACATCCTGCCGACGGACACACGGATAGTGCGATGGCTCGGCATCATCGAGGGGGAGCGGCTGCTGAGTGTCGCGGCGCACATGCGCGGCCTGCACGACAGCGCCCACATCGTGGGTGTCTGCACCCACCCCGAGGCACGCGGGCGGAGACTGGCGCGCACGGTCATCTCCGACCTCGTCGCACGGGCGCGCGACGAAGACTGCCCTGGGGTCTACCTCGAGATGTACGTCCACAACACGTCCGCTGCGCGTGTTTACCGAGCGCTCGGATTCCGTGACGCAGGGCACTACTTCTCGTGGTCCACCGGCGGATCTCCATGACGGAGTCGCAGTTCGGCAACGCCTAGGGTGCCGCTGTGAGCCTGTTTGAGGAATCGCTGTCGCCGAATCGGCCCGGTGCACCCCTCGCGGTGCGCATGCGCCCACGTTCCCTCGAGGAGATCGTCGGTCAGGTACGCGCGTTGGCTCCAGGATCAGCCCTCCGCACACTCCTGCAACCGGGTGACTCCTCCGTGTCCGTGATCCTCTGGGGGCCGCCCGGAACGGGCAAGACCACGCTGGCGACTCTCATCTCCTCAAGCTCGGGGCGTGCGTTCGCCGAGCTCTCCGCGGTCACGGCGGGCGTCAAGGATGTGCGCGACGTGATCGACCAGGCGCGCGAGCGGTTGGAGCTGCACGGCCGAGGCACGGTGCTGTTCATCGACGAGGTCCACCGCTTCAGCAAGAGCCAGCAGGACGCACTCCTCCCGGCAGTCGAGAACGGCTGGGTGACACTTGTCGCCGCTACCACGGAGAACCCGAGCTTCTCGGTCATCGCACCACTTCTGTCCCGCAGCGTCGTGGTGACGCTGGAACCGCTCACGGAAGACGACGTTCGGGCGGTCATTGAGCGCGCGATCAGCGATCCCCGGGGGCTGGGTGGTCGTGTCACGGTTGACGAGGAAGCAATCGATGTCCTCGTCCGCATGAGCGCCGGCGACGCGCGACGTGCTCTTACGTCCTTGGACGCAGCCGCACTCGGATCCTCGGGCACCATCGACGTGGCGGCGATCGAGGCAGCGGTGATGCATGTTGCGGTCCGCTACGACAAGGACGGCGATCAGCACTACGACGTGATCAGCGCCTTCATCAAGAGCGTGCGCGGGAGTGACCCGGACGCAGCGCTCCACTATCTGGCGCGCATGCTGGCGGCCGGGGAGGATCCGCGCTTCATCGCACGTCGGCTGATGATCCTGGCCAGTGAGGACATCGGGATGGCCGATCCTGCGGTGCTCCCCGCGACCGTGTCGGCGGCGCAGGCCGTCGCCATGATCGGGATGCCCGAGGCGCGCATCATCCTCGCCCACGTCACCATCCAGGCATCACTGGCGCCGAAGTCGAATGCGGTCATCGTGGCGATCGACGAGGCTTTGGCCGATGTCAACGCAGGCCGAATCGGAACCGTGCCCCCGCACCTGCGAGACGCCCACTACCCGGGGGCTCGCGGACTCGGACACGGCGCGGGGTACGTGTATCCGCACGATGTTCCCGAGGGCGTAGCCGTCCAGGACTATCTTCCCGAGGAACTCCGCGACCGGGACTACTACCGCCCCGGGGATCACGGTGCCGAGGCCCGATGGTCCGAGGTCCTCGATCGACTGGACCAACTACGTCGGGGAGGGTCCTCCCGCGCTGATTAGGCTTCGGCCATGCGTCGTCTGCTGTGGGTCGGTGTGGGCGCAGCCGTGGGCGTGTACGCGTATCGCCGCGGGCAGCAGTGGTGGCTCGACACCCGGGAGCAGGGTGTGACGGTGACCGCGCAGCAGCTGGGTGCTGCGGCCATGACGGTGATCGCGACAGTCGGACGCGCGGCGCAGGGGCCCGGCGAGTCCGTCGTGCGGGCCCGCATCCCCGGGCGCGCGGCAGCGGCCGTCCTGCGAGGGGGTGCGGATGGACTCCGCTGAGATCCGCAGCAGATTCCTCCGATTCTTCGCCGATCGTGGCCACCAGGTGGTCCCCTCGGCATCGCTTCTCCTCGACGACCCGACCCTGCTGTTCGTCAACGCGGGCATGGTCCCCTTCAAGCCCTACTTCCTCGGTGAGGCACCGCCCCCGTATCCGCGTGCCACGAGTGTCCAGAAGTGCGTCCGCACACTCGACATCGAAGAGGTGGGCAAGACCACCCGGCATGCCTCCTTCTTCCAGATGGCGGGCAACTTCTCCTTCGGTGACTACTTCAAGGACGGCGCGATCCCGATGGCGTGGGAGCTGCTGACTGCGTCCCAGGACGCGGGCGGTTACGGCTTCGAGCCCGATCGACTCTGGGTCACCGTCTACCTCGATGACGACGAGGCCATCGACATCTGGCACCGCGTCGTCGGCTTGCCCTTGGATCGCATCCAACGCAGGGGACAGGCCGACAACTACTGGTCGATGGGCGTGCCCGGTCCCTGCGGGCCGTGCTCGGAGATCTACTACGACCGAGGGCCCGACCACGGAGCGCCCGGGGGACCGATCGCCGATGAGAATCGGTACCTCGAGGTGTGGAACCTCGTCTTCATGCAGTACGCCCGCGGTGACGGCCCGGCGAAGGAGGGCTACCCGATCCTCGGGGAGCTACCCGCGAAGAACATCGACACCGGCATGGGGCTCGAACGCATGGCTGCACTGCTGCAGGGCGTCGACAACATCTACGAGATCGACACGACGCGCGGGATCCTGGATCGGGCGTCGGAGTTGACGGGGACTCGATACGGGGCCAGTCCGCGAAGCGACGTGATGCTGCGTGTCGTCGCCGACCACTCGCGCACGTGCGCCTTCCTCATCGGCGACGGAGTCGTGCCCGGTAATGAGGGACGTGGGTACGTCCTACGTCGCCTCATGAGACGAGTCATCCGCAACATGCGCCTCCTCGGATCCCAGGATCCGACCATCGGGGAACTGATGGACAGCACGATCGCCGTGATGGCACCCCAGTATCCGGAACTCAATGACGAAGCCGGGCGCATCCGCACCGTCTCGGTCAACGAGGAGGCTGCCTTCCTCCAGACGCTCAAGAACGGCCTGCAGTTGTTCGAGACGGCGGCGTCGAGTGTCCGCAGCAGCGGCGGGAAGGTCCTGGCCGGTGAACAGGCTTTCGCCCTCCATGACACCTACGGGTTCCCCATCGACCTCACGCTCGAGATGGCCGCCGAGGCCGGTCTCAGCGTGGACGAGGACGGCTTTCGGTCTCTGATGACCGAGCAGCGCCAGCGCGCCAAGGCCGATGCGCATGCGCGTAAGGCCGGTTTCGCGGCGACGACCGCCTACCGCGAGATCCTTGACGGCGGTGGCGGAACGACATTCGTCGGGTACGACACGGTGATCACGGAATCCCAGATCCTCGGCATCGTCCAGGAGGGAGTGACGGTCCCGGTGGTGACAACGGGTGATCACGCGGAGGTGATTCTCGATCGCAGCCCGTTCTATGCGGAAGCCGGTGGGCAACTCGGGGACCATGGGCGTCTCACCCTGGGTGACGGGTCCGTGTTCTCCGTCTACGACGTCCAGGCACCCGTGCCGGGACTCTTCGTCCACCGCGGCCGTGTCGAGCACGGTGAAGTCACGACGGGATCCGCGGTCACCGCGGCCGTCGACATCGAGCGCCGCAAGGCGATCTCGCGGGCGCACACGGCGACCCACATGATCCATCGCGCATTCCGCGAGCGCCTGGGCGAGACGGCCACCCAGATGGGGTCGGAGAACGCGCCCGGTCGCCTGCGCTTCGACTTCCCCAACCCCGAGCCGGTTGCCCCCGCGGTCCTAGGCGACGTCGAGGACCGCGTGAATGCCCTCCTCATCGAAGACCTCGCGGTGTCCGCGGAGGTCATGAGCCAGGACCAGGCTCGGGCCATGGGCGCGATGGCGTTGTTCGGCGAGAAGTACGGCGAGGAGGTGCGTGTCGTCTCGGTCGGTGACTGGGCGCATGAGCTCTGCGGAGGAACACACGCGCAGCGATCGGGACAACTCGGGGTCGTGACATTCCTCTCCGAGGGGTCCATCGGCGCAGGTGTTCGCCGCGTGGAAGCCCTCGTGGGGGTCGACGCCTATCGCTTCCTCGCCCGTGAGCACGTGCTCGTCCAGCGGCTGAGCGAGATGGTCAAGGCGCCCGCGGATCAACTGGTGGAACGGATCGAGCGCACCATCACGTCCCTCAAGGACGCCGAACGCGACCTCGGGCGCTTCAAGAGTGCGCAGTTGATGGCGAATGTCGACGGGATCACCGGCGAAGGTGAGGACATCGGCGACCTCCGCCTGTGGACGTTCGTGGCCCCCGAAGGGACCAGCCCGCAGGAACTCCGTGAGCTCGTGACGCACGCGCGTGGACGGGTGCAGAAGGACGTGGCGGCGGCCATCGTGGGCGCCGCAGTTCGTGATGATGCCGTCGCCGTGGTCGTGGCGTGCACCCCGCGGGCGATCGAGCGGGGACAATCGGCTCCAGACGTCCTCTCGTGTGTCATGGCTGAAGTCGATGGCCGTGGCGGAGGGAAGGACGACCTGGCACAGGGAGGTGGACCACGGGTCGATGGAGTCGCCGCGGGCTTCGACGCGGTGCGAGCGCAGATGAGGGCGGCAGCCGCGGGATGAGGCCCGGGGTTCGGATCGGACTCGATCCGGGATCCATGCGCATCGGTGTCGCGGTCTCCGACTACGGGGGCGTCCTCGCCAACCCGCGTGAGGCCATCCCGGCCGGCCCCGACAGTCTCGATGCCATCGCGGGACTCGTGTCCGATGTGGGAGCCCTCGAGGTCGTCGTCGGTCTTCCGGTCAGCATGTCCGGTTCGGAGGGCGCCAGCGCCCAGGGTGTGCGCGCCTGGGCGACACGCCTCGCCGGTCACATTGACGTCGATGTCCGACTTGTGGATGAAAGGCTGTCGACGGTGCAGGTGCACCGGACGTACCGTGAACAGGGTCGATCCACGCGATCGACCCGCAACCGGGTCGACAGCGCGGCCGCCGTCGTGGTGCTGCAGTTCGCACTCGATTCGGAGCGATCGATGGGCCAACCCCCCGGGGAGGTGTTGTGACGCAACTCGACGACATGTTCACCGAAGCGTCCCTGCCTCCCTCGCGCAATCGCGGCGCCGCGGGGAAGCGGATCTCAGGACTGGTGATCGTCGCCCTGGTCGCGGCGATGGTGTTCATCGCATGGCGCTTGCTCTCCGGCGGTTCGGCCCCGACCGACTACCCCGGGCCCGGGACCGGTGAGGTCACGATCGTCGTCGGCCGGGGGGACAGCCTGACCGAGATCGGTCGCACCCTGCAGGAGGCCGGCGTCGTCTTAACGGCCGATGCGTTCGTGGAGGCGACGGGAAACGATCCACGATCGTCGACGTTGGGACCGGGGTCCTACACGTTGCGCCAGGAGATGAGCGCTGCGGACGCACTGGCCTTGATGCTCACACCGGAGTCCCGCGCTCAGAACCGACTCGTGCTGCCGGAGGGCCTGCGGCTCGACCAGGCCTTCGCTATCGCCTCGGAGGTCACGGGGATCCCGGTCAAGCAATTCGAGAAGGTGGCGGAGGCCCCGTCCAACGTGGGCCTTCCCGAATGGGCGGGGGGACGTCTGGAGGGGTTCCTCTTCCCTGCCACCTACGACCTCGTCGGGGATGAGACGGCGGAAGACGTCATTCGAACACTCGTCGGTCGCTTCGACCAGGCGGCTGCGACCACCGATCTGGTGGCACGTGCGCGCGAGGTCGGTCGTGATCCGTACGAGATCCTCGTCATCGCCTCCCTCGTTCAGGCCGAGGTGCTGCCCAACGACTTCGCCAAGGCCGCAGCCGTCGTCTACAACCGACTGGATGCCGACATGCCGCTGCAGTTCGACTCCACGGTCTCCTACGCACTCGGGATCACCGACATTCAACTCAACGCCGAGCAGCTGGCGACCGACTCGCCCTACAACACGTACCAGATCCAAGGCCTGCCTCCGACCCCGATCAACTCTCCCGGAGAGGCTGCGATCGAGGCGGCTCTCGTCCCGGCGAAGGCCAAGTGGTTGTACTTCGTGACCGTCGATCCGCAGACGCGTGAGACGAAGTTCGCGCGCACCTATGAGCGCTTCCTGAAGCTCAAGCGCCAGTTCCAAGAGAACCTGGCCAATCAGTGACCGTCGATGGGCGTGCAGCGGTCCTGGGATCGCCCATCGAGCACAGCCTCTCGCCTGTCCTGCACCTTGCGGCGTACCGAGCCCTGGGCCTGAACTGGGACTACGGCCGATTCGAGGTGACACGCGAGGAGCTCGCTGGATTCGTCGCCGAACTCGATGACCTCTGGAAGGGTCTGTCGCTCACGATGCCGCTGAAGGAGGAGGCGCTGGCCTGCGCCGCTCGGGGCGATGAGGTCGCGCTTCTCACGCAGGCGGCGAACACATTGGTCCGATCCCCCGAGGGGGAGTGGTGTGCGTTCAACACCGACGTATTCGGAATCGTGCAGTCGATCCGACACGCGGGGCCCGAACGTCGATGCGAGGCAGCTCTCATCCTCGGAGCCGGTGCCACGGCGCGGAGTGCGATCGTGGCCCTGCGCGACCTGGGCGTGGGGTACGTCACGGTGGCTGCGCGCCGGCCGGAGGCTGCTCGGGGGATCGCTGAGCTCGCGGAGGAATGCGGAATCACCTGCGTACCAGTTGACATCGAGCCGGTGGTCTACGAGGTGGGGCTCGTGGTCAGCACGTTGCCGGCGGATGCTGCGGCTCCATGGGCGCGGGTCGCCCCGGGGTTCGGCGACGCGGTCCTCCTCGACGTGACGTACGCCCCCTGGCCGACGACGCTGGCCCAGTCATGGCAGGGCCCCGTGGCACGGGGCGCCGATCTGCTGCTCTGGCAGGCCACGGAGCAGGTGCGCCTGATGACCGGTAGGGAGGCGCCGGTGAGTGCCATGCGCGAGGCCCTCGAGGGTTATCCACAGAGCTGATCACTATCTGGCGCAGGGGGTGGGCTGCTGCCTAGCGTGCCGTGATGGCCAGCGTCCTCATCACAGCTTCCTGGTTCTCGCTGGTGATCCATGCCATCGCACTCTCGTGGATCGACGCGCGCACCCATCGCCTGCCCAACCGCCTCCTGGCCAGTTGCGCGGGTATCGGTGTCGGGTTGATGACCGCCGCCGCCGTCCTCGCTGGCGATTCCGCGCCCCTGCTCCGCGGTGTCGCGGTCGGCACGGGAGCCCTCGCGGTCTTCGCCCTCGCGCACGTGCTCGGCGGCCTGGGCATGGGTGATGTGAAGTACGCCTGGATCCTCGGCTTCTACCTGGGAACGCTCGGAGTCATGACCGCATGGTGGGGCCTGTGGTGGGGATTCGCGATCGCGGCGATCGCCATCATGGTCCGTCGCCGGTCGGTCGGTCGGTTGAGGAAGGCCCGGATCCCCTTCGGTCCCTTCATGACGGTCGGCGCCGCCGTTTCCTGCGCGGCGTTCGCATTCGGCTAGCAAGGCTGGTCACCAGGGAGTGCGGGTCCTCTGGGAGGATCACCCCATGGTGCGGTGGCTGACAGCTGGGGAATCCCATGGGCAGGCGCTGGTCGCCATCATCGAGGGACTCCCTGCCGGCATCGGGGTCACCACCCACGATCTCAGCGAGCAACTCGCTCGACGCCGACTCGGGGCCGGCCGCGGTGCGCGCATGAAGTTCGAGCGGGACGAGGTGCAGATCCTGGGCGGGGTGCGCCACGGCGTCACTCTGGGCAGTCCCATCGCCGTCGAGATCGGGAATAGCGAGTGGCCCAAATGGGAACGGGTCATGTCCGCCGATCCAGTCGATGCAGCCGAGCTCGAGGGGCTGGCGCGCAATGAGGCGTTGACCCGACCGCGGCCGGGGCATGCGGACCTAGTGGGGATGCAGAAATACGGCTTCGACGATGCCCGTCCCGTGCTCGAGCGCGCCAGCGCCCGGGAGACCGCAGCGCGCGTGGCCCTCGGAGCGATCGCGCGCAACTTCCTGCAGCAACTCGGGGAGATCACGGTCCTCAGTCACGTCGTGCGGATCGGTCCGATCGCACTCGCCGACGGGCGCGTGCCTGGCGCAGGGGATCTCGCCATGATCGACGCATCACCCGTGCGCTGCATGGATCCGGCGATATCGAAGGCGATGGAGGAGGAGATCGAGACCGCGCACCGCGAGGGGGACACTCTCGGAGGAGTGGTCGAGGTCGTGGTGCACGGGCTCCCGCCCGGATTGGGATCCCATGTCCACTGGGATCGCCGCATCGACGCGCGCTTGGCGGCGGCATTGATGGGGATCCAGGCGATCAAGGGCGTGGCCGTGGGCGATGGTTTCGACCTGGCCGTCGTCCGCGGATCGCAGGCGCACGACGAGATCGTGGCTGGCGCGGACGGCCTTGAGCGCACCAGCGGGCGCTCCGGTGGGACCGAGGGTGGCATGACCACGGGGGAGGCCCTGCGCGTGCGGGCCGCGATGAAGCCCATCTCCACAGTTCCCCGGGCCCTCAAGACCGTCGACGTGTCCACCGGAGAGGAAGCGGTGGCGATCAGCCAGCGTTCCGATGCCTGCGCGGTCCCCGCGGCCGGGGTCGTGGCCGAGGCGATGGTCGCCCTGGTTCTCGCGGATGCGCTGGTGGAGAAGTTCGGCGGTGACTCTGTCGAGGAGACCCGCCGGAACTACGAGTCCTACCTCGCGAACCTGAGCATCCGCTGATGGCACTGACCGCGGTGATCATCGGTGCCCCCGGTGCCGGCAAGACCTCCGTCGGTCGCCGGGTCGCCGAGCGACTATCGGTTCCCTTCGCCGACAGCGACCAGCTCGTCGAAGAGCGCACCGGTCAGCGAGTCGCCGACATCTTCGTCACCGAGGGTGAACCGTACTTCCGACAGCTGGAGCAGGAGGTGATCGCTGAAGCAGTCGGGGGATCCGTCGGGGTGCTCAGCCTCGGGGGTGGGGCGGTGATGACGCCCGGGACGCCGACTCTCCTCGCGGGAATCCCTGTGGTGTGGCTCGAAGTCGATGTCAGCGACGCAGCACATCGCGTAGGCATGAACGCCTCGAGACCTCTCCTCCTGGGCAACGTGCGAGGCACTCTCACGTCGTTGCTGAAGGAGCGCACGCCCATCTACGAGTCCCTGGCGACGGTCCGGGTGCAGACGAGTGGTCGATCCCTACGCGCGGTGGTCGACGATGTGTGCGCGGCCCTCACGAACCGGGGTGCCGCGTGACCGCGCTCGTCGACGTGAGTTCCGAGCACGACTACACGGTCGTGATCGGCAGGGATGTGCTGGATCAGGTGGAGCCGCTGCTGGACGGGGCGACGCGTGCGGCACTGATCCACCAGGCGTCCGTCGCGGGCCTGGTCGCGTCGCTGGGGGAGCGCATATCCGATGCGGGCCTTGAGGTCGTGACCATCGAGGTGCCCGATGCGGAGGATGCGAAGACGGCGGAGATCGCGGCGCAGTGTTGGTCGAGGTTGGGTGCCGAAGGATTCACGCGCAATGACGTCGTAGTGGGAATCGGTGGGGGTGCACTCACGGACCTCGCGGGGTTCATCGCGGCCACGTGGCTGCGTGGTGTGCGGTGCGTGTTGGTGCCCACCTCCCTTCTGGCGATGGTCGATGCGTCCGTCGGTGGGAAGACCGGAATCAACATCGCCGCCGGGAAGAACCTCGTCGGAGTCTTCTCCAGTCCGGCCGGTGTGCTCTGTGACGTGCGGACCCTGGAGTCCCTGCCCGAGGCGGAGATCGTGTCCGGGATGGCGGAGGTCGTGAAGGTCGGACTGACGACAGATGCGTCCATCCTCTCCGATCTCGTCACGCGCACGCATGAGTCCCTCGATCCGTCGGGTGATCTCCTTCCCGACCTGATTCGGCGTGCGGTCCAGGTCAAGGCGGATGTCGTCGGGCGCGACTTTCGCGAGACGGGGGCATCGGGCGGCATCGGACGCGAAGTGCTCAATTACGGCCACACGTTGGGGCATGCGATCGAGAAGAACGAGGACTACCGATGGCGCCACGGATCGGCCGTCGGGGTCGGCGTGATGTACGCGGGGCAACTCGCGCATCTCGGTGGACGCTTGGATGCCGATGGCCTGGAGATGCATCGCACGGTCCTGGACGCCGTCGGCCTGCCGCGTACGTATCTCGCCAGCGCATGGCCTGCCCTCATGGAGACCATGGCGGTGGACAAGAAGACCCGAGGGCGCACCCTGCGTTTCGTCGTGTTGGACGGATTACAGAATCCGACGATCTGGCAGGGCCCGGACCCCGACATCATGCGTGCCGCCTACGACGCGATCAGCGCGTAGGCTCTCCCACCATGACACGGGTGCTGGTCCTCAACGGACCCAACCTGAACCGCCTCGGTTCGCGCGAGCCGGACGTATACGGCACCGGCACGCTGGACGACCTCTCGCGGGCGCTCGAGGGTCTCGCGTCGGACTTGGGCCTCCAGGTCGAGTTGCGGCAGACCAACGATGAGTCGGAGATGTTGTCCTGGTTGCATGAAGCCGCCGATGGCTCGATCCCGGTGATCCTCAACCCAGCCGCCTTCACCCACTACTCCTATGCGCTCCGCGACGCGTGCGCACTTCTCACAGCCCCCGTCATCGAGGTGCACCTGTCGAATCCACTGGCCCGGGAGGAGTTCCGGCACACGTCCGTGGTCTCCGCGGTGGTCACCGGCACGATCTCGGGTCTGGGATTCGACTCGTACCTGCTGGCGTTGCGCGCCATCGCCGCGCGCGTGTGATGGGGGATCACGCCACCCGCCGCACGCAGTTGCTGGAGGAGATCGGCTCCGGTGCCGTCTATGTGACCGGCGACCCCGTCGCGGTGCGCTACCTGACCGGCTTCACGGGGAGCTCCGCCGTCCTCGGCGTGGGGGTCGCGGGGGTGACCCTCGTGACCGACGGGCGCTACCGCGATCAGGTCGCTCAGGAGAGTCCCGATGTCGAAGCCGTTATCGATCGTGGTGGACCGGCGGCACTCGCGCGACTCCTCGCCGAGCGCGGAGTGGCACGCGTGATCACTCCGTCATCCACCACCTATTCGCTGGTCGAGCAGATGCGCGCGATCCTTCCCCGGGTCGATGTGGCAGAGGACCCCGTGCTGCGCCTGCGGCGGATCAAGGATTCCGACGAGTGGATGGCCGTGCGCCGCGCCTGTGCCATCACGGCGGAGGCGCTGATGGATGTCGCTCGCGGTATCCGCGTGGGGGATCGGGAGGTCGATATCGCGCGTCGACTCGAGGCGGGTTTCGGAGCACGGGGCGCCGAGGACCGGGCGTTTCCGACGATCGTGGCCGCGGGCCCCCATTCCGCGATCCCGCACCACCGCCCCACCGCGAGGGCGGTTGCAGCAGGCGACCTGCTCGTCATCGACTGTGGCGCGCGGGTGCAGGGATACCACGCGGACATGACGCGCACGTTCCTCGTGGGGCGCGATCCCGAGGACTGGCAGCGGGACATCCACGGGATCGTCGCAGAGGCAGCTGAGATCGGTCGCCGCGCGGTGGTGGCCGGGGCCGCGTGCAGTGCCGTGGACGCCGCGGCCCGCCAGATCATCACGGGTGCGGGCTATGGCGAGAACTTCACACACGGGACGGGGCATGCTGTCGGGCTCGTGATCCACGAGGCCCCGATGGTGAACCCCGAGTCCCTGGATACCCTTGCCGCCGGCATGGCGGTCACCGTCGAACCTGGGATCTACCTTCCCTTGCGCGGTGGCGTTCGCATCGAGGACACCCTCGAGGTGACTCACGGGGGAAGCGTCGTGCTGACCGAGGCTCCCCGCGACCTCGTGCGCGTGGGATAGGGAACTGGCGAGAAGCAGGAGAGACGATGGCCACGACGAACGACCTGAAGAACGGCATGGTGCTCAAGATCGACGGACAGTTGTGGTCCATCGTGGAGTTCCAGCACGTGAAACCGGGCAAGGGTGGGGCCTTCGTGCGCTCCAAGTTGAAGAACGTCCTCTCCGGCAAGGTCGTCGACCGCACCTTCAATGCCGGGGTGAAGGTCGAGACGGCCACGGTCGACCGTCGCGACATGCAGTACCTCTACAAGGATGGCGACGACTGGGTGTTCATGGACACGACGTCCTACGAGCAGGTGCCCGTGCCTGCCTCCGTCGTCGGGGATAGCGCCGACTACCTGCTGGAGAACCAGGTCGCCCAGATCTCGATGCACGAGGGGGCCCCGATCATCGTGGAACTCCCCGCATCGGTCGAACTCGTCATCACCTACACCGAGCCGGGCCTGCAGGGCGACCGGTCCACGAGCGGGACCAAGCCTGCGACGCTGGAGACGGGCGCGGAAATCCAGGTTCCGCTCTTCATCGAGCCCAACACCAAGGTGAAGGTCGATACCCGCGATGGTTCCTACCTGGGTCGTGTCAACGACTAGTGTCCGCGCGATCCAAGGCGCGTAAGCGCGCCCTCGACATCCTCTTTGAGGCCGACAGCAAGGGCGTCGCCATCCCCAGCATCCTCGCCGAGCACGTTCGCAGGCGGAAGGCAGACGATTCCCCGGCCTTGAACGAGTACACGGTGACCCTCGTCGAGGGTGTCGCTGCCCACCAGGTCGTCATCGATGAGCGCATCGCGGGCTGCGCCGAGGGCTGGTCCCTGCAGCGGATGCCAGACGTCGATCGCGCGATTGCACGTTTGGGCACCTACGAGATCCTCTTCGAAACCGACATCCCCGACGGTGTCGCCATCTCCGAGGCCGTGAACCTGTCCACGGATCTCTCGACGGAGGATTCCCCACGCTTCATCGCCGGGCTCCTGCATGCCATCGCGGAGAAGCACGGGTCCGGCGAGGCCACCGCCTCACGGTGACGTGCCCCGGGTGGGATTCGAACCCACACTGGACGGTGTTTGAGACCGCTTCCTCT
>CAZBWA010000006.1:56412-57736 GCA_964495555.1 uncultured Bifidobacteriaceae bacterium | reverse complement strand
GCACGATCGTGATGCTCGTGTTCCTCGTGTCGAAGGGCACGCCGGGAGACAACCGGTTCGGTCCGCCGACCGTGTAGCCCCTACTGCTTCACCCGAGCGGGCAGTTCGACGACGAGTGCGTCGGCTGCCCGCTCGATCATTTCCAGGACCGCGACGAAGTCATCCTGCGTGCCGTAGTAGGGATCCGGGACGTCGAGCTCGGGATGCGGCTCCTCGAGATGCGCGAGGTCGGGATCGAAACTGCGGAGCATGCGGAGTTCCACGTTGGCTCCCGACTCGGCCACCAGGGCTTGCAGGTTCGCGTAGTTCGACGTGTCCATCGCGAGTAAGAGATCGATGTCCGCTATCCACGACGCGTCGATCTGCCGCGCACGATGGTCGTGCTCGTAGTCCGCGGCATCGAGAGTGGCCCGTGTGCGCGGGTCGGCGAGACCTCCCACATGCCAGTCACCTGTCCCGCTCGAGTCCACCACGACGAGATCGTCGAAACCTGCGGCGCGCACCCGATCACGGATCACGGCTTCGGCGATCGGGGAGCGACAGATGTTGCCCAAGCAGACGGCGGTGATGCGGTAGGCCATGTCGGCAGGGTAGCGATCCGATGACCGGTCAGTGCCCGTGCACGCTCCTCCTTCACGACGAGCACGTCGTTACCGTCGAGATAACGACGCGAGTGAAGGAGCACGCCATGACGCAGGGTCAGGTTCTCGGACGCCCCACGACCGACGCGCAGAACGGACTCGGCACCGCTGCACTGGTGCTGGGCATCGTCGGGCTCGCTCTTGGATGGGGGACGTTCGGCGTCCCCTCGATCCTCGCCATCATCTTCGGCGCCATCGGGATCCGTAAGGCCAACCAGGGACTGGCGAACAACAAGGCGATGGCGCAGTGGGGGATGTGGCTGGGCATCGTGGGTGTGGCGATCGGTGTGCTGTTCACACTCCTCTTCGGTGCCGCGATCCTCGTCGACATGCTCGAGACCGCGATCATGATCGAGGCGTGACCTCCCGGTAATAGCGGACGAGAACTTTTCGTCCACACCCTTGGGACGACGTTTCCCCCGTGGATCCGGGGATGTGCGCCCGGATTGGTCTGTCCGTCCCCAGGTCGTCCCCAGGCCTCCCCCACGAGCACGCGGGGATCTCCCCAGCCTCTCCACACCCGTGCCCACAAGCCTCGTGGACACGGGTCCGCTGCCTGCCTAACGTCGGACCCTCGGTGTAGACACGGGACGTGAGGGGAGGTCGGGCGTGAGCGTCGCGGAACTTCCTCGTCCCGAGGAACCGTCACTCCCCGATCGCACCCCACCCCAGGACATCGCCGC
>CAZBWA010000006.1:55059-56312 GCA_964495555.1 uncultured Bifidobacteriaceae bacterium | reverse complement strand
TCCATGGTGCCCACGGCCGCCAACGCCAACTACTACGCGCGCATCGTGCGCGAACAGGCGATCCTGCGCCGCCTCGTCGAGGCGGGCACCCGCATCACCCAGATGGGATTCAGCGGCACCGGTGAGGTCGACGACCTCGTCGATCGCGCGCAGGCCGAGGTCTACGAGGTCACCGAGCGGCGCAACAGCGAGGACTACCTCCCCCTGAGCGCGGTGATGAACGAGGCGCTGACCGAGATCGAAGCGATTTCCAACCGCGACGGGGAGATGGTGGGCGTCCCCACCGGATTCACCGACCTGGACTCCCTCACCAACGGACTGCACCCCGGACAGCTGGTGATCCTCGCCGCGCGCCCGTCGATCGGGAAGTCGACCCTGGGTATCGACGTGTGCCGTGCGGCGTCCATCAAGCACGGGCTGACGAGCGTGATCTTCTCCCTGGAGATGAGCCGTAACGAGATCGTCATGCGGCTGCTGTCTGCCGAGGCGCAGGTGCCGATGCACCACATGCGCACCGGCAGCATGAGCGACTCCGACTGGACGAAACTCGCGCAGAAGATGGGCACCGTCAGCGACGCACCGCTCTTCATCGACGACTCCCCGAACCTCACGCTCATGGAGATCCGCGCGAAGTGCCGGCGCTTGAAGCAGCGTCATGATCTACGCCTCGTCGTCGTCGACTACTTGCAGCTGATGACCAGCGGCAAGCGCGTGGAAAGCCGCCAGCAGGAGGTATCGGAGTTCTCCCGGTCGTTGAAGTTGCTCGCGAAGGAGCTCGACGTCCCCGTCATCGCGATCAGTCAGTTGAACCGTGGTCCGGAACAACGTCAGGACAAGCGTCCGATGCTGTCGGACCTTCGCGAGTCGGGCTGTCTCCCCGCGACCACGCGTGTGATCCGTGCCGATACCGGTGCCGAGACCACCATGGGTGCACTCCTCGCATCCGGTGAGCGCGATGTTCCCGTGTGGTCACTCGATGACTCGCTCCGTTACGTCGCGCGCCCGCTGACCCGGGTCTTCTCCACGGGCCGTAAGGAAGTCTTCCGACTCCGCACCGCCAGCGGTCGCGTCCTAGATGCGACGGCCAACCACCCACTGCTCACCTACCACGGATGGTCTGCCTTGGGGGCCCTGGAGATCGGAGACCGGATCGGTATTCCACGCCACGTTCCCGCGCCAGCCCTCGAAACAGTGTGGACGGATGAGCAGGTCATCGTCCTCGCGCACATGCTCGGTGACGGCTCCATGCTTCC
>CAZBWA010000006.1:0-54959 GCA_964495555.1 uncultured Bifidobacteriaceae bacterium | reverse complement strand
CGGATGAGCAGGTCATCGTCCTCGCGCACATGCTCGGTGACGGCTCCATGCTTCCTCGGCAACCCATGCGCTATGCGACCACGGATCTGGCGAACCTGGCGATCGTCGGGGAGAGTGCGTCGCGCGCCTTCGACGTGAAGTTGCGGGTGGACGAGTACCCCGCTGCCCGGTGCACCACGCTGCGATTCACCAGCAGGCGCCCGGTCACCCAAGGTGTACGCAATCCGATGGCCGCATGGTTCGACGAGCTTGGACTCTTCGGTGCCCGCAGCCACCAGAAGTTCATCCCGGAGCCGGTCTTCTCTCTTCCCAAGGAGCAGATCGCCCTGTTCCTCCGTCACCTCTGGGCAACGGATGGCTCGATCCAGGTCCTGCCGAGTAAGCGCGGTGGCCGCATCTATTACGCGTCGACGAGCCGTGAATTGGCCGATGGAGTCTCCCGCCTGCTCCTCCGCTTCGGCATCCACACCCGCATCCGAGTGGCACGCAAGCGGGGCTACCGCGATGGATTCCACGTGGACATATCAGGGGCGGCGGATCAGAGGGCGTTCCTCCGTCGGATCAATGCCTACGGCGCGCGTGGTCGCGTGGGTCGCCAACTGCTGCGCATCCTCGACGGAGTCGAGTCCAACCCCAATCGCGACACAGTGCCCGTCGACGTCTGGGACCGCGTCCGCGAGGTCATCGTGGACCGGGGTATGACCCACCGCGAGTTCCAGGCATCCCTCGGTGGTCAGTACTGCGGTAGCACCCTGTGGAAGTCGGCCCCGAGTAGGCAGCGGCTCCAGCGCGTTGCGGCCGTGCTCGAGTCCGAGGAACTCGAGATGGTTGCCACCAACGACGTGTACTGGGATGAGATCGTCGAGATCGAACCCCTGGGGGAGATGGAGGTCTTCGACGCCGAGGTTCTCGGATCCCACAATTTCATCGCGGATGGCGTCGCCGTGCACAACTCACTCGAGCAGGATGCCGACATGGTGGTGTTGCTCCACCGCGAGGACTTCTACGCACCCGAGTCACCGCGTGCAGGCGAAGCAGACTTCATCGTCGCCAAACACCGCAACGGTCCGACGGCCACGATCACCGTGGCCTTCCAGGGGCATTACTCACGCTTCGTCGATATGGCGCAGTCCTAGCGCGAGCCTCGCGCACCGGTGAGCCGTGCTGCCACGATCTCGAGTGGCCCCTGGGGGTATCTCCGCAGCCATGCCCACGCGAGTAGTGCGAGAAGGATCCACGTGAGCACCGCGGAGGCGAGCACGGCGAAGGCACCCCAGTCACCGTAGAAGCCGAGGCCGTAGCCGCAGAACAGCAACGACAGCACGACGGACTCTCCGATGTAGACGGTGAGCGACGCGCGGCCCGCTGGACTCGCCGCGCGCAGGAGGCCGGGGCGCTTCGTGAGTCCCCACCCCACGAGCCCGATGTAGCCGGCCGTGAGGAGCGGTGCCGTCGAGAATCCCAGGATGAGGCCGATCGCCCCTGCCGTCGAGTAGTGGTTTCCCGCGGAGATGGCGGCTACCTGAAGCCAGCCCGCGACGATCTGCAGGGGAAGCCCCACCGCGAGGCCGATCACCATCATCCGTCGCCATAGACCGATCCGATCACCGGGCGCACGCAGGAGCTGGTGTCGTGATGCGAGCTGCCCGAGCAGGAACGCCGCGAACGCCATGCCACCCTGCACGAACAGCAGAAAGAGCAGCACCGTAGGCACCGTCTGAAGCCGCTCCGCTGAGGCCTCGAGGAACGTGCCATCAGCCAGCGCGGTGTTCAACTGGAGCAGTTGAGGATCCTGCGGGGGAAACAGCGAGATCAGAGAGATGAACGATGTGATCAGCAGCACCGAGAAGCTCGCGACGGCCACGGCCCAGATCTTCAGCGCTCGATCCGAGCGGCGCGACAGTGCCAACAGGCCGAAGCCCAGGATCGCGTAGGTCAACAGGATGTCCCCGATGAAGAAGAAGGTGGCGTGGAGGATGCCGAAGAGGGCCAGGACCAGGAGGCGCCGGACGTAGCGCCGACGGTGCGCACGCGTGTTGTCCCGCAGGATGAAGGAAGCGCTGTAGCCGAAGAGAAATGAGAAGAGCAGGTAGAACTTCCCCTGAGCCAGGGCCAGCATCAGGAAGGCCGCGGCGGTGTTCAGTGGCCCCGCGACAGACTCGGGGGTCAGGCCCTCGCTGCCGGACAGTGCGAACAGCGGTGCGTTGACGACCACGATCCCGAGGAGGGCCAGACCCCGGAGACGATCCGGCATCACCTCGCGGGCAGAGCTGCCGGTCATGATTCGAGCGTAGGCCGGGTCGGGAGTTGGCGAACGGATCGCGCGAAGAGCACGGCGATCGATGTCACCGCGAGCGTCCCGGCGAGGACCAGGTAGGTCACAGACACTCCCCAGGTCTCGACGGTGTAGCCGACGATCAACATGCCCAGCGGTGGTGCTGCATAGAAGACGGATAACTGGACACCGAACACGCGCCCCTGTTGATCCGCGGGCACGCGGTCCTGCACGAGTGTGGTCATCAACGGGTTGAACGGACCCCAGAAGAAGCCGAGCAGGAATCCCGCCGCCATGAGGATGGGAAGCGGAGGCAGGAATGCCATCGGGAGGATGCTCACCGCGGTCCCGATCATGATTACCTGGAGAAGGCGCTTGGTGCTCATGCGCGCGCTGATCCAGCCGTAGAGGAACGCTCCGATCACGGACCCACCTGCGAGGGCCGCGATGACGAGCCCCAGCGACCCCGGTTGGTCGAGGCCTTCGAAGTAGGTCGGGAGCACGATCGACTCGGTCGGTAGGTAGATCGCCGCCAGCACCAGGACACCGAGCGTGATCGTGCGGAGCAGACCGTCCTGCCACAGCACGGTGAACCCGCGTGTGAGGCCGCGCCACCCGACCGTGTCGGTGACGTCACCCGATGTGATGGCGGGCGCGAGGCGCATGAAGGTGACCGCGACGGCGGCGATGAGGAAGAGACCGAACGGGATCCAGAAGGTGTTGGTCGGACCGATTCCGGAGATCGCCGCGGCTCCCACCACCGGTCCGAGCACGAACCCGATCGCGAAGACCCCCTCGTGGATGCCGTTGAGCCGGTTCTGGTCCATGTGAGCCGCTTCGGCGGCATCGACGAGCAGGGTCCGACGTGCCGTGTACCCGGCGGGATCGAAGGCGGCGCCGAGGATGGCCAGGATCAGGATCACCGTGGGCGTGAGGTCCGCGAGGATCGCGGCGATCGGGATCGCCGCGACGGAGATCGCCGACATCACATCCGAGCCGATGCTGACCGCCCGGCGTCCGAGGTGATCGACCAGCCATCCCGCGAGGGGTGACATTACGAGTGCGGGGAGCGCGCTCGCCGCGGCCACGATTCCCGTGAACGCGGGGGATCCGGTGACTTCCAGTACGAGCCAGGGCAGGGCCACGAGCACGACGGCGTTGCCGAGACCCGAGGCCAGGTTCGCCACTTCGAGCAACACGACGGGAAGGCGTCGGCGGTCACCCCGCCGGTGATCGGACATCAGAGACCTCGAAACCACCCTCAGCGCGCGCGTGTGTGCTCGGCTAAGGCAGACTAGGAGGTAGCCCATTCAGCGTGAGAGGAACCCCCATGCGTCGTCCCCGTCTTGTTGCCCTGGCCGCTGCCGCAGCATTGGCCGCAACCGTCGTCGCAGGCTGCTCCTCCGGCTCTGGGGGCGGTGCCGAGGACACAGCGGCCGAGTCCGCTGCGGGCGGGGAGTCCGAGGCTGTTGGTGACACCATGGAGGGCGACGGCATCGAGATCACCGATGAGAACTTGGGCATGCTCGCCCCGATCGTCATCGTCCCCGAGCAGACCGAGGCGATCGCGAACGTCGGCGACGGCCTCGACATCATGGTCGACGACCCGGTCGCTGCCAAGGTCGAGTCGGACAACCCCGCCGTTGTCGAGGTCTTCCAGGGCAAGGACGAGGGCGGTGTCCTGTACAACCCCGGTGGCATGGCGATCGCGCCCGGCACCGCGAACATCACGGTGACCAACGGCGACGGTTCCAGTTACGTGATCGTGGTGACTGTCAGCTAGTCCGCTCCCGGGGAGTCACGAGACTCAAACCCCTGCGTGTCGTGTTGCGGGTGGTGTTGCTGTGTCCTAAGTTCGCACGACAGCGCGATGTTGGTCGCGAACTCGACGGGGGTGTTTGTGCGTCTACGACTTGCCGCGGCCACTTCGGCCGTGTTGCTCACCGCGGGACTCGCCCAGCCCGCTCACGCAGCAGGGGGCGGTGAGTCCTTCGCCATCACGGACATGGGTCGTGTTGCCCTCACGATCTCCGACGGTGCTTTTGACGGGAATACCGCAACCATTCCCGTGTCGTTCACCTACGAGAAGTGGAACGGTGGTGACTACGGGGACGTTGCCATCTCAGTCGATGGTGTGTACGCGCGCCAGGTGGGATCTCGCTTCGACGACGACTTCGGTGGCGGGAATCACTATTGGGGTTTCAACACCGCCCAGAAGGGCACGGGAAAGGGAAACCTCACCATCGAAGGATCAGGATTCGTGTCTGGTCAGCCGATGCTTGTCTACGGATCAGCAGATTTCACGAACATGCGCACCGGTCAAGTGCAGAGGGTCGCGTTCACTCCAGTCCTCACGATCACCGTCGCCCCGGAGCAGACGTCGCTCGCGAACGTACAGGCATCGCGCACAGCCATTTCGGGACGAGCGACAGTCCAGTCCAGCGTGGGTACAACGGGGGCTGACGGTGTCATCAATGTGCGATACCGAGAGCCGGGCTCGAAGCGATGGAATCGTGTCAATGACTTCATCAAATGTCCGGACGATATCTGCCGTACGCTCGACGCTCTCGGCAACTTCCAGCTCGAACCTCTCGAGCCGATACCGGCGGGATCGAAGGTTCAGATCTCGCTCGTCGACTGCGGATGGTGTACGCCCGTTTCTACCACCGTGAAGGTCGGGTGAGGACGCGATGAACGCATCCGTACTCAGGCGTGGATACGTTGCACGCATCAGTGGGGCGCTGACGGCAGCTGCCCTCGTCCTCGGTGTACCTGTGCTTACCAACCCGGCCGCGAACGCGACGACCTCAGCGACTTCCACAGCGGAGTCCTCAATGGGACGCGTCACCATGACGGCGAAGAGCGTCGAGTTTGATGGAGACACGGCGACCATTCCGATTACGTTCACTATGGAGAAGTTCAACAATCCTGAATGGACTGAGATCGAGATCACCATCGGGAGCTTGAGCGCGCGCCAAGTGGGCGCGCGAGAGGTCCTGGGTTCGGGCGGGTACGTCTCCTGGCCTCGCGGATCTGCGAAGACGGGAACGAACGCCACCACGATCGTGATCTCAGGCACCGACTTCGTCCCGGGAGTCCCGGTCTTGATCTACGGCTCGGTGGACTTCGCCAATTTCCACACCACCGAGAACATCCGCAAGGGTGTGGCACTCACCCCCGTGGTCTCCGTCACGGTAACTCCCGAGAAGACGACCTTGACCGACGTTGCTGTCGACGGGAGCCGGATCGTGGGTAGGGCGTCGGTGGAGTCCTCTGTCGGTCGGACGGGCACCGGTGGATTCGTCGCTGTTCGCTACAAGACGGGGCCAAAGAGCCCGTGGGTGCCGGTGACCGAGTTCGTCGATTGCCACTCCGACATCTGCGCCTACCCCAATCGTCGCGGGGAGTTCACCCTCGACACGAAGCGGCCCATTCCCTCGGGAGCTCGCGTAGAAGTGTCCCTCCTCGGCTGCGGCTGGTGCACCGACACAACGACGGTCGTACGCGCGCGCTGATCGCGTGAGGCGCTATGCGAGGTAGTCGGTCCGCGTCGCGGTGACCACCTCGTGGCCGTCCTCGTCCACGAGGACGGCGAGACCATCGCGGTCGACGATCTGCGTCACCGAGCCGAAATCCGCAGGCAGTGCCGCCACCGCCTGCACGACCCGCAGCCGCACAGTCTGATCCGGTGTGAATCGGCGTGATGTGGTGATGCCCTGCGCAGCGAGCGGGTTCGCGATCGAGGGACCGTGTCCCTCAGCGAAGTACGCACACACGTCCTCGATGCCGATGCGCGCCATGTGACGGCTCGACCACGGTGCCTGCGAACGCCCACCGTTGGAGATCCAGAGAACCGTCGCCGGGAAGTCCTCCACACGTCGAAGCGCGAACCAGACGTAGTCCGGGAACCGCAGGGCGCTCCAGGCCAATCCCGAGGTCACTTCGGGAACGAGCATCACGAGGTCTTCGTGCCCGGGTGCCGTGGGCAGATGCCGCAGGTCGAGGACGTCGCCGTCGTCGCGGGGTACCGCTTGGAGGGAGGTGAATTCACCCCCGATGCGCAGGATCTGGTGCTCGCCGCGCGCGGGATCGGAGAACAGGGTCGGGGCCACGGACGCCCACCGCACAGGTGACGTGGTCAACTCGACGGAGCCGAGCGGGTAAGCACTCATGTCCAGGACGGGATGCGTCCCGTAGTTGAAGTCGCCGTCGAGACCTGCGATGTCGAATTGCTGGTAGAGAGAGGTGTCCCCGTCACGCACCTCCACCGTCTTCGTGACGGTCGCACCGATGTCCTCGGCATCCATGCGTAGGGTCACTGATCCGTGCTTCTCTTCGACGACGGTCCACGTCTCACCCGCGACCACACCGTGCGGGGGTCCGACCTCCTGCGCACCGAAGGGGAGGCAGAAGAAATCCCCGCGGAGAACCTGAAGCAAAGGGATCTGATCCTGCTGCTCCTGCGGTGTCCACGGTGAGAGCGAATACGGCTGGACGACGCGATCCCCCAGGTCGAATTCGACCGGCGCCACGTGCGCCCCGCGCAGTGTCACCCATGCCGTCGTCGTAGAGCTGCGTACGGGAACGGACGGCTCACCGTGAATGACCTGCATCGGATTCCTCTCGCCGCTTCCGTTCTAGCATGACGGGTACTCGTCGTAGGGAGTCTGTCGCATGACCTCGGTGGTCTTCGTCGCAGGTCCGGCAGGGTCGGGCAAGTCGACGTTGGGCGATGCGCTCGCCGCGAGCCTCGACGGCGTCCATCTCGACTTCGACGTGGTGAGCTCCGGCGTCGTCGACGCCGCCCGGGCCGCACATCCCGGATCCTCCGAGGCGGAGCTCCTCCTCCAGGTCAAGGACGACCGCTACGCAGCGCTGCATGCGGCACTCGCCGACCGGCTCGCCGCTGCCCCGGACGCACCCGTCGTGGTCAGTGCCCCTTTCACCCGCCAGGTCGCCGGCGCCGCGGCCTGGCAGCTCTGGGCAGACCTCGCCCCGGGCGCCCTGCTGGTCTGGCTGCGCCTGGACGAGGGGGAGCGCGCCCGCCGGATCGCCGCCCGGGGGGCAGTCCGGGATCGGGGAGCCGCCCCCGGTCCGACCGCCGCCCCCGGGGTGCCGCACCTGGCCCTCGATGCGGCCGACCCCACCCCGGCCCTCGTGGCAGCCGTGCGGAGGGCCCTGGGTCTCTCCGCGGAAAAGGGCTAGACAGGTCGGGCCTCTGCGGCTAGCGTCGCACTACCCCGTGACATCGATTACCCAGTGCCCGCCCCCCGTGTGACAACGATTACCTAGGAAGGCCCCGTCATCGCCCTGCTCATCTTCAACCCGAACCCGGTCTTCGACCGGACGGTGAGCGTCCCCCGGGTCTCCCCCGGGGCGGTGATCCGTGCCCAGGGTGTGGAGTTGACCTGCGGAGGCAAGGGAATCAACGTCGCCCGGGCCCTGCGTGCCCTGGGGTCACAGGCCCTTCTGGTCGTCCCTGTCGGAACCCGCGACCGCGCCCGCTACGAGCAACTGCTCGCCGCGGAGAGCCTCGCCGCGGAGATCCTCCCCGTCACCGGTGGCGTGCGCACGGCCACGATCCTTCTCGAGAGCGAGACCGAGCGCGTCACCGTGATCAACGAATCCGGTGAGTTCGAGGAGCCCGCGCAGTGGCGCGAGGTGATCGGCCGTGTCCTCGACACCCTCCATGCAGGTGACCTCATCCTCGTCATGGGGAGTCTGCCGACCGGGCTCGCACCGGACGCCCTCGTCGATCTCGTCACGGGCGCCCAGGCGCGTGGTGCCCGCATCCTCGTCGACACCGCGCCGCGGTGGTTGGAGCCCGTCGTGGCGATCCACCCGGACGTGGTGGCACCCAACCTCGACGAAGCAGAGGCATGTCTCGGACTTACCGACGCGCGCGTCATGGACTCGCACGATCTCGACGACTCCGCGGCACGCGCACGCGCCGACTCCGCAGCGCGTGCCCTCGTCGAGCGTGGCGCGCAGATCGCGCTCGTCACAGCAGGAGGAGCCGGAGTTGCGGTCGCAACCTCCGATGCGCATGCCTGGGTTCCCGCGGTATCCGTTGACGTCGTCAGCACCGTCGGCGCGGGGGATTCGTTCGTCGCGGGCTTTGCGCACGCATGGCAGCACCAGGGAATGAGCAACGACATCGCGGTCCTCGTCGACTGCGTGCGCTCCGGAGTCGCGAGTGCAGCGGCATCCTGCGAGCAGGTTCTCGCCGGCGGTGTGGTGCGTGAACGCTATGACGCACTGCTCGCCCGTGTGCCCGAGGCGATCATCGCGACGGGGGTGGCGTCGTGAACCGCAAGGTCGTCCGTTTGCGCGATGTCGCACTTGCAGCGGGAACCAGCACTAAGACCGCATCACGGGTCGTCAACGGCGATGCACGTGTGTCCGCCGATACCCGCCGTCGCGTCGAGGAGGCGGTCGAGACCCTCGGCTACCAGGTGGACGTCACCGCGCGTTCCCTACGTCGCGGGGTCGATGACACGATCGGCATCGTCGTGCCGACGATCGGCGACCCGTTCTTCGCGAAGGCCATCGAGGAGATCGAGAAGCGCTCCCTGGAGATGGGCATCAAGCTCCTCGTCGCCTCTAACTCCGATTCAGCGGAGGCGGAGCGCGAGATTGTGGAGGGTCTGCTCGCACGCCGAGTGTCGGGACTCATCGTCACACCCGAGTTCGCCGACTACTCCTTCCTCGAACGCGTCCCCACACCGGTGGTCTTCATCGACCGGCACCCGCGCGGCATCACGTCCGGCGTCGTACGCGTCGACGACCAGGCCGCGGCGAAGGAAGGCGTCCTTCACCTGGCACGTCACGGACATCGCCGTATCGCACTCGTCACCGACGACGTCCGGATCCGGACGTCCGCGCTGCGCCGTCAGGGTTACCACGATGCGCTGCGCGACCTCGGGCTTCCGATCGACGACCGACTCGAGGCCTACGGATGCCATGATGCTGAGGACGCCTTCCGTGCGACCGCGGCGCTCATCGAGGGGCCGAATGCACCGACCGCGATCTTCAGTGCGCGATCCGCGACGTCCCTGGGCGTCGTCCGGCAGCTCCACGCATCGGACCGGACCGACATCGCCTTCATCTCCTTCGGTGATTTCAGCATGGCGGACGTGCTGACCCCGGCGATCACGTCGATCGACCACGACCCCGCGATGCTGGCCAGCGCCGCGATGGACCGCCTCGCCGAGCGTCTCGCCGGGATCGCTGACGACGGCGCGGACACTCTCGTCCCGCTGCGCCTGATCCCCCGGGGCTCGGGCGAGATGTCGCCGGCACGACTGGAGGCCAGCGCATGAGCACTGCGCAGACACCCGTCGTCGTCGGTATCGACCTGGGCACCACGTCGTTCAAGGCCATCGCCGCCGATCTCGACGGCACCATCCTCGGTCAGGCGGGGGAGGCGACCCCGTGGATCGTCGAGGAGAACGGCAACGTCCACGCCGAGATCGGCGCATTCGTCGACGTCGCCATCCGAGTCATGGCGGCGGCCGCCGAGCGGTGCACGACGCCGATCGAGGTCATCGGCATCGGGATCACCGGAATGGCCGAGACCGGCGTGATCGTCGATGCCGCGGGTGCGCCCCTCACGTCCGCGATGGCCTGGTACGACCAGCGGGGTGCCGAGGAGTTGGCCGCGTTGCCGCAGGAGTTCCGCGACGAGTTCCAGGCCGTCACCGGCCTCGCCGCGAAGGCGGAGTGCTCGTTCGCGAAACTGCTGTGGCTCACCGCGCACGGATTCACGATCCAGCCCGGGATGCGGTGGGCGAATGCACTCGAGTACGTCGCATTCGCGTTGACCGGATCCCTGTTCACCGAGCCGTCGTTGGCATCGCGCACCGGCCTGCTCGACCAGGGCCGCGTGGCGCCGTGGTCACGGACCCTCGGGATGATCGGTGCGGATCCCTCCTTCCTTCCCGAACTCCGACCGGCCGGGGTCCCCTTCGGACGGGTACACGCCGACGCCCCCGCGATCCTGCGCGAAGCCGTGGTGACGGTGGCGGGACACGATCACCTCGTCGGATCGGTGGGCGCCGGCGCCATCGGCGGAGACGACCTCTACGACTCCTGCGGCACCGCGGACGTCATCCTGCGCACCGTGCCCCGCACACTGACCAACGAGGAGCGGGCCGCACTCGTCGCCTCGGGCCTGAGCGCCGGGCGTCACGTGCTCCCCGACACCACGGCGATCCTGGGTGCCACCCGCTCCGGACTCGTCCTCGGTCGGGTCCTGTCCATGCTCGGTGCGCAGACGCGCGAGGAACGCGCGCGCATCTCGGACGCATGGACGCCCGAGTGGGCGTCGAACGGGACCGTCGTGGTCTCCGAGCCGGGTAACTGGACCAATGAGGTGACGGTGCAGCTGCGCGATGACACGCGTCCCGACGAAGTGTGGTGCGCCGCGATGGACTACGTGCTGACCGAGACCCGGGCACTCGTCCGTCCCATCACGGCCGTCGCGGGGGAGTACACGAACGCCGTAGCCGCCGGCGGCTGGGCGCAGGTACCCGGAGTTGCGCGCGGCAAGGCACACATCTTCCCCGGCCTACGCATCAGCGAGCACCCGCAACCAGGTGCCCGTGGCGCATGCCTGTTCGCAGCCCAGGCCGCGGGCCGGGGCAGCGCCCACTCGGATTTCGCAACCGCAAGCACCAACCAATCGAGGGAGTTCATCTGATGAGTACCGGCACCGCTTCGGCGATCAGCCTTTCCGCAATCGCCGACGACGACGGCACATTCGCGATCATCGCGATGGATCAGCGCAACACGCTGCGTCGCATGTTCAAGGCCGTCGGAGTCGACGCGAGCGACGCGCAGATGCGCGAGGCGAAGGTCGCCGTGGCGGGAGCGCTCACGCCGGATGCCACGGGCATCCTCCTCGACCCGACGTTCGGTGTGCCCGCGGTGACCGAGGCCGGCGCACTCGCGTCGAACTGCGGACTGCTCGTGGCAGCCGAACCGGCCGAGCGTGGATCCTTCAACGGGGAGCCGCGCCCCTCGCGCCAGGTCGACCAGGACGCAGCGTGGGTGAAGAACATGGGCGGCCAGGCCGTGAAGTTCCTCATCATGATGAACCCGGCACGCGTCACGAAGCCGGGAGAGCCCGATCTGACCGAGGAGACCCTGCAGGTGGTGCGTGAGGTCGTGGCCGACTGTCGCGCGGTGGGCATCCCCTCGGTGATCGAGAACCTGATCTACCCGGTGCCACCCGCGGAGTCCCTCACACCCGAGCAGCGCGCGACGGCCATCATCGAGTCCGCCGCCCTCCTGACCGAACTCCAGCCCGATCTGCTCAAGCTCGAGTACCCGGGGAGCGCGGAGGCCTGTCGCCGACTGGCGGACACCGTCACCGTCCCGTGGGCCGTTCTGAGCGCTGGCGTAGATTTCGCCACCTTCACCGATGTGTTGAAAATCTCCTGCGACGAGGGGGGAGCCTCCGGCTTCATCGCGGGACGGTCGGTCTGGAAGGAGGCGATCGGGTTGGAAGGTGCCGAGCAGGACCGTTTCCTGCAGGATGTAGCCCGCCCACGCCTCCAGGCATGCCGGGACGCGATCGCGGGACGGGCCCGCCCCTGGTTCACGGTCGGGCAGTAGGAGGGATAGGTCGATGGCGATTCTCGAAGCGCGCGGCATCGTGCGCACGTACGGGCAGGTGGTCGCGCTCGATGAAGCCGACTTCACTGTCGAGGCCGGCGAAGTCACGGCCCTGATCGGCGATAACGGCGCCGGCAAGAGCACGATGGTGAAAATTCTCTCGGGCACCGAACAGCCCGAGGGTGGATCGATCGTGTTCAAGGGCTCGGAGGTCAAGTTCGCCAGCCCCGCCGACGCCCGCAAGCTCGGGATCGAAACCGTGTTCCAGGATCTCGCGCTCTGCCCGCACCTCGACGCGGTCAACAACCTCTACCTGGGTCGTGAGGTCAAGAAGAAGGGACTGCTCGGGCTCCTCGGCTTCATGAACCGCAAGGAGATGAAGGAGGGGAGTGTCGGCGCGTTCACCGATCTCGGTGCCACCGTCCGCACCCTCACCGAACCCGTGGGGTCCATGTCCGGTGGCCAGAAGCAGAGCATCGCGGTCGCCCGCTCGGCGTCCTGGGCCAACGAGATCATCTTCCTCGACGAGCCCACCGCCGCACTCGGCGTCGTGCAGACCAAGAACGTGCTCGACATGGTCAAGCGCGTGCGCGACAAGGGCATCGGCGTGGTGTTCATCAGCCACTCGATGCCCGAGGTCCTTCAGGTGTCCGATCGCGTCCAGGTTATGCGCCGCGGTCGTCGCGTCGCCGTCTACAAGACGTCCGAGACCTCCCTTGAGGAGCTCGTGGGCACGATGACCGGCGCACTCGATGAGGAGGTCGCATGAGCGCGCAAACCGCTCTCGCGCATGAACTGCTCGATACGCCGCGCATGTCTTTGTGGCGTCGGCTCACTCGTGTGCAGGCAGCACAGATCGTCATCGTGCTCGTCGTGCTGTGCGTCATCTTCTCGCTCATGGCGCCGGATGCGTTCCCGACGGTCTTCAACCTCCGCTCCATCATCCTCAACACGTCGATCTTCGCCGTCCTCGGTGTGGGCGCGACACTCGTCATCATCACGGCGGGTATCGACCTGTCGATCGGCTCCGTCCTCGTGTTCAGCAGCGTCATCGGCGCGCAGGTCATGGGGGCGATGGGTGCCGAAGGTTGGGGCGCGGCGATCGCGGGCACCATCGCGTCGATCATCGCCGGTGCCGTGTGGGGCCTGATTAACGGATTGCTCGTCGCGAAAGCCAAGGTGCCAGCGTTCATCGTGACGCTGGGAACCCTCGGTGCGGCGCTCGGTCTCGCCCAGGTGATCACCGGTGGCATCGACCTCTACGAGATCCCCACCGTGCTCGTCGACACCGTCGGATTCGGCAACGTATTCGCCGAAGTCCCGACATTGACGGTGATCGCGGCGGCCATCTGCGTCCTCGGCGGGATCCTGCTGCACAAGACGCGCTTCGGCCTCTACACCTACGCGGTGGGCTCCAACCCGGAGGCGTGCCGCCGCGTGGGCATCAATGTCGATCGTCAACTCATCTGGGTGTACGTCATCTCGGGCACCACGGCGGGCATCGCCGGCATCCTGAGCGTCGCGTACTTCCAGCAGACCACCATCGGTGGTAATTCCATGACGGCCTTGACCGTCATCGCAGGCGTGGTCATAGGGGGTACCAGCCTCTTCGGAGGTATCGGTACGATCTTTGGCACGGTTATCGGACTGCTCATCCCCGTGGTGTTGCAGGCCGGTTTCATCATCATCGGGGTCCAGGCCTACTGGCAGGGCGTCGTGGTGGGAATGTTCCTGATCGGCGCGGTGTACTTGGACGGCCTACGCCGTGCTCGTGCATTCAAGGGATCAGGGAAGAAGTCCAAACCCCTCCAAGTTGGAGGGCTGACCCTTCGGGGTAAAGAGAAAGAAGGTTAAAGGTGGGTAGCAAGAATCTGATCAAGCGGACCGCTGTTGCAGCCCTCGGCGTTGGGGTTGTCGCCGGTCTCTCGCTTGGTGTTGCTCCTGTCGCGAATGCGGCCGGAGAGAACATCACGTTCATCCAGGGTGTGAAGGGCGATGGCTTCTACATCACCATGGACTGTGGCGTGCGTGCCGAGGCCAAGAAGCTCGGCGCCAAGGTCACCACGGAGGGCCCGGCGAAGTTCGATGCCACTCTCCAGCGTCCGATCCTCGAGGCTGTCATTGCCAAGAAGCCTGACGCGATCCTGATCGCCCCGAACGACGTCAAGGCGATGCAGAAGCCGCTCGAGGCCGCCAAGAAGGCTGGCATCGAGGTCGTCCTCGTGGACACCACTGTTAACAACCCGAAGTTCGCGGTCTCGGAGATCTCCTCCAACAACCTCGCGGGTGGTCAGCAGGCATTCAAGGCTGTGGAGCAGCTCGTGCCGGGTGGCGGCAAGGTGATGGCGATGGGCGTGCGCCCGGGCATCAGCACCACCGACGCTCGTGACAAGGGCTTCTCGGAGGCCGTGAAGGCCAGCGGTGGCAAGTACACGTTCGTCTCCCAGGAGTACTCGGAGAACGAGCCCGCCATTGCAGCCCAGAAGATGACGGCCGCACTCGCTGCGAACCCGGACATCAAGGCGGTCTTCGCCAGCAACCTGTTCTCCGCGCAGGGTGTGGCCACCGCTATCAAGCAGGCCGGTAAGGAAGGCCAGATCGTGGTCATCGGCTTCGACGCCGGCCCCGATCAGGTGAAGGCCCTCAAGGATGGCACCGTCCAGGCGCTCATCGCTCAGCAGCCGTACGACATCGGCGTGCAGGGTGTGCAGCAGGCCGTTGCCAAGCTGAATGGTCAGCCGACCAAGAAGAAGATCACGACCGGCTTCACCATTCTCACGAAGAACAACGTCGACACCAAGGCAGGCAAGGCGGCTCAGTACCGCGCCAAGTGCTAAGGGTTTGACACATGCACTGGGGTGCAGCGGACGCTCGGGTCCGCTGCACCCCAGTTGCTTTGTGGCTAGATGGGTTGTGCGGTGGGCAGCATGACCAGATCGCGGATGGTGACGTGACGCGGTTGCGTCAGCATGAACATCAGCGCCGCTGCCACGTCCTCCGAGCGCATCCCGGCGTGGGCGGCAACCTGATCGTCGATGCGTGCATCGGACTCGGACACACCCCATAACTCATTGAGCACGATGCCGGGTGCGATCGCCCCGAGGCGGACCCCGGAGCCCACGATCTGCTGGCGTGTGGCGTGCACGAATGCCTGCACCGCGTGCTTGGTGGCCGTGTAGACCGGCTCCCACGAGATCGCCTGGTGCCCGGAGACGGAGCTCGTCACGATGATGTCCCCCGTGCCTTTCTCCAGGAGGTGCGGCAGGGCCGCGTGCACGGTGTGCATGACTCCCGCGACGTTCGTGGTCACCATGTGGTGCACGCGATCCGTGGGTACCTCCCACCCCTTGTCCGGCAGGTAGAGGCCGGCGTTGGGCAGCACGATGTCGATTCCCCCGAAGGAGTCCCGACAGGCCTGGATCGCGCGCTGCGCGGTCTCAGCATCTGAGACGTCGCCGGCGATGAGGATCGGTGTTTGTGCGAGGTCGGCCGCCCCCGCCTCGAGTCGTTCGGCACTGCGGCCGACGAGGACGAGGTGGACGCCGGCGGCATCCAGGGACTGCGCGAAGGCCTTCCCGATGCCCGAACTCGCGCCGGTGATCACCGCGCGCATCCCCTGGAGTGACGTCATCATTCCTCCGTTCCGGCGAGCATCCTGCGGCGGTAGTGCTCATCAGGCCGACTCTCGATGCGCTCGGAGGATCGGGCGTCCAGGTAGACGGGACCGCCGACGCTGAGCGCGCCCTCGATCACGCTGGCCACCTTGACGCACATCTCTGTCATGGCCAGCGCCTGATCAGGCGACGGTGCCATGACGAACACACCGTGGTTGCGCAGGTAGACCACGCGCGGCGGCTGTCCCTCCTGCTCGATGAACCGCTTCACGTGGTTGCGCACCTCGCGGGCGAGCGGCAGACCCGGGTCGACGTAGGGGACGAGGACCTGGCGCTCGCCGAGCATCACGATCTGATCCGGGAACACGGCACCGGCCACGAGGGCGTCGGCCGCCACCGAACAGAGCAACCGGTTCACCGCGATCGGGTGCGTGTGCAGCACGCACATCGCGTCCGTGGCGTCTAGGAGGACGCTGTGCAAGAGCGCCTCGACCGAGGGGCGGCGTCCCGGTGCACCCTCGATCACCGACGCGCGGTAGGTCTCAGCGACGGCGGCGTCATCGGCATCGGGATCGTCGAGGAGGGCGCGGATCGGCCCACGATCGACGAGGACGACATCGTCCTCGCCCAACGTCGCGAGGGAACAGCCGCTTGCTTTGATCCACATCGTGTCGCCGTCACCGCGGTAGGAGATGTTCCCCTCGGCGGCGAGTGCGAGATCCCTGCCGGGCTCGCCGACGATCCGGCTGACGGCGATGAGCGTGGGGAGGATGGTCATCAGATCGCCGTGTATCCACCGTCGACGACGATCGACTGACCGGTGAGGTAGGCGGACTCGGACGATGCCAGGAGGAGGACGACGCCGACCAGGTCCTCGGGCTCGCCCATACGGCGCGCCGGGATCATCCCCTCCCACTGGATCCGCAGCTCCGGATTGGCATCCATGAACTGGCGGGTCATCGCCGAGAGCGTGTATCCGGGCTCGAGTGCGTTGACGCGGATGCCGCGGGTGGCCCACTCCACCGCCAGTGACTTCGCCACCATGCTCACCGCCGCCTTGGACGCGTGGTACGACGCTTGGAACTGCGGCACGTTGACGATCTGCGCCGACATCGACGAGATGAGGATCGCCGACCCGGGGCGTCCCTCGGCTAGGAGTCGGCGCCCGAACGACTGGCAGGCGAAGAATGTGCCATTGAGGTTGATGTCGAGGACCCGCTGCCAGTCCTGCGGTGTGACGTCGATGGAGTCACCCCAGATGGTGATGCCGGCACTCGTGACCAGGATGTCCGCGGTTCCCAGTGCGGCTGCCAGGGTGCCGAACGCCGCATCGAGTTCGGCCGCGTCCGTGACGTCGGCCCGGACCCCGGCGGCTTCGACCCCGTGATCCCGCGCGATCGCCTGAGCTGCAGCGTCGACGTCGTCGAGCACATCGATGAGACCGATGCGCGCACCCTCGGCCGCGAGCGCGGCAGCAAGCGTGTGTCCGATCCCGCGACCGCCCCCGGTGATCACGGCGGTCATCCCCGCACATCGCATCGTCATTCCTCCTCCTCGCGAGCCTAATGTCACGCAGACTCGTGCAGTCGGTCGGCGTAACGTCGCCAGTCACCGACGGTGCCACTCGGCTCGAACTGTCGGATCTCCGGGAGTTCGCTGATCGCGCGTCGCGCCTCGGACAGCGTCGACACCGCGCCGAGCGCACGCCACTGCATGATCGCGTTGCCCAAGGCCGTGGCCTCGGTGGGCCCTGCCACCACGCGCATGTCTGTTGCGTCGGCGAGCCACTGCATCACGGGTGTGATGCGACTGGCACCGCCCACCACGTGGAGCACGTCGCGCTGCCCCCCGAGCAGGCCCGTGATCTCCCTCGCCCGCTCGGCAGTACGCGCGACGAGGGACTCCAGGAGGATCCGGGTGAGTCCCCCGCGACTGCCGTCCCAGGAACCGCGGATGTGAGGGGCCAGGGTCTCCGGCGATTGCCCGGGCGCGCCGAGTGCGGGGGTGTCGACGTCCAGGATGCCGGCGAAGGCCGGTGCGCGTGTTGCAGCGTCGACGAGGTCCATCACGCCGGGGGGCTCCCCGTCGGCCTCGCCCCAGGCCCGTCGGCACTCCTCGAGCAACCACATGCCGGTCACATTGCGGAGCACTCGGACCGTTCCGTCGACACCGAGTTCGTGGGTGACGTTGAGTTCGCGTGCCGCGTCAGTCGGGAGCACGTCGACGCACTCGGCGCCGATCAGGGCCCAGGTGCCCAGGGAGAGCACGAGGGCCCGGTCCCGGTCGACGATGGGAGTCCCCGCGTAGGCACTCGCCGTGTCGTGGGCACCGATGCTGATGTGGGGGACGCCTGCCAGTCCGTCGATGCGCGCGGGTCCGCGCACCGTGCCGGGCTCGTCGGGAGCCAGGAACGCGCTGCGCGGCAAGCCCAGGGCGTCGAGCACCTCCGGTGCCCAGCCACGCGCGCCCGTCGACACCATCGAGGAGGTCGAGGCATGCGTCACGTCGGTGCCGGCTACGCCCGTGATGAGGTAGCCGACGAGGTCCGGGACGGGGAGGAACGTGCTGCCCTCCACGAGACGCTGCGGATCGTCGACGGCCACCTGGTAGATGGTGTTGATGGCCATGCGCTGGATCCCGCAGAGGGAGTACAGCCGGTGCCAGGGGATCGCAGCCTCGACGATCCCGAGCCCGCGTTCGTTGATCGGGTCCCGGTAGGCGCGGACGGCCCCCCAGGGGACCCCGTCGCGGATCACCCCGTAGTCGACCCCCCAGGTGTCGATGCCGAAGGAGGCAGCTCCGCGGGCCACCCCGGCGGCCAGTCCCCCGACGGTGGCGGCGAGGAGCGCCTCGGTGTCCCACACCCAGCGACCCTCGACCTGCGTCGGATGGTTGGAGAACCGGGTGATCTCCTCGAGGGAGACGGCGCCATCGCGGTAGGTGGCGAGGACCACGCGACCACTCGTCGCGCCGAGGTCGACGGCCGCGACCGTCGTCATAGACCACTCCCTCCGCCGGTGAACCCTCGGGACCCATCCTGATGGACCTCGGTACCCTCCACTCCCGAAACCAGGAATTGAGATGACAGACGACGCCCGCTACGACATCGCCGCCATCCAGGAGCGCTGGCTCCCGGTGTGGGATGAGAAGGCGCCGTTCCGATCGGGTCGCCCGGATGATCCACGACCCAAGAAGTACATCCTGGACATGTTCCCCTACCCATCGGGTGACCTGCACATGGGTCATGCCGAGGCGTATGCCCTCGGGGATGTGATCGCCCGCTACTGGGTGCAGCGTGGCTTCAACGTGATGCACCCCATCGGCTGGGATGCGTTCGGACTGCCCGCGGAGAACGCCGCCATCAAGCGCGGTGAGAGTCCGGCTCTGTGGACCTACGACAACATCGCCCAACAGAAGGCGTCCATGCGGCGCTACGCCTGCTCCTTCGACTGGGATCGCGTCCTCAATACGTGTGACCCGGAGTACTACCACTGGAACCAGTGGTTCTTCCTGCAGATGTACGAGCGTGGGCTCGCCTACCGCAAGGACAGCAACGTCAACTGGTGTCCCGAGTGCCAGACGGTGCTCGCCAACGAGCAGGTGGTCGCAGGCCTGTGCGAGCGATGCGACACCCAGGTGACGAAGAAGAAGCTCACCCAGTGGTACCTGCGCATCACCGACTACGCCGACCGCCTGCTCGACGACATGGCGCAGTTGGAAGGGAAGTGGCCCGAGAAGGTGCTTCTCATGCAGCGCAACTGGATCGGCCGATCCACGGGCGCGGAGGTCGAGTTCGTCATCGAGGGCCGCGAGGAACCGGTGACCGTGTACACGACACGGCCGGACACGCTGTACGGCGCCACATTCTTCGTCGTCGCCGCTGACTCCGACCTCGCGATGGAGTTGGCGCAGGGAACGCCGGCCGAGACCGAGTTCCTCGCGTATCTGGAGAAGGTGAAGCAGACGACCGAGATGGATCGGCTGGACAACACCCGCGAGAAGACCGGTGTCTTCCTCCAGCGCTATGCGATCAACCCGGTCAACGGGGAACGCATCCCCGTGTGGGCATCGGACTACGTTCTCGCCGACTACGGCACCGGGGCGATCATGGCCGTGCCCGCGCACGATCAGCGCGACCTCGACTTCGCCCGGACATTCGACCTGCCCGTGCGCGTGGTGGTGGACGCGGGTGAGGACCCGGTGGTCACCGGAATCGCCACGGCCGACGACGGCCCGCACGTGAACTCCGGACCCCTCGACGGATTGGACAAGGCCGCGGCGATCGCGCGCATCCTCGAGGTACTGGAAGAGCGCGGGACCGGTCGACCCTCGGTCAACTACCGACTCCGCGACTGGCTGATCTCACGCCAGCGCTTCTGGGGCACGCCCATCCCGATCATCCACTGCCCCGCGTGCGGCGAGGTCCCCGTACCCCTGGACCAGTTGCCCGTGGAGTTGCCGGCGGCCGCCGGACTGGATCTCAAGCCGAAGGGCTCCTCGCCCCTCGGCGCCGCCGTCGCGTGGGCGAGCGTCGCCTGTCCCCGATGTGGTGGAGACGCCACCCGCGACCCGGACACCATGGACACCTTCGTCGACTCGAGTTGGTACTACCTGCGCTACGTCGACCCGAACGATCGCACCGCGGCCTTCGACCCGGAGAAGGTGCGCACGTGGCTGCCCGTCGACCAGTACGTCGGTGGCGTGACGCACGCGATCCTGCACCTGCTCTACAGCCGTTTCTTCACCAAGGTCCTCTACGACATGGGACTCGTCGACTTCACCGAACCGTTCACGCGCCTGCTGAACCAGGGCATGGTGATCATGAACGGCTCGGCGATGAGCAAGTCCCGTGGCAACCTCGTGCGGCTCTCGGACGAACTGAGCGAGCACGGCGTGGACGCCATACGACTCACCATGGTGTTCGCCGGACCCCCCGAGGACGATGTCGACTGGGCGGATGTGTCCCCGGCCGGCTCGCATAAGTTCCTCGCGCGCGCCTGGCGACTTAGCGGCGATGTCACGTCGCCGGTGGGCACGGATCCGACGACGGGTGATCGCGCACTACGGCAGGCGACGCACCGCGCACTGCACGATGCCTCCCTCGCGGTGGAGACCTTCCGCTTCAACGTCGCGGTGGCGCGCATCATGGAATTGGTGAACGTCACGCGCAAGGCGATCGACTCGGGTTGCGGTCCCGCGGATCCGGCCGTGCGCGAGGCAGTCGAGGCGATCGCGATCATGCTCTCGCTGACCGCCCCGTACACCGCCGAGGACATGTGGTCGCGCCTCGGCCACGATCCCTGCGTCGCACTCGCCGGATGGCCGGAGGTGGACCCGTCCCTGCTCGTGCAGGACACGGTCACGTGCGTCGTGCAGATTGCCGGCAAGGTCAAGGATCGCCTCGAGGTGTCGCCCGACATCGACGAGGACGCACTGCGCGCACTCGCGCTGGAATCGGACGCCGTCGTGCGGGCGATCGGTGACGCGGGGATCAAGACGGTCATCGTCCGCGCCCCCAAGCTCGTCAACATCGTGCCGAACTGAGGAGCAGCCCCTACGCTGCTGAAATGCCGGGCACCCTGCTGGTCACGGACAGCACGTCCTATCTCCCGCACGGGTGGGCGGAGAGACACGGCATCGTCGTCGTCCCGGTGCAGGTCATCGTCAACGGCCGCAGCTTCGACGAGACCGACTCCTCGCAGGCAGAGGATGTGGTGAACGCCCTCATCGCCATGGAGCCCGTCACCACCTCGCGTCCCTCACCGCAGCGCTTCGCGCAGGTATTCACCGAAGGCGCGCAGGAGGGGTTCGACAACGCGGTGGTCGTCACCCTGTCCGCGGCGCTCTCCGGAACGTGGGAGTCGGCGAGCCTCGCGGCTGCGGACTCCCCGATCCCGGTCACCGTCATCGACTCACGCCAGATCGCGATGGGCATGGGCTGGGCGCTCCTGGAGGGTGCCCGATGCCGCGACGCGGGGGGGACCGCCGCGCAGATCGCCGAAGCGATCCGCACGACGCAGGTGCACACGTACTTCTCCGTGCACACCCTCGAATATCTACGACGCGGTGGTCGCGTGGGCAACCTGTCGGCGCGACTCGGCACGGCGCTGCAGGTGCGGCCGATCCTGACGCTCGTCGATGGCCGCGTCGAGGTGGTCGACCGCGTGCGCACGGATGACCGTGCGATGCAGCGGATGCACGATCTCGTCTTAGAGGCTGCGCGGGAGGACGCGCACATCGCGATCCAGCACATCGGGGCACCGGAGCGCGCCGCGGCGCTGGCAAGCCGCCTGCGCGAGGAACTCCCGGGCGTCGAGATCGTCGAATGCCCCGTGGGCGGAGTCATCGGCGCACACACCGGACCGGGAATGGTCGCCGCCATCATCCACTGACCTCCATCCACAAGCCGAAAACGACCCTGGCCCGCGCGGATCGAACCTGCCTACCGTGCGGCATGACCCACTCCGACCGCCTGCGCACCGCACTGAACGCATCACCCGCATCGCGAGTTCTCCGCGAGGAGGTGGACGCTCCCTGGCGACCCTCGCTGTTCCTGCAGTGGGAGAGGCGCAGCGTCCGGGCACTCGTCGTGATCCTCGCCGTCCTCGGCGTCGTCGTGGCGTGGTGGTGGATGCGCAGCCCGAGCACACCCGTGACCGTGGACATCCCCGTCGTGGCCGCGACTCCATCGGCCAACGGCGCGGCGACGGTGGGCGAGGTGGTGGTGCACGTCGCCGGACGTGTCGAACGGCCGGGGGTGATCCGTTTGCCGGCGGGCTCCCGGATCGCCGATGCCATCGATGCCGCGGGAGGTGCCCTCAAGGAGCGTGACCTCGACAGCGTGAACCTCGCCCGCGTCCTCGTGGACGGTGAGCAGATCCAGGTGGGGATCGCGGCTGCGGCCCAGGAGTCCGGAATCGACATCAACTCCGCATCCGAGTCCGAGCTCGAGGACCTCCCGGGCATCGGCCCGGTCCTGGCCGGCCGCATCGTCGAGTGGCGCACCACGCGGGGCCCCTTCACCTCCGTCGACGATCTCGGACAGGTCGAGGGCATCGGTTCCTCCGTCCTCGAGGAGTTGCGAAGCGCGGCCCGGGTGTGATCGATGCGCGGCTACTCCTCTGCGGCCTGGCCGCCTGGGGGGCAGTCGCCGTGGCCATCAGGGTCATCGACGGCGAGCACGCGCGCACCGCGGGGGTCCTCGCTGCCGGAGGAGCCCTGGTCCTGACCGGGCTCGGACTCGCGTTCCTGCGCGACCAGCGGACCGTCGGCAGCGGTGTCCTCCTCCTCGTCGCGGGTGTGGCGACAGTGTCTGCGGCCCTGCAGGCATCCGCCTGGACCGAACCCGCACTGGACCGCGTTCTCCGCGGTGACGTGCGCCTGGTGGGCGCGGTGCAGGGCACGGTCGAACGCGTGGATGCCTCGGATGGTCCGGTGTGGGCGAGCGCTACGCGGTGGCGCGTACTCCTCAACGCAGAGCGTGTGACCGGGGCCGAGGGTTCGATCGCGGTGGACCTGCCGATCGTCGTCGAGACATCCGATGCCGACATCGCCCGTGCACTCCCGTCACCGGGGACTCGGATCGACGTCCACGGCGCTGCACGGCGCACCGCGGGCAACATGCGCGCGGTGGGTGTCATCGCGATCTCCGAGGCACCGGACGTCGTCGCCGACCCGGGCGCACTCGATCGCATCGCCAACCGCATGCGCGAAGCACTGCTCACCGCCGTCGATCGGGTCTCGCCCGCGGCCGGCGGTCTGGTGGCCGGTCTGTCGATCGGCGATGAATCACGCCTGCCGCAGCAGACGCGCATCGACATGCGCGACTCGGGGCTGGCGCACCTGACGGCGGTATCCGGCGGGAACGTCGCGATCGTCGTGGGCGCGGTGTTCCTCGTGGCGGGTGCACTGGGTCTCGGCCTGACGGGGCGAGTGACCATCGCATTGATCGCGCTCGCCGGCTACCTGGTACTCGTCCGCCCCGAACCGAGCGTGGTGCGCGCGGGCGTGATGGGTGCGATCACGGTGATCGCACTGCTGATCGGTGGACGTCGGGCGGGTCCGGCCGTACTGGGCACCGGACTGGTGGTCATCGTCATCCTCGCGCCCTTCCTCGCACTCACCTGGGGATTCACGTTGTCGATGGTCGCGACGATGGCCTTGATCCTCGGCGTCCCGCCGCTGTACTCCTGGCTGCACCCGCGCCTCCGACGACTCCTCCGACACGACAGGGCGGCCATGGTGATCGCCGGGGCAATCGCAGTGACGCTCGTCGCGCAGCTGGCAACCGCTCCGGTGCTGCTGCTCATGGATGCCGACCTCCGCGCACTCGCCATCCCGGCCAATCTGCTGGCGATGCCGGTGGTGCCCCTCGTCACGATCGGAGGACTCGCGGCCGCGGTCACCGGTCCGATAGCCCCACCGGTGGCCGCCTTCGCGACGGAGATCGCGGCGTTCCCGGCGACCTGGATCGTCGGCGTGGCCCGCTGGGCGGCGACTACACGCGCACCGGAGATCACCGATCTCCGACAGTTCGCCGTCCTCGTCATCCTCACCTGTGCCGTACTCCTGCTCCTGCGGCGCGTGCGGTGGTACCTCGTGCTGCCGCCGATCGTCATCGCGGCCCTCCTGTGGTGGATCCCCGCGCGTCCCAGTTATCTCGCGGACTGGACGCTGGTGATGTGCGACGTGGGGCAGGGGGACGGGCTGGTGCTGCGCGACCCGCGCGGCCCGGTCATGCTCGTGGACGTCGGCGGAACCGGCCAGGGGATGGACGACTGCCTCGACGATCTCGGAATCGAGCGCATCGATGCCATCGTGTTGACGCACTTCCATGCCGACCACATCGGAGGCCTGGCCCGTGTCCTGGACACCCGCGAGGTCGGTCGGATCTGGGCCACACCGGTGCAGGACCCCGCGGACCGGGCGGCACTGGCGGCGGTCGATGCGAAGTCCCATGGTCTGACCATCACTCCGCTGCGGGCCGGTGACTCGATCGCTCTCGGCGACTCGCGACTCGACGTGATCTGGCCCGCCCACCCGATCTCGGCGGGTTCGATCGCGAACAACGCCAGCGTCGTCCTGCTCGGCCGCGTCGGCGGTATCCGGGGAATCGACGTACTGCTCACCGGTGATATCGAGCCCGAGGCGCAGGAGGCGATCATGGCCCGGATCCCGGCGGTGGACGTGGTGGTGGCCAAGGTGCCGCACCACGGATCGCGCTTCCAGCATCCGGACCTGCCGCGGTGGTCCGGCGCCGAGGTCGCGCTGGTCAGCGTGGGCATCGACAACGACTACGGGCACCCGGCCGAGTCCACCCTGCACGCGTGGAGGGACGCCGGAGCGGTGGTGCTGCGCTCGGACCTGCACGGCGGTGTGTCCCTGGCACCGGGCAACGATGGACTCCGGATCCAGACCGCCCGCTCTGACATGCTGGAGCCCTCATGAGCGCGCCCATCACCCTGATCATCGGGCCCGAGCAGGTACTGCGGGACCAGGCACTCGCCTCGCTGGTGTCCGCGCTGGATGCCACCGATCGCTACACCGTGGATCTCGGCTCGGACAATGCAGCCGCCGACCTGCGCGCGGCGTGCGAACCCACCCTGTTCGGATCCGAGGTGCTCGTCATCGTCACCGGGTTGGAGTCTCCCGACGACGCGGGTGTCGAGGAGCTGCTCGCTCAGATCTCCTCCGATGCCGACCACGTGCGGTGGGTCTGCATCCACGCGGGCGGCGTCGGGGGTAAGCGCGTCGTCGATGCGCTCAAGAAGGCGGGCGCCGAGGTCGTGGAGTGCAAGGCGATCAAGAAGGGTCGTCAGACACTCGAACTGCTCACCGCCGAAGTAGTGCGTCGTAAGCGGAAGATGACCTCAGACGCGCTCGCCGCGTACTACGTCTCCGTCGGACACAACCTGCCTCTGCTGCTTGCCGGACTCGATCAACTCCTCGACGACGTCGTCGACGATCCGATCACCATCGAGCACGTGCAGGAGTACTTCGCTGGTGTCGCGGACGTGGCCGGCTGGCAGATCTCCGGGCATGTCTGGGACCGTGATGCGATCAAGGCCCTGACCTCCCTGCGTCACTCGCTCAACAACGTCGGTATCGGACGCACCGGCGTCATGACCGTCAGTGCACTGTCCTCGGGCCTGCGCACCGTCGTCGCATTCGGAGGCCTGCAGCAGGGGCTCTCGGAGAACGACGTCGCCCAGCAACTGGGCATCCCGCCGTGGCAGGTCAAGGACGTCCGGCGTCAATGGTCACGCTGGAGCGGTGATCAACGCCGATTGGCGTCGGCGATCGTGGCCCTCGCGGATGCGGATGCCTGGGTGAAAGGCGGTATCGGCGGGACGAGTCTCGACGACGACCAGAAGATGTTCGAGTTGGAGATGCTCGTGACGCGGGTCAGCGCCCGCGCGAACTAGAGCGACGCAGCGCGCTTGGCGACGGCCGACTTGCGATTCGCGGCCTGATTCTTGTGGATGACGCCCTTGCTCACGGCCTTGTCGAGCTCGCGGGCGGCGGCGGTGGCGAGCGCCTTGGCGTCGGCGGAACCAGCCTCGGCGGCCTCGTGGAACTTGCGCACGGAGGTCTTCAGGGCGGACTTGACCGACTTGTTGCGCAGGCGCGCCTTCTCATTGGTGCGGATGCGCTTCTTCTGCGACTTGATGTTCGCCACGTTCGTCCTCGACTTCTCGGTGAGGGGCAGTCCCTCGCGACCGCTAAGGGTACCCGTAGGCTTGAGATGGCCCAAATCGGGCCAACTCCCGACCGTGGAAGGTCCCGTGGCTGCCCCACAACCAGGTGCGACCGATCCCTCGGTGATCCGGAACTTCTGCATCATCGCGCATATCGACCACGGCAAGTCCACGCTGGCCGACCGCATGCTCCAGGCCACCGGCGTGGTCGACGAGCGCAGCATGCGGGCCCAGTACCTCGACCGCATGGACATCGAGCGCGAGCGCGGCATCACGATCAAGTCCCAAGCTGTGCGGCTGCCCTACCGGGCCGACGACGGGGTGTCCTACGTCCTCAACCTGATCGATACGCCGGGGCACGTGGACTTCACGTACGAGGTGTCCCGATCGCTGGCCGCGTGTGAGGGCGCGGTGCTCCTCGTCGACGCGGCCCAGGGGATCGAGGCGCAGACTCTGGCCAACCTGTATCTGGCCCTGGAGAACGACCTCACGATCATCCCGGTGCTCAACAAGATCGACCTGCCGGCGGCGCAGCCGGAGAAGTACGCGGCGGAGCTCGCCCACATCATCGGGTGCCCACCGAGTGACGTGCTTAAAGTCTCGGCGAAGACGGGCGAGGGTGTCCACGCCCTACTCGAAGAGATCGTGCAGCTCATCCCGCCGCCGGTGGGCGACGCCGCGGCACCGGCGCGCGCCCTGATCTTCGACTCGGTCTACGACACATATAGAGGTGTGGTCACCTACGTCCGGGTCGTGGACGGGCGCATCGCCAATCGGGATCGCATCGCGATGATGTCCACGGGAGCCGTCCACGAACTCCTCGAGGTCGGCGTCATCTCCCCGGAGCCCAAACCCGCCGAGGGCCTCGGCGTCGGCGAGGTGGGCTACCTGATTACCGGGGTCAAGGACGTGCGCCAGTCCCGGGTCGGTGACACCGTCACCACGGCGCAGCGCGGCGCCACGGATGCCCTGGGCGGCTACCGCGATCCCAAGCCGATGGTCTTCTCCGGCCTCTACCCGATCGACGGATCGGACTATCCGGAACTGCGCGACGCCCTCGACAAGCTCAAGCTCAACGACGCCGCCCTGGTGTACGAGCCGGAGACCTCCCTCGCACTGGGCTTCGGTTTCCGCTGCGGCTTCCTGGGCCTGCTGCACATGGAGATCGTGCGCGAGCGGTTGGAACGCGAGCACAACCTCGATTTGATCTCCACCGCTCCGAACGTCATCTACCGCGTGATGCGGGACGACGGGCAGGAGCTCGTGGTCACCAATCCCAGCGAGTTCCCGAATCAGAAGGTGGCGAAGATCTTCGAGCCGATCGTGAAGGCGACGATCATCCTGCCCAGTGAATTCGTCGGCACCGTGATGGAACTGTGTCAGCAGCGTCGCGGCACGCTGCTGGGCATGGACTATCTCTCCGAGGAGCGCGTCGAGCTCCGCTACACCCTGCCCCTCGCCGAGATCGTGTTCGACTTCTTCGATCAGCTGAAGTCGCGCACCCGCGGCTACGCCTCGCTGGACTACGAACTCACGGGTGAGCAGGATGCGGATCTGGTCAAGGTCGACATCCTGCTGCACGGTGACCCCGTCGACGCGTTCAGCGCGATCGTTCACCGGGAGAAGGCGATGGCCTACGGCACGATGATGACCACCAAGCTCAAGGAACTCATTCCCCGGCAGCAGTTCGAGGTCCCCATCCAGGCCGCGATCGGTTCACGCGTCATCACGCGCGAAACCATCCGCGCCATGCGCAAGGACGTGCTGGCCAAGTGCTACGGCGGCGACATCACCCGCAAGCGCAAACTGCTCGAGAAGCAGAAAGAGGGAAAGAAGCGCATGAAGATGGTGGGCCGGGTCGAGGTGCCCCAGGAGGCCTTCATCGCCGCGCTGTCCACCACCGAGGTGAAGAAGTAGGCGCATGACGCCGTTCGGGCTCTACGTGCACGTGCCCTTCTGCGCGAGCAGATGCGGGTACTGCGACTTCAACACCTACACGGCGCAGGAGCTCGGCGCGGGTGTCGACAGGTCCACCTTCCACGCCCTGCTCTGCGCCGAGCTGGACCAGGCCGCCCGCGCGGTGGGTCCCCGCGAGGTCGCGACGGTGTTCGTGGGTGGGGGGACACCCACCCTGCTTGGCGCCGAGGCTTTGGGTCAGGTCCTGGAGGCGATCCGCACGACGTTCCCGCTCGCCTCCGATGCGGAGATCACCACGGAGGCGAACCCGGACTCCGTCGACCCCGCGATGCTCGCGGACCTGCGTGCAGCGGGATACACACGCATCTCACTCGGGATGCAGAGCGCTGCTCCGCATGTGCTCGCCACATTGGACCGCACGCACACGCCGGGTGTGGCCCAGCAGGCTGCGCGGTGGGCCCGGGACGCCGGATTCGCGCATGTCAACATCGACCTGATCTATGGGACACCCGGTGAGACCGACGACGACGTGCGCGCGTCCCTCGACGAGGTGCTGGCGGCTGGAGTGGATCACGTATCCGCCTACGCGCTCATCGTCGAGGAGGGAACGGCGCTCGCCCGACGGGTCTCCCGCGGGGAGATCCCCGCTCCCGACGACGATGCCTGCGCCGATCGCTACGCGATCATCGACGACGCGCTGCAGGACGCCGGGATGGACTGGTACGAGATCTCGAACTGGGCGCGGCCGGGGGGCGAGTGCCGCCACAACCTCGGCTACTGGACCAACGCCGAGTGGTGGGGCGTGGGGCCCGGCGCCCACAGCCACCTGCGCGGCGAGCGTTGGTGGAACGTGAAGCATCCGTCGCGCTATGCCGAGGCGGTGCGCACAGGACGCAGTCCCCGAGAAGACGGAGAGGTCCTCTCAGACGAGCAGCGCGCGATGGAGTCGGTGATGCTCGCCGTGCGTACCCGCGACGGGGTCGATCCCGGCACTCTCACCACCGACCCGTCGTCGATGGTGGCCGAGGGTCTGATCGACGGTGACGCGTGGGTGGCGGGCCGGGTGGTGCTGACCCGGCGGGGCCGACTACTGGCGAACGAGGTCGTCCGCAGGCTGACGGGCGGCGACTGACCGTCGGTGCTGCAGGACGACGGCGATCACCGCACCGATCCACAGCACGACGACCGCACCGATGATGGCCAGCCGCACGGGTGTGGCGAGATCGACGGCACCGGTCAGCGTGATCGAGTTCGTGAAGATGATCATGCCGCCGACCGCGACGCCCATGATGCGCATCGGCAGGCGGTGGGCGATCCATGCCGCGAGGGGAGCGGCCAGCATGCCTCCGATGAGCAGGGGCAGCAGTACCTCGAGGTTGATCGCGGCGGTGCCCAGGCCGACGAGGAAGCCCGCACTCGCGCTGACCGCGACGATGAACTCGGCGGCGTTCATCGTGCCCACGACACGTGCGGGGGCCATACGGCCGGTGGCCAGGAGCGCGGGGGTCGTCACCGGCCCCCAGCCGCCCCCGCCGGTGGCGTCGACGAACCCGCCGACGAGACCGAGGGGGATGAGGAGTCGCCGTCCGGGGCGACCCTTGCGCAGGGTCACCGCACGGTTGACGAGGAAGCGGATGAACACGTACCACCCGAGGACGAACAGCAGGGCGCTCGCCCACGGGCGTGCGGCCTGGGTGCTCAGTCCGGCCAGGACGGTGGCGCCGAGGAAGGCGCCGATGCCGCCGGGGATGGCGATGCGGGCGAGCACCTTCTTATCTACGTTGCCCAACTTCGCGTGCGAAAAGCCGCTCACGGCCGACGTCCCGATCTCGGCTAGGTGCACGGAGGCGGAGGCCAGGGCCGGGGTGAGTCCGATGGCGATGAGCAGGGTGGACGAGGTGAGGCCGTAGCCCATGCCGAGGGAGCCGTCGACCATCTGGGCGGCGAAGCCGGCGAGGGCCACGAGGAGGAGGGGCAGCACGGAACAAATCCTACCTGGAAAGTAGGAAAGACCACCAGTGCGCGGGGGGTGTGTCCGCTCGATCTCGCCTACACTTGGCACTCAGAACTACCGAGTGCTAAGGATGGAGGGCGATGCTCGAGGATCGTCGGCTCGCGGTCCTGCGCGCCATCGTCGAGGACTTCGTCTCCACCCACGAGCCGGTCGGCTCCAAGGCCCTGGTCGAGCGGCACAACCTCGGTGTCTCCCCCGCCACCATCCGCAACGACATGGCCGCCCTGGAGGACGAGGGCTACATCAGCCAACCCCACACCAGCGCGGGGCGTGTCCCCACCGACCGTGGCTACCGCCTCTTCGTCGACCGTCTCTCCACCGTCAAGCCACTCAATCCCGGGGAGCGCAAGGCCATGGAGAGGTTCCTGGCCGACGCGGTGGATCTCGACGACGTCATGTCCCGGACCGTGCGCCTCCTCGCGCAGCTCACCCGTCAGGTCGCACTCGTCCAGTACCCGTCCCTCACGCGCAGCAAGGTGCGCCACGTCGAGTTGATCCTGCTCAGTGACACCCGCCTGATGATGGTGCTCATCGTCGACAGCGGACGGGTCGAGCAACGGATGATCGAGTGCGCCAGCCCGGTGGATGCCGCGGTGCTCGCGGATCTCCGTGCGCGCTTGAACTCCACCGTCGCGGACCTGCCGTTCAGTTCTGTTCCCGAATCCTTGGCCACGTTCGACGAGCAATTCACCCACGACGATCGACCCATGGTGCGCGCGGTCATCGCGTCGGTGGTGGAGGCCGTCACCGAACGGCTCGACGAGCGCGTGGTCCTCGGTGGCACGGCGCACCTCGCGTCGTACCAGACCGCGTTCCCGATGGCGATCCAGCCGGTGCTCGAAGCGCTGGAGGAGCAAGTGACGTTGCTGCGTCTCCTGAGCGAGACCACGCCCGATGAGACGATCACCGTGCGCATCGGACATGAGAATCCGGTCTCGGGCATGGAGAGCACATCCGTCGTGACAGCTCGGTATGCGCGCGCAGATCTCCCGGTCGCATCCCTCGGCGTCGTGGGACCGACACATATGGACTACAGCGGCACCATGGGCACCGTCCAGGCGGTGGCGCAGTACATCGGCCGCATCCTGAGTGATCAGTGATGCCGGTGGCCACCGACTACTACGCCCTGCTCGGGGTCGAGCGCGATGCGAGTCCCGAGGAGATCAAGAAGGCCTATCGCCGTCTCGCCCGCGAACTCCATCCCGACGTGAATCCGGACCCCGAGCACCAGGAGCGGTTCAAAGCCGTCACCGCGGCGTACGAGGTCCTCAGTGATCCCGAGAAGCGACAGATGTACGACCTGGGGGGCGACCCCTTCGGGGGGCGCGGTGGATTCACCCAGGGCTTCGACTTCGGCGACATCATGGACGCGTTCTTCGGCGGCCGTGGTCAACGGCGCGGACCACGCTCCCGTGTGCGTCGAGGGCAGGACGCGCTCATCCGCGTCCAGATCGACCTCGCCACCGCGGTCTTCGGTGGCGCCAGTGACATCACCGTGGACACCGCCGCCGTCTGCACGAGTTGCACCGGCTCGGGCCTCGCGCCGAACAGCGAAGCCACGATGTGCCCGATGTGCAAGGGCGAGGGGGAGATCCAGAGCGTGCAACGCTCCTTCCTCGGCCAAGTCATGACCGCACGTCCCTGTCCCCAGTGCCAGGGATTCGGCACGACGATCCCGCACCCGTGCCCCGAGTGCTCTGGTGATGGTCGTGTGCGCACGCGGCGCACCCTCGCGGTGAAGATCCCGCCCGGCGTCGACACCGGCACGCGCATCCAGCTCCAGGGCGAGGGGGAAACCGGCCCGAACGGTGGGCCGGCCGGAGACCTGTTCGTCGAGATCGTCGTCGCCCCTCATCCGATCTTCGAGCGTCACGGCGAGGAGTTGCACTGCGTGGTGACGGTCCCCATGGCGCTCGCAGCGCTCGGCACCTCCGTCGACCTCGAAACCCTGGACGGCACGGAGACGGTCACCATCACGGGGGGCACACAGCCCGGGCACGTGATCACCGTGCGCGGCAAGGGCGCATCGCGTCTGCGCGGTGGCGGACGTGGCGACCTGTTCGTCCACGTGGACGTCGCCGTTCCCCGCAACCTCGACAGCCGTCAGCAGAAGCTGCTGCGCGAGTTCTCCGGTCTCACCGATGATGTTCCGGTCGTGGGCCAGCAGGCCGAGGAGAGTGGCGGGTTCTTCGGCCGTCTGAAGGATGCGTTCACATCACGGTGAGCGCTTCGGTCTTCCTGCACCCGGATATCCCCGCATGCGCGGTCGGCGACATCGTCGTCGTCGGCGGCTCGGAGGGTCACCATGCGATGGCGGTCCAGCGCCTGCGCGCAGGGGAGCGCGTCGATGTGGTCGACGGCCGGGGAACACGCGTCACGGGACTGGTCGATGCGACCTCGACACCACGGGAACTGCGGGTGTGCGTCGAGAGCATCGTGCACGAGGCGGCACGGTTACCGCGCATCGTCGTCGTGCAGGCCATCCCCAAGTCGGACCGCGGGGAGCTCGCCGTGGAGCTCCTGACCGAGGTGGGGGTCGACGCGATCGTGCCGTGGCAGGCCGAGCACTGCGTCGCGCGGTGGAGCGGTGACCGCGGGATGAAGGCGCACGGCCGATGGGTGACGACGGCACGGGAGGCCACCAAGCAGTCCCGCCGATCCCATATTCCCGACGTCGAGCCCGCCTGCACCACGTCGGAACTCCTCGTGCGCGTGCGCGAGGCCGTCGGACGCGGGGCGCAGGTGTGGATGCTCCACGAGGCTGCCGATGCGGGGATACCGAGTGTGTCGGATGCCGCCGAGATCTGGTTGATCGTCGGGCCCGAGGGTGGGATCAGTCCGCATGAGGTCACCGAGCTCGTCGCTGCCGGAGCCGTGCCCGTGCGCCTGGGGTTGACGGTCTTCCGATCGTCGAGTGCCGGGACGGTCGCTGCTGCCGTCGTCTCGACATTGACCGGACGTTGGTCCGACGTGCATGCGAGGATGACGTGATGGCCGAATGCCTGTTCTGCGCGATCGTCGCTGGTGATATCCCAGCCGACGTCGTGTTGCGCACCGACGAGGTCGTCGCATTCCGCGACATCGACCCGAAGGCTCCCTCCCACGTGCTGGTGATCCCCACCACCCACTTCGACGATGTGGACGTGATGAGCAGCGAGTCCCCGGAGACCGCCGCCGCAGTCCTGCGCGCCGCCGCGGAGGTCGCGCGTAGCGAGGGCCTACCGGGGTATCGCCTCGTCTTCAACACCGGCGCCGAGGCCGGGCAATCGGTGTTCCACGTGCACGGTCACGTCCTCGGCGGCCGCGCGCTGACCTGGCCGCCGGGATAGCCATGGCCACATCCGCGACAGCGACGGCGCGCACCGTCATCGAGGTGCCCAACTCCCAGCCGATGGTTGCCCTCCTCGGGCCCTCGGACGAGTTCCTGCGCCTCATCGAGCAGGCCTTCCCGTCCGCGGACTTCCTCGTCCGCGGGAACCAGATCGCGGTGTCCGGTCCCACCGAGGATGTCGGCGCGGTGGACACGCTCATTGCGGAGATGCTCACGGTGCTGCGCACCGGCCAGGGTCTGTCGGCGGAATCCGTCGAGCGCTCGATCGGTCTGCTCAAGAGTGGGAGCCGCCCGAGTGAGGTGCTGACCGCGAACATCCTGTCCAACCGCGGGAAGACCATCCGCGCCAAGACGCTGAACCAGAAGCGCTACGTGGATGCCATCGATGCGCACACCATCGTGTTCGGCATCGGCCCCGCGGGCACGGGCAAGACGTACCTCGCGGTGGCGAAGGCGGTGCAGGCCCTGCAGGCCAAGCGCGTCAGCCGCATCGTTCTCACGCGACCTGCCGTCGAGGCGGGGGAGCGATTGGGGTTCCTCCCCGGAACACTCTCGGAGAAGATCGATCCCTACCTGCGTCCGCTCTACGACGCGTTGCACGACATGATCGATCCGGAGTCGATCCCGCGCCTCATCACCTCCGGCACGATCGAGATCGCACCCCTGGCCTACATGCGCGGTCGCACGCTCAACGATTCGTTCATCATCCTCGATGAGGCGCAGAACACATCCGCGGAGCAGATGAAGATGTTCCTGACCCGCCTGGGATTCGGGTCGACGATGGTGGTGACCGGGGACGTCACGCAGGTCGACCTTCCGCGCGGTGTCGATAGCGGGCTACGCGTCGTCACCGAGATCCTCGAGGACATCGAGGACGTCGAGTTCTGCCGACTGACCTCGCACGACGTCGTGCGCCACAAGCTCGTCGGTCGCATCGTCGATGCCTACGCCCGCTACGACGCCCTGCGGGAGTCATGAGTCGCTACGTCATCGAGATCGGCGGCTTGGCGAATCCCTGTCCCGATCTTCCCGCGCTTCTCGAACACCACCTCGCGTACCTCGGCATGCCCGACGGGTGTGAGATCAGCGTCGCCCTCGTCGACGCCGTAGAGATGAGCGCGCTGCACGAGAGATGGATGGGGGAGTCCGGCCCGACGGATGTGCTGTCCTTTCCTATGGATGAGCTCACCCCGCACGCGGCGGAGCCCGGGGTCCTGGGCGACATCGCGGTGTGTCTCCCGGTCGCCGAGACCCAGGCGGAGGCGCATGGCAGGGTGTTGTGTGCCGAGGTGGCCTTCCTGGTCACCCATGGCACGCTGCATCTACTGGGCTACGACCACGCGACCGAGGAGGAGCACCGCGCGATGTTCGCGTTGCAGGATTCCCTCCTCGCATCCTGGGAGAACACCGCATGAGCATCCTCGAGATCGTCATCGCGGTCGTGCTCTTCGTCGTGTCCGCGCTCCTCGTGAGCGCCGAGACGGCGTTCGGACGCGTCTCACGATCGCGCATCGACGAATTGCGCCGGGAAGAGGATCGGCGCGCAGCGCGCGTCCTGACCATCCTGGACGATCGCCCGCGGTACGTGAACGTCCTGTTCTTCCTCTCGACGGTGTCCACCATCACCGCGATCGTCCTGCTCGGACGATCGCTCATCGCAGACTTCCTCCTCGACGGCATGGTCGCGTGGCTGGCCTACGTCATCACCATCGTGATCCTGGTCCTCATCGCCTACATCGGGCTCGGCGTGGCCCCGCGGACGCTGGGCAGGCAGCACGCCGAGCGCATCGCGCTCGCGGCGGCGCGGCCCACGATCCTGCTGACCCGCATCCTGAGCCCCCTCGCGACACTCCTCATCCACCTGGGCAACGCGCTCACCCCCGGGCGCGGATTCCGCCAGGGCCCCTTCGACAGCGAGGCCGAGCTGCGCGAACTGGTGGATATGGCCGGGGAGAGCGCGCTGATCGAGGACGACGAGCGGCAGATGATCCACTCGGTCTTCGAACTGGGTGACACCTTCGCGCGCGAGGTGATGGTGCCGCGCACCGAGGTCGTCTTCATCGAGCGCACGAAGTCGCTCCGGCAGGCGATGTCCCTCGGACTGCGCTCGGGGTTCTCGCGCATCCCGGTGATCGGGGAGAGCGCTGATGACATCGTCGGCGTCATCTACCTCAAGGACGTCGTGAAGCGGACCTTCGAGAGCCGCGACGCGGAGAACACCGAGCGCGTGGAATCCCTCATGCGCGATCCCTACTTCGTGCCCGACTCCAAGCGAGCCGACGACCTGCTCCGCGACATGCAGAGTGCGCGCGTGCACATGGCCATCGTGATCGACGAGTACGGCGGCACCGCGGGGATCGTGACCATCGAGGACATCCTCGAGGAGATCGTCGGGGAGATCGCCGACGAATACGACACGGCCGCACCCGAGGTCATCGAACTGCCTGACGGTGCCTACCGAGTGATGTCGCGCATGAACATCGACGACTTCGCCGACCTGATCGACATCGACATCGATTCCGAGGAGGAGGGCGTCGACACGGTCCTGGGCCTCATGGCCAAGCGCCTGGGTCGCGTGCCCATCCCCGGTGCCGACGTCACGGAGGACGGATGGATCCTCACCGCCGAACGGGGCTCGGGGCGACGCAATCGGATCAGCACGGTGCTCGCCCGCCGCGCCGTCGAGGAGCCGGTCGATGACTGATCCGCTCGCCGACGAGGACGCCAAGTTGCTCACCCTGGCGCGTGGTGCGGCGGCACGGATCCAGGCCACGGAGGGCGCCGCGGTCCGCGATGAGACCGGCCGCACCTACGCATCGGCCGCGGTCGCCCTCGGATCGCGGATGTTCGCGGCGCTCGACCTCGCCGTCGCGCAGGCGGCAGCCGCGGGCGCCCGGGGTCTGGAGGCGGCGGTCGTCGTCTGTGACGCGAGATCGATCGACGTCGATGTGGTCGCAGCCCTCGGCGGCGCCGGCGTTCCGATCTACCTGTGCTCCCCTGCGGGCGCCGTCACCGCGGTGCTGCGGTCCTGATGACCTTCCGCAGCGGATTCGTCGCCTTCACCGGCCGGCCCAACGCCGGCAAGTCCACGCTCATGAACGCCATGGTGGGCTCGAAGGTGGCGATCACCTCCGATCGCCCCCAGACCACACGGCGGGTGATCCGCGGGATCCTGACCCGGCCCGACGGTCAGCTGATCATCGTCGACACCCCCGGCATGCACCGGCCGCGCACACTGCTCGGCGAACGACTCAACGACCAGGTGCGCGAAGCCTGGTCCAGTGTCGATCTCGTCGGTCTCTGTCTTCCCGCCGATCAGGAGATCGGCCCGGGGGATCGCTTCATCGCGACACAGGTGCGCAGTGCCTCGAAGGCCCCGCTCGTCGCGATCGTCACCAAGGTCGACGCGGTGAGTCGGGAGGACATGGCCGGCGTGCTGCTCGCGGTGCAGCAGTTCGGTGAGGAGAACTCCCTGCACTTCGCGCACATCATCCCGGTGTCGGCGCGCGAGGGCTTCCAGGTGAACCTGTTGGCCGACGAGTTGATCCGACTCCTGCCCGAGGGCCCCCGGCTCTACCCGGAGGACGCATCCGGTGACGAGGACATCGAGATCACGATCGCCGAACTCATCCGCGAGGCCGCACTGGAAGGAGTGTCCGACGAACTCCCACACTCCATCGCCGTCGTCGTCGACGAGATCGTCCCGCGCGAGGACCGCCCCGAGGACAAGCCGCTCACGGATGTGCGCGCGATCCTGTTCGTCGAACGTGACAGCCAGAAGGGCATCATCATCGGCAAGGGCGGTTCGCGCCTACGTCAGGTGGGAGCCCAGGCGCGGCCGGAGATCGAACGACTGCTCGGCACGCCCATCTTCCTGGATCTGCACGTGAAGGTCGCGAAGGACTGGCAGCGGGACCCGAAGCAGCTCCGTCGCTTGGGCTTCTGAGTCCCCTGTCTTCGTGCATCGGTCTGCGAGAATGCAGCGTGGCTGTCTACCGCGATGAGGGTGTCGTCCTGCGCACCCAGAAGCTCGGTGAAGCCGATCGCATCATCACCCTGCTGACGCGCGGACGTGGACGGATCCGTGCGGTGGCCCGCGGAGTGCGCAAGACCACCAGTCGCATCGGTGCCCGACTCGAACCCTTCAGTCACGTTGACATCCAGTTGTACGAGGGTCGCTCCCTGGACAACGTCACCCAGGTCGAGACGATCGAGGCCCTCGGAGGGCAGATGTCCGATGACTATCCGCGCTGGACCGCCGGCAACGTCATGGTGGAGACCGCCGAGCGCCTGACGCCGGAGGAGCGCGAACCCGCGGTGCAGCAGTACGCGCTGCTCGTCTCCGGACTGCGCTCCCTGGCCCACAGGGAACACGAGCCCACGCTCATCCTCGACGCGTTCCTCCTGCGCTCCCTGGCCATCGCAGGGTGGTCACCGTCCTTCGGCGACTGCGCCCGGTGCGGAGCCGAGGGACCGCACCGCGCTTTCCATATCGGCGCCGGTGGCATGGTGTGTGCCGACTGCCGGCCGCCCGGCTCGGCCACGCCGTCGCCGATGACGGTCGCGCTCCTCGGTGCGCTGCTGAGCGGTGACTGGACCACCGCGGAGGGCAGCGAGGGACGCGAGCGTCGCGAGGCCAGCGGCCTGGTCGCCGCCTTCGTGCAGTGGCACCTGGAACGGGATCTGCGATCCCTTCCCCTCGTGCACCGTGGCTGATGTGAGGATGGGTCGATGACCGCGCCCACCCCGCACCCATCCGGTGCCCGGCCCCCCGCGATCCCGAAGGACCTCATCCCGCGCCACGTCGCCATCGTCATGGACGGAAATGGTCGGTGGGCCAAGGAGCGGGGGCTCCCGCGCACCGCCGGTCACGAGGCGGGTGAGTCCAGCCTCGTCGACTGCGTGCATGGGGCGCTCGAACTCGGCATCGGCTGGGTGAGTGCGTATGCCTTCTCCACGGAGAACTGGAAGCGCTCACCGGACGAGGTGCGTTTCCTCATGGGATTCAATCGCGACGTCATCCGCCGTCGCCGGGATGAGATGAACGATCTCGGCATCCGCATCCGCTGGGCGGGTCGACGCCCGCGACTCTGGAAGAGCGTGATTGCCGAGCTGGAGGAGGCCGAGCGCCTCACCGCTCGCAACACGCGTCTGACCCTGACGATGTGCGTCAACTACGGAGGTCGCGCCGAGATCGTCGATGCGACCGCCCGCATCGCCGCCGAGGTCAAGGCTGGGCGACTCGACCCGGACCGGATCACGGAGAGGAACTTCCACCGCTATCTCGACGAACCCGATATGCCCGACGTGGATCTCTTCGTGCGCTCGTCGGGGGAGCAGCGCACGAGTAACTTCCTGCTGTGGCAGTCGGCCTACGCGGAGATGGTGTTCGTGGACACCCTGTGGCCGGACTTCGATCGTCGGGATCTGTGGAAGGCCTGCGAGGTCTACGCGTCGCGTGATCGCCGCTATGGCGGAGCGATCCCGAACGAGACCTAGGAGCAGGAGGAGCACACGCCGAAGATCTCCAACGTGTGACTGACATCGGAGAAGCCGTGCTCCTCGGCCACGCGGGAGGCCCACCGCTCCACAGCCGGACCTTCGACCTCGACCGTGCGACCACATGCCCGACACACCAGATGGTGATGGTGACTGTTGCTGCACTGCCGGTAGACGCTCTCGCCGTCCTCACGGACGATGACGTCGACCTCACCGGCGTCAGCCAGCGCCTGGAGCGTGCGATAGACCGTGGTCAAGCCCACAGCGTCCCCACGACGTCGCAGATAGTCGTGGAGGTCCTGGGTCGAACGGAAGTCGTCGACCTCGGCGAGTGCAGCGAGCACGGCGGCCCTTTGCCGTGTCGATCGCACGCCGACAGTGGCGGTGTCTCCCGACCTAGTGTTCATGGTGGTCATGATGCTCGGTCGGGAACAGTGGTGCCTGCATATCCGCGTCATGCAGTGTGCCGAGGCCGTACGCGGTGGCGAGGTTCGCGGTGGTCAACACCGAACTCGGCGGCCCCGATGCCACCACCCGGCCCGCGGTGAGGATCACGTGGTCGGCGGCACGCGCCTCCTCGAGATCGTGCGTGGTCAGCACGACGGTGCACCCTCGGGTCGGCTCCTCGTGGATGATCGAGTCGATCGTGCGGGCGGAGGTCAGATCCAGACCGGTCAACGGTTCGTCGAGCAGCAGCAGTGCATGGTCCTGCGCGATCCCCTGAGCCACGTAGACGCGCTGACGTTGCCCGCCCGAGAGCTCGGTCAGATGGCGACGTGCCAGGTCGGTGATCTCCAACCGCTCCATCGCACTGGTGACGCGGGCCCGATCCTCGCGGGTGAAGCGGCCGAGCAGTCCCGTCGAGGGGTACCTGCCCATGCCCACCGCCTCGCGCACGGTGAGCGGGGTGCCCGTGGGTGCCGCGGTGTACTGCAGCACGTAGGAGAGGGAGTCGCGCGCCGCCTCGGGAGTGGTGCCCAGGACGGTCAACGATCCGCCGGCGAGCGGGAGCAGCCCGGCGATGGCGTGCAGGAGCGTGGACTTGCCGCTGCCGTTGGGTCCGATGATCGCGGTGATCGAGCCCTGCGGGATGGTGAAATCCGAGGGGGCCAGCGCGATGCGCGTTCCGCGGGAGATGGAGACTCCGGTGCCGATGATCACGTCAGGCATGCGCCACCTCCACCATGGATCGACGGCGAAGGAGCCGCGTCCCTGCGAGGACGACGAAGAACAGGACGATCGGGACCATGGCCATCGTGGCCGAGCCCGCGGTCCCCAGGTGGTAGCTGAGGGTGAGCCCCACCCAGACGGATACGACGCCGACAACCACCGCGATGAGCATCATCTGCGGCACCGTGCGCGCGAGTAGTGCGGCGGTCGCCGGGGGGCCGACGAGGAGTCCGAAGACGAGCAGGGTTCCCACCGACTGGTAGGAGCCGATCACCGCGGCGGCGATCATGACCATGAGTGCGGCGTGGGTCCGGTTCGGTCGAAGCCCCCACAGTTCGGCTTTCTCCCGGTTGAAGGAGAGCGCGAGCAGCGGTCGGTAGAGCACGGTGGCCGCCACCACGATCACCACGGCGAGGATCGCCTGTCCGATCAGGTTCGCGGTGGTGACGCCCAGGATGTCCCCGAAGAGAATCGAGGTGAGGCTGCCCGAGTAACTGTCGAGTCGGGAGATGATGACGACACCGAGGGCGAGCATGCCGACGAAGAGCAGCCCGATGGCGGTGTCCTCGCTCAGTGCGGTCTGTCGGTGCACCACCTCGATGGCGAGCACCATGACGAGTGCCGCGACTGCAGCACCGAAGAGCGGATTGATATCGAGGACGACAGCCGCGGCGATCCCGGGAACGACGCCGTGCACGAACGCATCCCCGAAGAAGCTCATGCCGCGGAGAACCAACCACGTGCCGACGACGGCGGACATGATCGCGGCGAGCATGCCCCCCACGAGCGCGCGTTGCTGGAAAGCCAGTGCGAATGGCTCGAGCAACCAGTCCATGGCTCAGCCTTGCAGGGCGGAGGCGATCGCGGAGGCGTTCGCCTTCATCATCCCGATGTAGGTCTCCGCGCCAGAGCCCGGCTCGCCGACAGACCCCTCGTAGAGCGAGACCACCTGGACGTCATCCCCGAGTTCGGAGGCGACCGCATCGGCGACGGCTGCAGGATTACCCACGCCGCTGAAGATGGTGGTGACGCCCTCGGCGCGCATGGTGGCGACAAGTTCGGCGAGGTCGGCGGAGCTCGGCTGACCCAGGGTGCTGCCCCCGGGGATCACGGTGCCGACGACCTCGTAGCCGTAGGCATCGGCGAGGTAGCCGAGTGCGTCGTGGTCGGTCACGAGGATCCGACGATCAGCGGGCACACCCTCCAAGAGCGTGCGCACCTCGGTCTCGGCGGCGCGGATGTCATCCGCCACCTGCGTACCGCACTCCGCGTAGGCGGCGTCTCCCGTGATGTCGGTGAGGTCATCTCCGATGATCTGCGCGGCATCCGCCATCCGGTTCATGTCCATCCAGAAGTGCGGATCCTGCGAGCCGTGGTCATGCCCATGGTCCTCGTCAGCATGCGTGTCCTTGGCTTCGTCGCCGTGCTCATGGTCGTGTCCACCGAACTCGATCGGATCGACCTTGTCCGCGATGGTCAGGACGCGCGCACCGTCGGACTCCGCGGATTCCAGGGCCTGGGCCAGTCCCTCCTCGAGTCCGAGGCCGTTGGCGACCACGAGGTTCGCGCGCACCAGTTGCGCCACCTGCTCGGAGGACGGGGTGAACTCGTGGGGGTCCGTGCCGATCGGCATCAGGACTGTCACGTCACCGCCGCCGCAGGTCACGATCTGCTCGGTGACGTCACCGAGCACCGTGGTCGTCGCCACCACATCGACCGGTCCGGTGACGGTCGGGGTGGAGGAGCAGGCGGTCAGGCCGAGAGCGAGGGTCCCGGCGGCGAGGAGGGCGAGGCGCATGGCACCACGCTAGTCTTAATGAAAATGAATGTCAAAACCGTCCCTGGAACTTCAGGATGGCGACCCCGAGGGCGGCGAGCACCGTCACCAGTCGGATCATGCGTCGGCCGGGGGTGAGGGCGGGCCAGGCCAGGGCGAGCAGCCATCCCAGGAACAGCGCCACGAGACCGAGCAGGACGCCCCCGAGCCAGGCGAGGTCCCCGGTCTGGATGAGGCCCAGGGTGAAGGCGGTGGCCAGCAGCACCACGACGAGCCACCGGGGCACCCGGAGCAATGCGGTGAGCAGTGGGTAGCTGATGCGCTCGAGGACGCCGCGTGACCCGGGGGCGGTGCGGGGAGTCGGGCGCTGGGGACCACGGGGACCTCGCGGTCCGCGCACTCCGCGCTGATCGTCCTTCGCCACGCACATCACCCCTGGTCTAGCGTCATCGACGTGATCGAGCCTAACTGGTCGGCAGCCGCCCCGGTACTCGTGACGATGCGCTTCACCGTCGCGCAGGGTGAGCGTTCGGACTTCCTGCGGGATGCGCGCGTATGCGTCGACCTGTTGCGCACCCGGGCCGGATGTCTCGGTGTCGACGTGTCGCAATCCGTCGACGTCGCGGAGGAGTTGTTGATCACGACGCGGTGGGTGGATATGGGCTCCTACCGCCGGGCGATGAGCGCCTACGAGATCAAGGAACGGGTCATCCCCTTCCTGTCGCGGGCCCGCGACGAGGAGTCCACCTTCGAGTCCCTCGTGCGGGGGGATGCCGACGGCGTCACCACCTTCGACTCCGGGCTGTCCGCCGATGCCGCGACGACGGAGTTGGGCAGCGCCAGCACACCCTCGGCCCCACGCCTGGAGGCCTGATGGCCGACTTCGTCGATCTCGCAGATGCCGGTGCGCGCCTCGCGCCACTCGTCGAAGGCAGGTTCACCGATCCGCTCGTCCTCGCGGTGATCCCGCACGGAGTGCCCGTCGCCGAGCTGGTCGCCGAGGCACTCGACGTCGAGGTCCACGGACTCACCGTGGTGCGCACGGACGAGGGCGTGCAGGTGCGGGATGTCCCCGATGTCGCCGACCGTGAGGTCGTGATCGTCGACGACGGCGTCGAGACAGGAACTGCGGCGCGCGCCATCGCAGCGGCCGTACGTGCGGGCAATCCCCGTCGTCTGGTGCTCGCCGTACCGGTATGTCCGCGTCAGGAGGCGAGCACACTCGCCCTGCTCTACGACGACATCATCGCTGTCGTGCAGCCATTGGCCCGCCGATCCCTGCGCTGGCACTACGCGAACGCGGAATGGCTCGGCTGACCACCCGTTAGGCTTCCTCCCTCGCAGAAGGGCGCGCCATGACCAGCTTGTTCGGCCGTGACTTCCTCAAGGAAGTCGACTTCACGGCGGCCGAACTCGACTCGTTGATCACGCTGGCCGCGACCGTGAAGGCGGAGCGAGCCGCCGGTACCGAACGTCCCCGTCTGACCGGGTCCGCGATCGCGCTGATCTTCGAGAAGTCCTCGACACGCACCCGCTGCGCCTTCGAGGTCGCGGCCTTCCAGCAGGGCGCGTTCACCACCTACCTCGATCCGTCCTCCTCTCAGATGGGACACAAGGAGTCGATCGCGGACACCGCGCGGGTGTTGTCGACGATGTACGACGGCATCCAGTACCGGGGGTCCGCGCAGGCGGTGGTGGAGGAGCTCGCGGAATATGCATCCGTCCCCGTCTTCAACGGCCTCACCGACGAATGGCACCCGACGCAGATGCTGGCGGACTTCCTCACCATGCGCGAGCATTCGCCCCGCTCGTGGGGTGAGACCTCCTACGCGTACCTCGGCGATGCCCGCAACAACATGGGTAACTCCTATCTGGTCATGGGCGCGATCATGGGCTCCGATGTGCGCATCTGCGCACCGCGTGCGCTCTGGCCCGACGAGAACGTCCAGGCACTGGCGCGGGAGCGGGCGACGGAGTCCGGCGCCCGAATCCTCATCACGGAGTCGGTCGAGGAGGCAGTGGCCGGCGCGGACTTCCTCACCACCGACGTCTGGGTGTCCATGGGTGAGCCTGCGGAGACGTGGGGGGAGCGGATCGAGCTCCTCCGTCCCTACCGATTGGACTCCTCGGTGGTGCGCAGTACGGGCAACCCCGAGGTGAAGGTGATGCACTGTCTGCCCGCCTTCCACGATTCGAACACCCAGGTGGGTCGCGCGATCGCGGATCGCTACGGCCTGACCGATGGAGTGGAGATCACCGACGAGGTGTTCCACTCCCCGGCGAGCATCGTGTTCCAGGAGGCGGGGAATCGCCTGCCCACGATCAAGGCGGTCCTCATCGCCACCCTCGCCCGTCCCGCCTGATCGCGGGCTAGCATCGAACATGCCCATCGACCGGATGCGCCTGTCCTCGCTGATCGCGCGCGAACGCGACGCGCACCGCGAGCGCACCCCGGGATCGCGCCGCGCCTACGAGGCCTCCGACCACCTCCTCGGCCGCGTCCCCATGACCTGGATGAACAAGTGGTCGGGTGGCTACCCCCTCTATCTGCAGGCGGCGCGCGGGAATCGGATCACCGACGTCGACGGCCACGAGTACATCGACTTCGCTCTGGGGGACACCGGTGCGATGGCGGGGCACTCCCCGGCCGCGACGGTGGCGGCGGTCGAGCGTCGCATCGGTGAACTCGGCGGCATCACCACGATGATGCCGAGCGAGGATGCCGAGTGGGTGGGTGCCGACCTCTCGCGCCGCTTCGGATTGCCGCTGTGGTCCTTCACTCTCACCGCCACCGATGCGAATCGCTGGGCGCTGCGCCTCGGACGTCTCATCACCGGGCGCCCGCGCATCCTCGCGTTCTCCTACTGCTACCACGGTGCCGTCGACGAGACCCTCGTGGTGACCGGTGCCGATGGCTCCGCGGAGTTCCGCGAAGGGAACGTGGGGCCCGCGGTCCCCATCGCCCAGACCACGCGCGTTGCGGAATTCAACGACCTCGCCTCCGTCGAGCGGGAACTGGCGCACGGCGACGTCGCGGTGCTGATCACCGAACCAGCACTCACCAACATCGGCATCGTCCTGCCCGAGCCCGGATTCCTGCAGGGTGTGCGTGATCTGTGCACGAAGTACGGAACCTTGCTCCTGATCGACGAGACCCACACGATCTCCGCCGGACCCGGGGGATGCACGGCGGCGTGGGACCTCGAGCCGGACATCTTCGTCATCGGCAAGAGCATCGGCGGCGGCATCCCCTCCGGTGCCTACGGCATCACCCGGGAGATCGCCGACCGCATCGCGCACCACCCCGAGGCCGATCTCGAAGACGTCGGGGGAGTAGGCGGGACCCTGGCCGGCAACGTGCTCTCCACCGCGGCGATGCACGCCACGTTGGAGCACGTGCTGACCGATGCGGCTTTCACACACATGATCGACCTCGCCACCCGCTTCCGGGAGGGCGTGGAGAAGACACTGGCGGACTCCGCCGTGCCATGGACGATCGCCCAGCTGGGTGCGCGCGCGGAATACCGCTTCACCTCACCCGCCCCGCGCACGGGTTCCGAGTCCGCCGCCGCGCACGACGGGGATCTCGAGGAGTACCTCCACCTCTACATGTCCAATCGCGGGGTGCTCCTCACTCCCTTCCACAACATGGCGCTGATGTGCCCGGAGACCAGCGCGGACGACGTCGACCGGCATACCGAACTGTTCGCCGCTGCGGTCACGGAGCTGTGCGGGTGACCGGAGCCGCGATCGTCACGGGTGCGGGCTCCCCCGGCGGGATCGGTTTCGCCATCGCCCGTGTTCTCGGTGCGCGTGGGATTCCCGTGATCGTGACGTCCACCAGTGACCGAATCCACGAGCGTCGCGATGCGCTGATCGCGAGCGGCACCACGGCCTTCTCCGTGGTCGCGGACCTCACACGGAGCGAGGAAGCACACGGAGTCGTGCGCAGCGCCGTCGACGCCTTCGGTGACATAGCGATCCTGGTGAACAACGCCGGCATGGTGAGCGTCTCCTCCGATCCCATCAGTGGCGATATCACCGAGTTGGACGACGCGGCGTGGCACGTGGGCATGGAGCGCACCCTCACCACGGCGGTCCACATGTGCCGGGCCGTGGTGCCGCACATGCGCGAACGGAAGTACGGGCGCATCGTCAACGTGGCAAGCGTGACGGGACCGGTCATGGCGATGCGTGGCGAGGTGGTCTACGCGGCCGCGAAGGCCGGCATGGCTGGTCTCACCCGTGCTATCGCCGTGGACGAGGCCGCGTACGGGATCACCTGCAACGCGGTTGCACCCGGATGGATCGCCACTGGATCCCAGACTCCGAGCGAAGCCGCACAGGGAGGCCGAGTTCCCGTGGGACGCAGCGGGACCCCCGACGAGGTGGCGCACATCGTCGCCGCGCTGTGTGCCCCGGAAGCCGCATATGTCACCGGTCAGGTCATCGCGGTCGATGGTGGCAACTCCATCGCGGAGGAACGCTAGGTCAGCGGAGTACCAGCACCGGTCCCGACGTCATGACCTTGTTCTTCCGGATGTCGACGCATTTCCCGTTGAGTCGGCAGACTTGCGAGAACTGCTTCGGCAGAGCGAACTTCTTGCGCCCCTGCGTCGAGTAGACGATCAGCTGCTTCTTCCCGTCCTTGACGAAGGTGCAGGTGACGCGCACGCCGTCCTGCGCGCAGCCCTGGTAGCGGGATCCGACGATCCAGTCCTGCATCGTCTGCATCGCGGTGGCACCGACGGTCCCGTTGTAGTACTGGATCCCCCAGAGGTCATTGGACGGCTCCCATACATACATATAGACGCGGGAGATGCCCAGACGCAGCGAGTCCAGGAAGGTGATCGCCGTCCAGTCGGCGGCCCGCTTCCCCTCGATGTCGACGTCCGGATTCGCAGGACCGGGGCCCTTGAGCCCGTAGTTGTTCTCGGTGTCCCAGATCGGCAGGTCCGGGGCGCCCGCATCACGCAGGGCCTGGATGAAACCCTCGGCAAGGGCGTAACGATCCTTCGTGGTGCCGAGGCTGGCCGGGTAGCTGTGCACCGCCCAGACATCCACCGGCCACTCGCGCGCGGCGAGTTCGCGCAGGTATGCCGGATAGAAGCGCTTGAACGCCGCCCCCAGACGCGTGCCCGTACTGGGCGCGACCACCGTGGCCGTCGGGTCGATCGCCTTGACGATCCGGTAGGTGCGCGCCGTGATGTCCGCCATCTGCGTCGGGGTGGCCTCGGAGAAGGTCTGCAGATTCGCCTCGTTCCACGGCTGGTAGTGGGTGATCCGACCCTTGTAACGGGTCACGACCTGGGTCACCCAGGTGTCCCAGAGCGCCAGGTCCCGCGGCATGCCCGCAGCGCCGGGGGTGGGCAGGCACGCGGGTGGCTGACACGTGCTCGTGCTCGCCCACGCGGGGGTACCGGAGAGCACCATCAGGATGTCGGTGAGGCCGTTCTTCTCCGCGGTGGCCACCGCGTTATCCAGGTTCGTCCAGTCGAAGACGCCCGGGGTCTTCTCGATGGAGGCCCAGGATGTGTCGTTGTCCCACAGCCGGAGCGAGCCGAATTCGATCGACGGCCACACCCCCTGCTGCACGCCCTTGACGTGCAATCCGAACAGCGAGTCGGAGACCGTCGTGCCGCGCAGATCCTCCGCGGAGGCGGGAGCGGCGAGACCGATCGTGAGCAGGCAGGCGAGGGCCGGGATCAGGATGCGCTTCATACATTCATCGTGCCATGCGTACCCTTCACCCGTGGCTGCCCCTCGTCTGCGCGCGGACATCGCGAGCCTTCCCGCGTACAAGGCCGGACAGCGCCCGGCGGAGCGCACGGACATCGTCACCTACAAGATCTCCAGTAACGAGAACCCCTATCCGCCGTTGCCGAGCGTCATCGCGGCGATCTCCGACGCGGCTGCCTCCATCCATCGCTATCCGGACCCGTTCAACCGTCGGCTGATCACGGCACTGGCCGAACGATTCGACGTCCCGGAGGATCACATCGCCTTGGGCACCGGAAGCGTGTCCCTCGTCGGCCAGGTGATCATGTCGGCGGCAGCGGCAGGCGACGAGGTCATCTATGCCTGGCGGAGTTTCGAGTCCTACCCCATCTGGACGCAGATGGCGGGTGCGGTCAGCGTCAAGGTCCCGCTCCTGCCCGACGAGCGGCACGACCTCGATGCGATGGCAGCCGCCGTGACGGATCGCACTCGGGTGATCTTCCTCTGCTCGCCCAACAATCCGACGGGTCAGGCGGTGACCGCACGGGAGTTGGAGGACTTCCTCACCCGCGTCCCCTCCGACATCGTCGTGGTCCTCGACGAGGCCTACGCCGAGTTCATCGGTGACGAGGACATCCACGATGGCGTGTCGGTGGCGAAACGCCACGACAATGTCGTTGTCCTACGCACCTTCTCGAAGGCCTACGGACTCGCGGGACTGCGCGTCGGATACTCCATCGCGCACCCGGTCGTAACCGAGGCGCTGCGCAAGACCGCGCTCCCGTTCGGGGTCTCCTCGATCGCGGAGGAGGCGGCCCTGGTCTCACTGGAAGCCGAGGAGGAACTTCTCGCGCGCGTCCACGCACTGGTCGAGGAGAGGCGCCGCGTCGCGGGCGCCCTTCAGGAGCAGGGCTGGGAGCTGCATCCCAGCTACGCCAATTTCGTGTGGATGCGCCTCGGCGAGCGGTCGCTCGACTTCGCTGCCGCGTGCGAGGAGCAGGGGATCACCGTGCGCGCCTTCCCCGGTGAGGGAGTGCGCGTCACCGTCGCGGAGACTGAGGCCAACGACCGCTTCCTCGCGGTCGCGCACGACTTCAGGCTGTCTCTTCGATAACCGGCGGACGCCTGCGCTCGCCGCTCACGACGAGGACGACTCCGCCGACCACGATCGTCAGGCCGATGATGACGTCGCGTGAGATCGGTTCGCCGACGATGAGCCAGCCCAGGAACACCGCGACGACCGGATTCACGTAGGCGTAGGTCGCCGTCAGAGACATGGGCGCGTTGTTGAGGAGCCACACGTAGGCCGCGTAGGCCACGACGGAGGCGAAGACCAGGAAGCCCCAGCCCCACCACGAGGCGGACGTCACGGCGGAGACATCGAGCCGCTCACCGATGATCACGCCGATGACGGTCAAGACGACACCCGCCGTGAGGAGCTCGTACACCGTGGTGGTGAGTGGGTTGGCTGGAAGGTCGTACCGGGTGGAGCGCCATGAGAACAGGGCCCAGATGAAGGCGCTGACGGTGATCCCTATCGACCAGATCAGCACGTCCGTATCGGTTCCCGCGACCGGAGTTGTTCCACCGGGAAGCAGCATCAGCAGAAGCCCGATGATCCCCACAGCCACACCGGCCAGGGTGAGTCGCGAGGGCCGATCCCCGGCGCGGAATCGGAAGATGACGATCCACAGCGGCATCGCGGAGACGATGAGCGCGGCGATCCCCGAGGGCACATACCGCTCCGCGAGGGACACCATCCCGATGCCGACACTGAGCAGCATGATGCCCATCAGGATCGTGGCGCGCAGTTGGGACCGGGTGACGCGCAGGACGCGCGGCCCCTGGACTACCGCTACGCCGATCACCAGGATCACGGCTGCGGCGAGGAAGCGCAGCCCGTTGGCGACCAACGGGGGCATCGACTGCACCACGAGCGCGATACCCAGGTACGTGGAGCCCCAGAGCACCCACAGTGTGAGTAGTGGCGGCGCGATGCGCGACATGGGTGCCTCGACGACTCCGCGGACGTCGACGTCGGGGTTCCCCATGCCCGGAGTGTGGCATCGGGTCAGAGTCGATTCCTGCCCGGGGGAAGCCTTGCGCCTCCACGAGTGTGGGTGAGAACAATGGTCGTGTGCGTGATGACGTGGACACCGGGTTGTTCTCGGCGGTCATCGCCGTCGCTGCGGGCCTGGAGCTCGGTGCCACGCTCCGCCGGATTGTCCAGGCGGCCACCGACCTGGTGGGTGCCCGCTACGGAGCACTCGGAGTCCTCGATGAAGGCGGGCGGGTCGTCGACTTCGTGCATGTCGGTATGGATTCCGCGACAGTTGCGCGCATCGGGGACCCGCCTGCGGGACGCGGCGTCCTCGGTTTGGTGATCGATCACCCGACACCCCTGCGCCTGGACACCATCGCCGCGCACCCGGCGAGCATCGGCTTCCCCGAGGGCCATCCCGAGATGCGCAGCTTTCTGGGTGTCCCCGTACGTGTCCGAGGCGAGGTCTTCGGCAACCTCTACCTCACGGAGAAGCGCGACGGACGCTCGTTCACCGCGGATGACGAGCGCACGGTCATGGCACTTGCTGCCGCCGCGGGTGTTGCGATCGAGAACGCCCGTCTCTACGAGCGGACTCGGCTACGCGAACGGTGGCAGGAGGCGCTGACTTCGATCACGCGGGCTGTCCTGGAGGGTGCCAGCACGGCCGACCTCCTCCCGCAGGTGGCCGAACGTGCGCGCGAGGTCACGGGCGCGGAATACGCGTTCGTGGCGATGCCCGACGCCGAGGGGATGCTCGTGGTCGCGGCCTCCTCGGATCCGGGACACGTGGGGATGGCACTTGCCCGTGATTCGATCGTTCAAGCTGCCCTTGCACGTTCTACGCCGATGCACGAAGTGCAGGGGACGCGGGATCAACTCGCCCTTCCCTTGGTTACGCCTGAGAAGGTCCTCGGCGTCCTCGTCGTGGCATGGACCGATCACGCCTCGTCGCGCTCACGCCTGCTCATGGATGTCGCCGAGTCCTTCGCCGCGCAGACGGCGATGAGCCTGGTCCTGGCCGAGACGCGTGATGAGCGACAACGTCTCGCGCTCTTCGAGGATCGCGATCGCATCGCACGGGATCTCCATGACCTCGTCATCCAGCGTCTCTTCGCCACGGGGATGCTGTTGCAGGGTGTGACCCGCGATCCCGCGGTGCCCCGTGACGCGCATGCGCGGGTAGATCGCGCGGTGGACAACCTCGACGAGACGATCAAGGAGATCCGGCAGACGATCTTTGCCTTGCACGAGCCGGTGGAGGGTCCTGCGGCGAGTACGCGTGGGCGCGTGATGCGCGAAGTGTCGGAGTCGTCGATCGTCCTGGGCTTCGAACCGGCGGTGCGCTTTGTGGGACCCATCGACACCGCGGTCGATCAGGATGTCGCGGATCACTTGATCGGGGCGCTGCGGGAGATGCTGGCGAACGCGGCGCGCCATGCGCACGCGACGCACGTGGACGTGTCGGTGACCGCATCTGCACGTGACGTCGAGATGACCGTGATCGATGACGGCATCGGCTTCCCCGCGGAGAGTGTGTCCCGATCCTCCGGAGTCACCAACATCGTGGCGCGGGCCCACTCCGTGGGGGGTACCTGCGACGTGACGCGCGTGGGGGAGGACGGGGGGACCGCGATCCGCTGGCGGGTCCCCCTGACCTAGCGGCCCTGCTCCACGTGCAGGCGCGTGACGAACGCGGCGGCCTGCGTGCGCCGCTCCATGCCGAGTTTGGCGAGGAGGCTAGATACGTAGTTCTTCACGGTCTTCTCGGCGAGGTGCATCGTCTCCCCGATCTGACGGTTGGTCAGTCCCTCGCCGATCAGGTCGAGGATGCGCACCTCCTGCTCGGAGAGGGTGCCGAGTCGCTCGTCGTGGTGGTGCCCCGTGCGCGCCCGCTCGAGGACGCGCTGGCGCAGTGCCGGGTCCAGGAGGCTCGTCCCCGAGGCCACGGTGCGGATCGCGTCGACGAGGTCGTTGCCGCGGATGTCCTTGAGCACGTAGCCCGAGGCGCCGGCCATGATCGCGTCGAGGAGCGCCTCGTCATCGGAGTACGACGTCAGCATGAGGTAGGCGACACCGGGCACCGCGTCGCGCAGGTCGCGACACACCTCAACCCCGCTGCCGTCGGGAAGCCGGACGTCGAGGACCGCGACCTGGGGTCGGGTGGCCGGGATCCGGGTCAGGGCCTCGGCGACTGTGCTGGCCTCACCGACAACCTCCAGATCGGCCTCGAGTTCGAGGAGATCGGCGAGACCCCGCCTCACGACTTCATGGTCGTCGAGGAGGAAGACCCGGATCGGAGGCACCTCGAAAGTATGGGGCCATCGGGGTGGGGCCGGGTGGAAGGATGGCGCGCGATGACCACAGAGACCGATCCTGTCCAGCTCCTCACCCCCGAGGGGCAGCGCGTTGCGCACCCGGTGTACGACATCGAACTCTCCGACGCCGAGCTGCGGGACCTCTATCGAGATCTGGTGATGGTGCGACGACTCGACACGGAGGCCACGGCGCTGCAGCGACAGGGGGAACTCGGTCTCTGGGCGAGTTCCCTCGGTCAGGAGGCGGCGCAGGTGGGCTCCGCCGCGGCGCTGCGCGCATCCGACTTCGCCTTCCCCACCTACCGGGACCACGGTGTTGCCCTGATGCGCGGTGTGCAACCGCTGCAGATCCTCGGTCTCTACCGCGGCGTCACCAACGGCGGGTGGAACCCGCTCGAGCACCGGTGCGGCCTCTACACGATCGTCATCGGCAATCAGGCGTTGCACGGGGTCGGGTATGCGATGGGACAGAGCCTCGATGGTTCGGATGAGGCCACCATCACCTACTTCGGCGACGGCGCCACCGCGCAGGGCGACGTGAACGAGGCATTCGTCTTCGCCTCGGTCTTCTCCGCACCCGTCGTGTTCTTCTGCCAGAACAACCAGTGGGCGATCTCGCAACCCCGTGAGCGCCAGAGCATGGTGCCGATCCATCAACGTGCGGCGGGCTTCGGATTCCCGGGAGTCTTCGTCGACGGCAACGACATCCTCGCCGTGATGGCGGTCACGCGTGCCGCACTAGAACGGGCACGATCCGGAAACGGTCCGACCTTGATCGAGGCCTACACGTATCGCATGGGTGCGCACACGACATCCGATGATCCGACGCGCTACCGCATGGGTGACGAAGTAGAGCGGTGGCGACTACGCGATCCGATCGAACGACTCAAGGTGTACCTGGCGCACGAGGGAATCGCCGACCGGATGTTCTTCGACACTGTGGAATCCCAGGCCGATGAAATGGCCGAGGGCCTACGCGCTGGCGTCCGCGCGCTCGTCCCACCGGACGCCGATTCGATCTTCGATCACGTCTATGCCGAGACCCATCCGACGATCACGCGCCAGCGCGCGGACTTCGTCGACTATCACGCGGGCTTCGCCGATGAGGTGGCGCGATGACCACGATGACGATGGCCCGAGCCATCAACGAGGGACTGCGCGCTGCGATGGAGGCGGATCCCTCGGTGCTGCTCTTCGGCCAGGACATCGGGCGACTTGGTGGCGTGTTCCGGGTGACCGACGGATTGCAGAAGGATTTCGGTGAGCACCGGGTGATGGATGCGCCGCTCGCGGAGAGCGGGATCGTCGGCACCGCGGTCGGACTGGCGATGCGGGGCTATCGGCCCGTCCTCGAGATCCAGTTCGAGGGTTTCGTGTACCCGGCTTTCGATCAGATCGTCTCCCAGGTCGCCAAGATGCACCGCCGCTCAGACGGTGCCGTGCCGATGCCGCTGGTGATCCGCATGCCCTACGGCGGGGGTATCGGTGCAGTCGAACACCACAGTGAGTCACCGGAGGCCTACTTCGCCCACACGCCGGGCCTGCGCGTGCTCACGCCGAGCGATCCCCAGTCCGCCTTCGTGACCATCCAGCAGGCCATCGCGTGCGCGGATCCGGTCATCTACCTCGAACCCAAGCGCCGCTACTGGGATAAGGGTGAGGTCGACCTCGCCACACCGGTCGCCTCCTCCGGTCTGCTCTCCCCCTGGCGTGCGCGCATCGTCCGCCCCGGGACCGACGTCACCGTGATCGCCTACGGACCGATGGTGCGGACCTGCCTGGAGGCAGCCGAGGCGTCGGAGGAGGCATCCCTCGAGGTGATCGATCTTCAGTCGCTCTCACCACTTGATTTCGCGACCATCGTGGAGTCGGTGGAACGCACAGGTCGCGCCGTCGTCGTCCACGAGGCCTCGCGCACGGCGGGACTCGGCGCGGAGATCGCTGCTGAGATCGCGGAGCGCTGCTTCTACTCCCTGGAGTCGCCCGTGCACCGCGTCGCGGGCTACGACGTTCCGTATCCGGCGAGCCGGCTCGAGGAGCACTTCCTGCCCGATCTCGATCGGGTGCTCACCACGGTCGACCGAGTGATGGAGGGCTGATGGCGATCGAGACGTTCCTGCTGCCGGACGTGGGCGAGGGTCTGACCGAGGCGGAGATCCTGCGCTGGCTGGTGCAGCCAGGGGATCAGGTGCAGGTCAACCAGCCCATCTGCGAGATCGAGACGGCGAAAGCAGCCGTGGAATTGCCGTGCCCCTTCGCGGGAACGATCGACGCGATTCACGTCGAGGTGGGGAGGGTCGTGGCCGTGGGCACCCCGATCATCTCGATCACGGTGCAGTCGTCGGAGCCGGTGCTCGTGGGATACGGCGTGAAGGATGCCGGTGAGGGCCGTCCCACACGCCGCCCGCGAGTGGGTAACGGCGAGGTGCGTTCTAGCAACGGCCGCGCGCGCGTGAAGCCCGTCGTGCGCAAACTCGCCAAGGACAACGGGATCGACGTGTCGAGTCTCACGGGAAGCGGTCCGCACGGTGAGGTGACCCGCTCCGACGTGTTGCAGGCCCTGGGCACCGAACCCGTGTTGCCCAGTGTCGCCGGTGATGAACCTGGTGATCGTTTCCCGGTGCGCGGTGTGCACCGTGCGATGGCCGAGGCGATGGTGCAGAGCAAGTTCACCGCACCGCACGTCACCGAGTGGGTCGAAGTCGACATGTCCCGCAGCATGCAGATCGTGCAGCGCCTGCGCGGAAATCCCGAACATGCCGCTCTGCGCATCACGCCGCTCGCGCTCGTCGCGATGGGCTGGATCCGCGCTGCGCAGAAGTACCCGCGGATCAATGCGACGTGGGTGGACACCACCGATGGCGCGGACATCATCGTTCACCGCCACGTCCACCTCGGGCTCGCTGCCGACACTCCTCGCGGCCTGCTCGTCCCCGTCGTAAAGAACGCCGATGGCATGAGCATCGTCGA
>CAZBWA010000005.1:0-61970 GCA_964495555.1 uncultured Bifidobacteriaceae bacterium | reverse complement strand
AGCGGACCCTGATCATCGTGGACGAGGACGCCTACGTGCATTACGTCGAAGGTTGCACGGCGCCGATCTATTCGAGCGACTCCCTCCACTCGGCCGTGGTGGAGATCATCGTCAAGAAGGGTGGGCGTTGCCGCTACACGACGATCCAGAACTGGTCCGTGAATGTCTACAACCTTGTGACGAAGCGCGCGGTGGCCCACGAGGGCGCCACGATGGAGTGGGTGGATGGGAATCTCGGTTCCAAGGTGACCATGAAGTACCCCGCAGTATGGATGGTCGGTGAGCACGCCAAGGGAGAGACCCTCTCGATCGCATTCGCAGGAGAGGGACAGCACCAGGACGCCGGGGCGAAGATGGTGCACGCGGCGCCGCACACCTCCTCGTCGATCGTGTCGAAGTCCGTGGCGCGTGGCGGGGGTCGGACCTCGTACCGCGGCCTAGTGCAGGTGCAAGAGGGTTGCCACCACTCGAAGAGCACCGTGAAGTGCGACGCCCTGCTCGTGGATGACATCTCGCGTTCCGACACCTATCCCTACGTCGATGTCCGGGAGGACGACGTCTCGATGGGTCACGAGGCCACTGTGTCGAAGGTGAGCGAGGATCAACTCTTCTACCTGATGTCGCGCGGTCTCGGCGAGGACGAGGCCATGGCGATGATCGTTCGCGGGTTCGTCGAGCCGATCGCGCGTGAGCTCCCCATGGAGTATGCGCTGGAGCTCAATCGTCTGATCGAACTCCAGATGGAGGGCGCTGTCGGATGACGGCTGTTGTCGAGGCACCTCCCACGGACCATGCGCCGCGGATCCTCTCGAACGATCCCGCGGACTTCCCGGTCCCGACGGGTCGCGAGGAGGAGTGGCGGTTCACACCGATCGACCGGATCGGTGAGTTCCTCACGCCTCAGGACTGGTCCACGCTGGGGTTCACATCCACGTCGGGGCTGGTCGCTGTGGGGGGCATCGACGTGGATGCGTGGACGGCCATCGACCGCCCCTCGGCCATCGCGCGGTCGCAGGCGCGGGCATCGGTCGTCGTGGATATCCCCGTGGATCACGTCGATTCCCAGCCGATCGTGGTCACCCTCGAGGGCTCGGGATCCGGTGCCTACGGGTTCGTGCTGATCCGGTGCGCCCGGGAGACGACCGCGACTGTCGTCGTGCGGCATGACATGTCCCTGGATACCGCGGGTGTCATCGTCACCCGCGTCGGTGACGGGTCACGGCTGACGGTCCTCTCCGTCATGGACGGGACTGCGGCCACCCGGCACATGTGGCAGTGGCACGCCGTCGTGGGTCGCGATGCCGTCTTCCGCGGACTCAGCGTCACCATGGGCGGTTCTCTCACACGTCTTTGCCCGACCGTGGAGTACGCCGGTCCGGGAGGCGACGCGGAGATGATCGGTGCGTTCCTGACCCAGGGTTCGGAGTACCAGGAGCATCGGGTCTTCATCGACCACAACCAGCCGCATTGTCGCAGTCACGTGGTCTACAAGGGCGCGCTTGCGGGCGAGGCCTCGCACAGTGTGTGGGTGGGCGATGTCCTCGTGCGTCGGGAGGCCGTGGGCATCGACACCTACGAGCTCAATCGGAATCTGTTGCTCAACGACGGCCCGCGCGCCGATTCGGTCCCCAACTTGGAGTTGGAGACCGGGGACGTCGTGGGAGCCGGCCATGCCAGTGCCACAGGCCGCTTCGATGACGAGCAACTGTTCTACCTGCAGAGTCGCGGTATCCCCGAGACCCTGGCCCGACAGTTGGTCGTCCGTGGGTTCTTCGTCGACGTGTTGGCCCGCATCGGCGATGAGGCGCTGAGGCAGGAGATCCTGGCCAGCATCGAGTCCCGTATCGGAATCACGGGGGTGGAGCTATGACACACGTGCGTGCCTGTGCCCTCGCCGATCTGCCGGACGTGGGTGCCATCTCCGTCAGCATCGATGGGCGTCCCGTGGCGGTCGTCAACACCGTTGAGGGTGTGTTCGCCATCGAAGATCGCTGCTCCCACGCGGACGTCGTACTGTCCGAGGGCGATGTCGAAGGCTGCACCATCGAGTGCTGGCTCCATGGCTCGCAGTTCGACCTGCGCACGGGGGAGCCGATCTCACTGCCCGCCAACAAGCCTGTGGCCGTCTATCCCGTCACCATCCATGGTGACGGAGCGGCGGCCGAAGTTTTCATCGAAATCCCGGAAACGAGGTAGCAATGAGCACCCTGGTCATCACAGACCTTCACGCGAGTGTTGAGTTCGATGGAGGAAGCAAGGAGATCCTCAGGGGAGTCTCCCTGACGGTGGACTCCGGGTCGGTGCAGGCGGTGATGGGTCCGAACGGCAGCGGAAAGTCCACTCTCGCCTACGTCATCGCCGGTCACCCGAAGTACACGGTCACCTCGGGATCGATCACTCTCGATGGTCAGAACGTCCTGGAGATGTCGGTCGACGAGCGCGCCCGAGCGGGATTGTTCCTGGCGATGCAGTACCCCGTCGAGATCCCCGGCGTGTCCGTATCGAACTTCCTGCGTACGGCGGCAACGTCGGTCCGCGGTGAGGCGCCGAAGTTGCGCGAATGGATCCGCGAGGTCAAGGATGCGATGTCCTCGCTCCAGATGGATCCATCCTTCTCCGAGCGAAACGTCAACGAGGGATTCTCCGGTGGTGAGAAGAAGCGTCACGAGGTCCTGCAGTTGTCGCTGCTGAAGCCGAAGTTCGCGATCCTCGATGAGACGGACTCCGGACTTGACGTCGATGCGCTGAAGACGGTGTCCGAGGGCGTCAATGCATTCCATGCAACGTCAGATGCCGGGATCCTCCTCATCACCCACTACACGCGCATCCTGCGGTACATCACTCCCGACGTCGTGCATGTCTTCGTGGACGGGCGGATCGTGGAGAGCGGTGGGCCTGAACTCGCAGAGGATCTCGAGGCGCACGGGTACGAGCGATTCATCACCGCGGTCGGCGCGTAGGCATTCCGATGACGCAGCTCGATCCCCAACGGATCAAGAAGGACTTCCCGATCCTGGAACGTACTGTCCGGGACGGGAAGCCTCTGGTGTACCTGGATAGCGCGGCTACCTCCCAGAAGCCGCGCAGCGTCCTGGACGCCGAGCGTGCGTACTACGAGACGTCGAACGCTGCCGTGCATCGCGGTGCCCACCAGCTAGCCGAGGAAGCCACGGAGGAGTACGAGAAGGCCCGCGAGGCCATAGCGGGATTCGTAGGGGCGGAGACGCGCGACATCGTCTTCACGAAGAACGCCACCGAGGGCTTGAACCTCGCGGCCTATGCCTTCAGCAACGCCACCGCCCTCGCGGGCCAGGGGAGGGACGTCGACCCCCGGTTCACCCTGGGCCCCGGTGACTCGATTGTCGTGACCGAGATGGAGCATCACGCGAACCTGGTGCCGTGGCAGGAAGTGTCCGCGAAGACGGGCGCGAGCCTCCGTTGGCTCGGTCTCACGGATGAAGGACGAGTGGATCTCAGAGACCTCGACACGGTCATCGACGACTCCACCAAGGTGGTGTCCGTCGTGCACCAGTCGAACATCCTGGGCACCATCAACCCGGTGCGCACAATCATGGAACGCGCGCACGCCGTCGGAGCCCTCGGTGTCGTGGACGCCTGTCAGTCCGTGCCGCACATGCCGGTCCGCGTGAACGACCTCGGGGCCGACCTCGTGGCCTGGAGCGGCCACAAGATGCTGGGACCGACGGGCATCGGCATGGTCTGGGGTCGGAGCGACGTCCTCGCCGCGATGCCCCCGTTCCTCACCGGTGGATCGATGATCGAGACGGTCTACATGGACCACAGCACCTACGCGGCGCCGCCACAGCGATTCGAGGCCGGAGTACCGATGGTGGCCCAGGCGGTCGGCATGAGGGCGGCCATCGCCTACCTGAACGAGCTCGGCATGGATGCCGTGGCGGACCACGAGCACCGTCTCACCGGATACGCCCTGGCGCGGCTGCGCGAGCTCGACGGGGTCACGATCATCGGCCCCGACACCGATGTCGAGCGCGGGAGTGCGATCTCCTTCACCGTCGCCGGGATCCACCCTCACGACGTCGGGCAGATCCTGGACAGTCATGGCATCGCGGTTCGGGTGGGTCATCACTGCGCCTGGCCGACCTGTCGCCGCTACGCGGTGCCGGCGACGACCCGTATATCGACGTACATCTACAACGACGAGAGCGACATCGACGCGGCGGTGACCGCGATCCGCGCGGCGCAGGAATACTTCGGGGTGGCGTGATGGACGTCGACAGCCTGTACCAGGAGATCATCCTCGACCACTACAAGAATCCGCGGGGACAGGGGCTTTTGCCGGAGCCCCAGGGCGAGAGCCATCAGGTCAATCCGACGTGTGGTGACGAGGTCACGGTGACGGTCGCCGTCGACGCGGAGGGGAACCTCCGGGTGGGCTACGAGGGTCAGGGGTGTTCGATCTCCCAGGCGAGTGCCAGCGTCCTCAGTGAACTGGTGGATGGGCAGGGCCTGACGCAGGTGGAGCAGGTCAGTGCCGCGTTCCGCGAGTTGATGCGGTCGAAGGGTGCCGGCGAGCCCGATGAGGATGTGCTGGGTGATGCCGTCGCGTTCGCTGGGGTCTCGAAGTACCCCGCGCGAATCAAGTGCGCACTGCTTCCCTGGATGGCGTTGCGCGACGCGGAAGTGAAAGCAGGGATCACGGTGGAGGTGGACGGGAATGAGTGAAGCGCCTACGCAGGCCAGTGAGGACGACGTCCTCGAGGCCCTCAAGGACGTCGTCGATCCGGAGTTGGGGATCAACGTGGTGGACCTCGGCCTGGTCTACGGAGTCTCGGTCGATGACTCGAATATCGCCACCGTGGATATGACGTTGACGTCGGCTGCCTGCCCGCTGACCGACGTGATCGAGGATCAAACACGCATGGCGCTGTCCCCGGTGGTCACAGACTTCCGGATCAACTGGGTCTGGATGCCTCCGTGGGGCCCGGACAAAATCACCGAGGATGGTCGCGACATGCTGCGCTCCCTCGGGTTCAACGTCTAGTCACACGTACGATCGGCGCGTCATGATTCGCGCCTCGGGTATCCAGTTGCGCGCGGGGCCTGAGCTCCTCCTCGAAGCCGACATCCTCCAGGTGGATCGTGGCGATCGGATCGGCCTCGTGGGCCGGAATGGTGCGGGGAAGACGACGCTTACGCGGGTGCTGGCGGGGGAGGGTGTGCCTGCCGAAGGCCAGGTGGATTCCCGAGGGTCGGTCGGTTACCTGCCCCAGGATCCTCGGAGTGCCGACCCGCACGAGTCTGCGCGCCATCGCATCCTGTCCGCGCGGGGAATGGCGGATGTCCTCGCTCGTTTGGACCACCTGCGGGGGGAGATGGCGCAGGGCTCGGATCCCGTGCTCCTCGCAGATCGCTACGCCCGTGCCGAGGCCGAGTTCGAAGCGCGTGGCGGATACGCCGCCGAGTCCGAGGCGGCCTCGATCGCGGCGTCCGTGGGCCTTCCGTCGCGAGTCCTCGAGCAGGAGCTGGGAACCCTGTCAGGAGGCCAGCGACGGCGCATCGAGTTGGCGCGCATCCTGTTCAGCGGCGCCGACATCCTCCTTCTCGACGAGCCAACGAACCACCTGGATGCTGACTCCATCCGCTGGTTGCGGGGATTCCTAGCCGGCTACCAGGGCGGATTCATCGTCATCAGTCACGACACGGAACTACTCGAGGCGACCGTGAACAAGGTCTGGCACCTGGACGCGCAACGCCACGTCATCGACCAGTACGCCATGTCCTGGAAGAACTACCTCACGGCGCGCGAGGCCGATGAGCGCCGGCGCAAGCGGGAACGACGCAATGCCGAGCAACAGGCGGAGGCCCTGCGCTCGCAGGCGGAGCGGATGCGCGCGAAAGCGACCAAGGCGAAGGCGGCCCAATCGATGCTCAAACGCGCCGATCGTCTCGTCGAAGGGGTCGAGGCCGAGCGACGCAAAGATCGGGTGGCGAAACTGCGATTTCCCGATCCACGACCGTGCGGGCGTGTGCCCCTCGAGGCAACCGGCCTGTCGAAGTCGTACGGCTCGGTCGAGGTGTTCACCGACATCGACCTGGCCATCGATCGGGGCTCGCGCGTCGTGATCCTCGGGCTCAACGGCGCGGGGAAGACGACTCTGCTCCGGATCCTGGCGGGTGTGGACGTCGCGGACACGGGGGAGGTGCAACGGGGCCACGGCGCGGTGGTCGGCTACTACGCGCAGGAGCACGAGACTCTCGACCCCTCTGCCACCGTCCTGAGCACCCTCGGTTCTGCTGCGCCGGACCTGGACGACACCGCCCGACGTACCGTGCTCGGGTCCTTCCTCTTCCAAGGTTCAGCCGTGGACAAGCCGACGGGTGTGTTGTCCGGGGGAGAGAAGACCCGCCTCGCCCTGGCCTGCCTCGTTGTCTCCGGGGCCAACGTCCTCCTGCTCGACGAACCCACGAACAACCTGGACCCCGCCAGCCGCCTGGAGGTACTCGCGGCCCTCGCCTCCTACCGCGGGGCAGTCGTCCTGGTGAGCCACGATCCCGGTGCCGTGGCAGCCTTGGCCCCGGAGCGAGTGGTGCTCCTGCCCGACGGCGATGAAGACCTCTGGAACGACGACTACACGGGATTGGTGGAACTGGCGTGAGGACGACAGCGGGCGGGCTGCGCATCTGGCATGAAGAGCCCGACGTCCTTAGGGTGCGCCTCGATCGACCCGAGCGGCGCAATGCTCAGACACCCCAGATGATGGAGGACCTGCGGGGTATTGGCGCGGAGATCGATGCGGGAACGAGATTCGTGATCGTGGACGGCGCGGCACCGGACTTCAGCGCGGGACTCGACCGCAGCCTCTTCGATCCCTCGTCGTCGGGGATCACCCTGGCATCCCTCGCGCAGGGGTCGCCTGCGGACCTGGATGCATTCCTCCAGGATGCCCAGGCGGCGTTCCGGGTCTGGCGCACCCTGCCGGTGCACGTGATCGCGGTCGTCTCCGGTAACGCGATCGGTGCAGGTTTCCAACTCGCTCTCGCGGCGGATTTGATGATCGTCCATCCCGACGCCTCGCTCGTACTGCGTGAGGCTGCGCTGGGAATCGTCCCCGACCTCGGCGCCACTGCATCGCTCATCCCCACGCTCGGATACTCGCGGTCCGTCGCCCTCCTCGCCGGGCTACCGATCACCGGTCGTCAGGCCTATGAGTGGGGTGTGGCAAGCCAGGTCGCCACGGACCCCGAGACCGCCGCCCAGGAACTCGTGGCCTACCTGCGGGGCATGAACCCCGACGCGCTTCGAGAGACCAAGGCGGTGGCCCGGGCGGTGGTGGAGGGATCCGATCCGTGGGACACGGAGCGAGAGGCCCAGCTGCGCCGCCTCACCGAGATCGCGCGCGGGTTACGAGGATGAGTAACTACAACATTTGGCAGACCTACCAGTCGTTTACGCGTGACCGATCCGTGGCGCGCACGCGCCTGCAGGGACCGGTCGTCCGGCGGATCCTCACGTACGCGCGCCCCTACCGAACACTGATCATCCTGTTCCTGGTGACCGTGACGATCGCATCCGGCTTGGCAGTTGCGCAGCCCCTCCTGTTCCGCCGGATCGTGGACGACGGGATCAGCGTGGGAGATGCATCCCTCGTCACCTGGACGGCGATCCTGATCGCGATCCTCGCCCTCGCCGATGCGGGACTGGGGCTCGTCGGCCGGTGGTACTCGGCGCGAATCGGAGAAGGGTTGATCTACGACCTGCGTACGGAGGTTTACGACCATGTCCAACGTCAGTCGGTCGCCTTCTTCACGCGCGCGCAGACCGGTGCGCTGGTGTCGCGCCTCAACAGCGATGTGATCGGCGCCCAGCAGGCATTCACCTCCACCCTGGGTGGCGTGGTGGGCAACATCATCACCCTCGTCATCGTCCTCATTGCCATGTTCGCCCTGTCGTGGCAGATCACGCTCCTCGCCTTGGTGCTGCTTCCTCTGTTCCTGCTACCTGCCCGATACATGGGCAGGGCCCTGCAAACGCTCACGCGCGAGCAGATGCAGACGAACGCGTCCATGTCCTCCCAGATGACCGAGCGGTTCAACGTGGCCGGGGCACTTCTCGTGAAGCTCTTCGGCGACCCAGCACGAGAGGCGTCCACATTTGCCACGAAGGCCGCACGCGTGCGTGACACGGGAGTCCGGATCGCGATGGCGAACCGGTACTTCTTCACCGCCCTGACCCTCGTGGCCGCGCTCGCCACCGCCCTCACCTACGGGGTCGGAGGCAACCTGGTCATTGCGGGGACCATCAGCCTGGGCACACTGATCGCGTTGGTCGCCCTGCTCGCTCAGATGTACGGCCCGCTCACGGCACTATCCAATGTGCGCGTCGACGTGATGACGGCACTGGTCTCCTTCGATCGGGTCTTCGAGGTACTCGACCTGTCCCCGCTCGTGGCGCCGCCCGCGCATCCCCGTCCGCTTCCCCCGGGTCCGCTCAGCATCCGCTTCGATGACGTGAGCTTCCGCTATCCGACCGCCCGCGAGGTCAGTCTCGCGAGTCTGGAGTCGATCGCGGTAGCCGAGGTGGAGCGGCCACCCACGGAGGTGGTGGAGCACGTGGACTTCACCGCGGACGCAGGGACCATGACGGCGTTGGTCGGTCCCAGCGGGGCGGGCAAGACGACGATCACGGCGCTCGTTGCGCGCCTCTACGACCCGACCAGCGGACAGGTGCTGATCGGGGGAGTGGACGCCTCGCAGGTGGAACCCCAGGAGTTGCGGGGGGCAATCGGTGCCGTTACGCAGGACTCCCATCTATTCCACGACACCATCCGGGCCAACCTCGCCTTCGTGAATCCCGATGCTTCGGAAGAACAGATGATCGATGCGTGTGCGGCCGCCCACATCTGGCACGTGATCGAAACGCTGCCCGACGGCCTCGACACGGTCGTCGGGGATCGCGGCTACCGATTGTCCGGCGGGGAGAAGCAACGCCTGGCGATCGCACGCGTTCTCCTGAAGGCACCGCGCATCGTGATTCTGGACGAGGCCACCGCCCACCTGGATAGCGAGAGTGAGGTCCTCGTCCAGGAGGCGCTGAACTCCGCCCTGGCCAATCGGACATCGTTGGTCATCGCGCATCGGCTGTCGACGATCCTGCGTGCCGACCAGATCCTGGTGGTGGCGCACGGGCGCATCGTGGAACGGGGAACGCACCGTGAGCTCATCGGGCGCGGCGGGTTGTACTCCGACCTGTATACGACTCAGTTCGCGGGCTCGGAGGCCTGAGCGTCCTCCTTGGCCTCACGCCGGAGGAAGAAGTACCACCCTGTCATCGCCACGGCCGCGAAGAGCAGCCACTGCACGGCATAGGAGATGTTGCGGGAGTCATCGACTTCGGGGAGTTGGATCGCGAGCAGGTCGCCCTCACCCTGTGCCGACTGGATCCACTGGGGGAACGCCGAACCTTCGATGCGCGGGAGTTGGGAGAGGCTGACGGCGGTGACTTGACCCGCGGGCAGGTCCTCGGGCGTCGGGCCCGTCACTTCGAAGGACCGCAGGTAGCCCTCGACCTCCCTGATTCCGGCAGGCGCGGGGGGCACGACCACGTCCGAGGTGGCCGCCGATTGCGAGGGCATCCAGCCACGCACGACCCAGACATAGGTGTCGTTGGGGCGCTCGGCCTCCAGGGCCGAGACGACCCAGAAGCCGTTGCCCCCTCCCTGGGGTTTCGATCGGACGAGTCGATCACTGCCCTCGATGAAGGCACCCCGCACCGCGACGTGCGCGTACTCCTCGGGGTCGCCCTCGATATCGACCAGCGGCAGTGGCTCGGCGGTCACCTGGGCCGTCAGCGAGAGTCGCTCGGCACGCCGTTCCTCCGCACGACTCCACTGCCAGGCGCTCAACAGGCCGAATGCCACGATGGCGGCGATGACGAGCGCGGTGAAGCCGATCCAGCGACCGGTGCGCAGAAGAGACCACACGCCAGCAGGATAAGCGGCTAGGAGAGGGGCCGGTCCGAGTCGACGATGACACCCTCGATCGCGTGCCCCGACGACGGGAGGCTGGCCTGCGCCTGGGGGAGAACGCCGAGATCCCCCGACTGATCGCGTGACTTGCCCGCATTCGCGATGACCACGGCGACGTAGGGTAGGACGACCGCCCCGGCGATGAGGACCCACCGCGGCCACCCGGGGACGATGATCGCCCCGAGGACGCACGCGGTCCGGATGCCCATGGAGAGCAGGTACTTGCGGGTGCGGGACGTCTGCTCGTCCGAGAGAGCCCGCTGGGCACCCGTGATGGTGTGCACACTCTCTGGGGACGCTGCCATCCCACCACGGTACGGGGGAATCACGGGGCCCGCCATGTGAGCCCTAGGCTGAGGGCGACCGAGGAGGGGAACGTGGCGGATCGCGCCTACGGCATCACGCAGATCGTCGGGACCTCCGAGGAGTCCATCGAGGCCGCCGTGCGGAACGCGGTGGCCCGCGCCGGAGACCAGCGTCGACACGTGGATTGGTTCGAGGTCGAGCAGATCCGGGGTTACGTGCGCAACAACGAAGTCGACCACTTCCAGGTCACGGTGAAGGTGGGCTACCGACTCGAGGATTCCTGACATGTGGGAGCACCGGTCCTTCGACCGTCTGGTCAGTTTCACCGATGCCGTCACGGCCGTCGCCATCACGCTGCTCATCCTCCCCATCATCAACGTCCGACCAGCCTCCGACGACAGCACCGTCTGGCAGGTGGTCAGTGACAACTCGGGTCCGTTGATCTCCTTCGGCTTCACCTTCATCGTGGTCGCGGTGATGTGGCAGGCGCACCTGCGGGTTTTCCACCGCCTCCGAGCATTCGACGCCACCATCTTCTGGCTCAACAACCTCTGGTTGATCGCGATCGTGCTCCTGCCCTGGACGAGTTCCATGTATGGCGAGGGGATCGGTACGAGCGGGGGGGAGTACTCCGGCGGAGAGGGACTCGGGGGAACCGGTCTGCTCTACTGGGCGAACCTGGCCCTCGTGTCGTGGGCCGCCGCCCTCATCGGACGCCATGCGGATCGGCACCCCGAATTGCGGGACTCGGAGGTTGCGGCGGTAGCCAGCCCCCGACGTGGATTCATCTTCGGCGTGGGTTTCCTCGTCGTGGGGATCGCGACCGTCGTGTCCCCTATCTTCGGTCCATGGCTGGCACTGGGCTTCATCCCCCTGGGTCTCCTCCTGTCCCGACTCGACGACAAGCGGCTGACACGTGACGGCTAACCGCGTCGCTCTCGTCACCGGTGGGAATCGGGGGATCGGTCTCGCCTGCGCACTGCGACTTCGCGTCGATGGCTGGAAGGTCGTCGTGGGGTGCCGATCCGGAATCGCCCCCGACGGACTGGATGCTGTGGCCCTGGATGTCTCGGATCCGGCGTCGATCACGGCGGCCCTCGACGTCATTGCTCGGGCGCACGGTCCGGTCACCGCCCTGGTGAATAACGCCGGCGTCACTGCCGACACCTTGCTGATGCGGATGAGTGATGAGGACATCGACTCCGTTATCCAGACGAATCTCGCGGGCGGTATCCGACTTGCGCGGGGAGTACTCAAGGACATGATCCGTGCACGTCACGGAAGGATCGTGTTCATGTCCTCGGTCGTCGCCATGCTGGGCAGTGCAGGTCAGGTGAACTACGCCGCCTCCAAGGCGGGGATGATCGGGGCGGCGCGGTCGCTGGCTCGCGAGGTCGGCTCCCGCGGTATCACGGTCAACGTGGTGGCTCCCGGCTTCGTCGACACCGAGATGACCGCGCAACTCGACGACGAGCGACGACAAGCGATCCTGGGAGCGATCCCGCTGGGCCGATATGCCTCGGCGGAGGAGATCGCGGGCGTCGTCGCATTCCTCTGTTCGGATCACGCCGCCTATGTGACCGGGGCCGTCGTCCCGGTCGACGGCGGTCTCGGTATGGGCAACTGAAGGGAGCCGCCGTGGGAATCCTCGAGGGGCGCACTGTGCTGGTCACGGGCGTGCTGACTGACCAGTCGATCGCATTCCACATCGCACGCCTCGCCCAGGAGCAGGGAGCGTCCGTCATCCTCACGTCGTTCGGTCGGGCACTGTCCCTGACGCGCAGGACCGCGAGCAGACTCGACAGAGAGGCGCCAGTACTCGAGTTGGACGTGACCGATTCCGCGCACCTGGAGTCGCTCGCATCCCAGCTGGCCCAGCACGCATCGCGGATCGATGGGGTGGTGCACTCGATCGGCTTCGCGCCCGAGTCGGCTCTCGGTGGAAACTTCCTGAACACCACGTGGGAGGACGTCGCTACGGCTATGCACGTGAGCGCGTTCTCCCTGAAGTCGCTCACGATGGCGGCTGCACCGCTCATGACGGACGGGGGAGCGGTAGTGGGGCTGGATTTCGACGCCAGCGTCGCGTGGCCGACCTATGACTGGATGGGTGTGGCGAAGGCGGCATTGGAGAGCACGGCCCGCTATCTCGCCCGCGACCTCGGTCCCCGGGGTATCCGCGTGAATCTCGTGGCCGCGGGACCCATTCGAACGATGGCGGCCAAGAGCATCCCAGGCTTCGAGGAGTTCGAGAATGTGTGGCGCGAGAGAGCCCCCCTCGGCTGGGATCTGTCCGACCCCGTCCCCGCCGCGCGCGCCTGTGTGGCGCTGTTGTCGGACTGGTTTCCGGCGACGACGGGGGAAATAGTCCACGTCGACGGCGGTGTGCACTCGCAGGGTGCGTGATGGGCGTCCTCGTCCTGATGCGACACGCGAAGTCCGACTACCCGGTGGGGGTGCCCGACCACGACAGGCCGCTCGCGCCACGGGGACGACGGGAAGCCCCGCTGATGGCTCCACTTCTCGAGGCGGAGTTGGCCGACTGTTCCCGGGTCGCCGTCCTCGTGTCCACCGCGGTGCGAGCCCAGGAGACGTGGGCGGCGGTGGAGGCTCACCTCTCGCTCCCCGTCACCGTCGAAGCGATGGCCGGGCTCTACGAATCGGATCCCGCCACGATCGCGCGGTACGTGCACGAGGTTTCGGACGTCGATGCGGTGATCGTGGTGGCGCACAACCCGGGCCTGGAACAGGCCGTGGCCGACTGGGTGGGGGTTCCCATGGAGCGATTCCCGACGTCAGCGTTCGCGGTGCTGGAGTGCGAGGAGGCATGGGACGCCTTCGAGCGTGCGCCCGTCCGGTTGCGGGCCTTCCATATCGCGCGTTAAGGACGTGGTGTGGGACTACCGTCGCGGGCGTCGGCCTCCTCGATCTCCTCACGTGTGATCCCGAGCAGGAACAGCACTGAGTCGAGATAGGGAACAGAGACCGAGGCATCGGCAGCGGCTCGCGTGACGGGCTTGGCGTTGAACGCGATCCCCAGTCCGGCGGCTTCCAGCATGTCCAGGTCGTTGGCGCCGTCGCCGATCGCCACGGTGCGTCGACGAGGAATCCGGTACGCGGCCGCCAGTTCCTCCAGCGCGGCGCGCTTGCCTGCACGATCGATGATGGGTCCGATGACCCGGCCTGTCAGGTAGCCATCGATGATCTCGAGCTCATTGGCGCGGACTACGTCCACCCCGAGGTCGTCGGCGATGGGACGGATCACGGAGGTGAATCCACCGGACACGAGTGCGATGCGATAACCGAGTCTGCGCAGGGTCCGACAGAGGGTGCGCGCTCCGGGGGTCAAGGTGATGGCGCTACGCACGTCGTCGATGACGGACTCGGGAAGTCCCTGCAGGAGGGCGACGCGATCGCGCAGGGCGGTGTCGAAGTCGATCGCACCGGACATCGCGAGCTCCGTGATCCGGGCCACCTCGTCCAGGCGTCCGGCACGTGCGGCGAGTAGATCGATCACCTCGTTCTGGATGACGGTGGAATCGACGTCGAGCACGACAAGGTACTGCCCTCGTGCCTCCAGGGTCTGGTCCTGGATAGCGATGTCGACGCCGGTGGCGCTGGAGATCTCGGCCAGGGATCGTCGCAATGCATCCGGGTTCACGCCCGAACCGTCGAAGGCCAAAGCCGTGATCGGATAGTCGGCGATGCGGAAGATGCGATCGATGTTCCCGCCGTGGCCGGCGACCTCGCTGGCGACATCGGAGATCGCCGCGGGTTCGAGGGGGTTCCCCAGAAGCGTGATCCGGAAGCGTTGACGAGGCTCATCCGGGGACACGGACTCGCCGGGCGCGATGTCGGCTCCCATCCCGAGGGACTCGGCGACCTCGACGACCCGTCGACCACAGTCCGCGAGTTCCGTGCTCGAGCCGACCGACTCGAGGAGGATGGCGAGGACGAGACGGCCGCGGATGACGAGCTGCTCGGTATCCAGGATGCGCACCGGGAACTGCGCGCATGCCCGGAAGACATCGCGCGACACCCCGGGTTTGTCCACTCCGGTGATCGTGACGAGGAGGGTCTGGGTCACGCGACCACCGTAGTGGTGGGTGTGCGCGCCCCTAGGCTGCGCGGGTGGGTGTGGTGCGGATGATGGACGTTGGCGTCATCCGCGACGGTCGGTGGATCCTGCACAGCGTGGAGTGGAATGTGGACTCCGGCGAACACTGGGTGGTCATCGGTCCCAACGGTGCAGGCAAGTCCACTCTCGTGGCCATCGCATCGGGACGACTATTCCCCAGCCGGGGGGACGTCTGGATCCTCGGTCTCCAACTCGGAGCCGTGCACCTCGACGACATCACCCCGTTCGTGGGATTCGTCAGTGGGAAGGACGCCGAACTCATCCCGGACGATGAGCCGGTCATTGACGTGGTCCTCACGGCGGCATATGGCATGCGGGGCCGCTGGAAGGAGTCCTACGACCCGCGGGACGTGGACCGCGCGCACGCGCTCCTCGAACTGTGGAACATGGGAGACCTCGCAGGGCGGAAATTCGGTTCACTCTCCGACGGGGAGCGCAAAAGGGCTCTCATCGCCCGGGCCCGCATGTCCGATCCCGAAGCGTTGATCCTCGACGAGCCCGCCGCCGGGCTCGATGTGGCGGCACGGGAGAACCTGGTGAGCGATCTCGAGGTCATGGCGCGGGACCCGGCAAGCCCCTGCACGATCACCGTGACCCATCACACCGAGGAGATCCCCACGACGGCGAGTCACGCAGCCGTCCTCTCGGAAGGGCGCATCATCGCCCAGGGCCCTATCGCGGACGTCCTGACCGACGCCACCATGTCGTCCGCCTACGGGATCCCCCTGCGCGTGGGACGAGTGCGCGGACGCTGGATGGTGACCCGACCATGAGTCTGTGGCTCTGGGGTGACCAGCTCGGTCCGCACTTCGATGACGGTGTATCGCCGATCGTGCTCATCGAGGCGAAATCCATGTTCCGCCGGCGTACGTATCACCGTCAGAAGGCCCACCTCATCCTCGTGGCGATGCGGATGAGAGCCCAGGAGGAGCCGGATCGAATCCAGTACGTGCAGGCCGAGACGTTCACGGAAGGTATCCGGGCATACGCGGGTGACGTGGAGTGTTGGCATCCCCACAGTCGTGCAGGGCGCGATCTCGCGGAGTCCCTGGGTGTCCGGCTGCGGGAGGGCACTCCCGGATTCCTCACGACCTGGGAGGAGTTCGACACATGGGCGAGTGGACGTGGCGCATCGCGCCTCCTACTGGAGGACTGGTACCGCACCGTGCGTCGTACGCACGACATCCTGATGGATGGTGGAGAGCCAGTGGGCGATCGCTGGAACTTCGATGAACTCAATCGGGAGTCACCGCCGCGTGACCGTGATCGCCTCCTCGATCGGGACCCCTGGCGTCCTCGCGAGACCGATGTGGACGCGGACGTCCGGCGTCAGCTGGATGCCTGGGAGGACGAGGGCATCGCATTCGCCGGTGTCGACGGTCCGAGACTGTTCGCGGCGTCGCGATCGGAGGCTGAAGCCGCACTCGCCGATTTCATCGAGTACCGCCTAGGTGACTTCGGTCCCTTCGAGGACGCGATGATGCAGACCGACCCCTTCCTGGCGCACTCCCTGCTGTCGGCACCCATGAACCTCGGCCTCCTGGCGCCCGGTGAATTGGTGTCAGCTGCCGTCGGCGCCTACCGAGCTGGGCAGGCGGCACTGCCTAGCGTCGAGGGATTCGTCCGACAGGTCGTCGGCTGGCGAGAGTACGTCTGGCACCTCTACTGGCATCTGGGCGAGGACTACACAACGCGCAACCACCTGCGCGCCGAGTCGGCGATCCCCGCGTGGTTCGAAGACGCGGATGCCGCATCCATCGACGCGGCCTGCCTTCGTGACGTCATGGCCGGTATCGAGGCTCGGGGCTGGGTGCATCACATCCCGCGACTCATGATCCTCGCGAACTGGGCTCTCCAACGCGGCTATCGGCCCGAGGCGGTCAACGACTGGTTCCAAAGGATGTTCGTCGACGGGTATCCGTGGGTGATGGCTGCCAACACCATCGGCATGGGCCTGTTCGCCGATGGCGGGATCGTCGCGACGAAGCCCTACGTCGCCGGAGGTGCTTACATCAAGAAGATGGGCACCTACTGCGGTGATTGTCGTTACTCACCCACAGTGCGCGTCGGGGAGGACGCCTGCCCGTTCACGGCCGGGTACTGGTGGTTCCTGGATCGGACTCACGAGACCCTTGCGGGAAACCACCGCATGGCGCGTGCACTCGCGGGTCTTCGCGCGCGCCCGGATATCGCCGCGATCCGGCACCAGGAAGAGGAGCGCGGAGGTCGCGCCCCGTGACAGCGAGGGCCCGAGGAGGCGGGCGCGTGGTGTTCGCCATCATCATGGCGAGCGTCGGCCTGGCACTCGTGCTCGGTGCGGGAGCTCTCTGGGGCCTGGTGGGGCTTACCGGGACGATGCGTACCGACGTGCAGCGAATCGACGCCCGCGGGTGCGACGTGCTGGTCTTTTCGATCGACTCGGTGACCGTCTCTCCGCCACCGCAGATACCGGAATTCCTCATCGACCGCGTGGCGTACACGGCGTATGTCGACATCCTCACCGCGGGTCTCGTCGCGGGTGTCGACGATCCCGCCACGGATCTCGTCGGAGTCGACTACTGCGCTGCCACTTCCCAGTCGGGGGAGTGGCTGGTCACCACGATCACGAGCATCGGCACGCCACTCCCGCCAGGCACCCCGCTTGATCCGGTGAGCGTGGGCGTCTACCGCGTGAGTCCCTCCGACATGTCCGCACGGACCATCGCCGTTGCCGGTACGCCCGTCGGTGCGGTGGAGCTCGTCGGGGTAATCACGGTCGGGAACACCGCCGCGACCGTGTTCGCCATGCTGGCATCCGGGCTCGTGGCCCTAGTGGGTGCCATTCTGTGTGTGGCAGTGGGCCGGGGACAGGGACGCCATCAGGGAGGGGGGAGCGCGTGAGCGGAAGGATCGCGACGATCCCGAACGGCGTCAGTCTCCTGCGACTCCTGGGTGTTCCGCTTTTCCTCTGGCTGCTCCTTGCCCAGGAGGCCGACTTCGCCGCGTTCGTGGTGCTCGTGGTGGGAGGCGCCTCCGACTGGCTCGACGGGTATCTCGCTCGCCGACTCCAGCAGTTCTCTCCGCTGGGGGAGATCCTCGATCCCTTGATCGATCGTCTGTACATCGCTGCGACACTCATCGGGCTCGCACTGCGTGAGTTCATCCCGTGGTGGCTCGTTGCGCTTCTGGTGGCGCGCGACCTGGTCCTCGTTGCCCTCCTCCCGGTTCTACGTCGCCGCGGTCGGGTCGCGCTCCCGGTCACCTACGTCGGCAAGACCGGGACGTTCGCCCTCCTCTGGGGGTTCCCGTTGCTCCTCCTGGGCGGATTCCCCTTCCCTGTGGGGACGGCGATCGTCGCGATCGGGTGGGCCTTCGCGCTCTGGGGCACGTTCCTCTACTGGTGGGCCGGTGTCCGGTACGTCCAGACAGCCCTGCGCGTGGACTACGCTGCAGGAGACGAGAGGAGGGAGACACGTGAATCCCAGTGAATTGCACTACACCTCGAGCCATGAGTGGGTCCGCGAGGAGTCTGCCGACACTTTCACCGTCGGCATCACGCACTTCGCACAGGAGGCCCTCGGGGACATCGTCTTCGTCGCACTTCCGCGCGTGGGGGCGACTCTGTCCGCTGGCGAGTCCTGCGGCGAGATCGAGTCGACCAAGAGCGTGAGTGAGATCTATGCGCCGATCGCCGGTCAGGTCGTTGCTGTCAACAGCGAGCTCGAGACGCGTCCGGAGACGATCAACGCATCCCCGTACTCCGATGGATGGCTCGTACAGATCCGAGCAACCGAGCTTTCCCAGGTCGAGGCACTCCTCTCAGCCGCGGACTACGAAGCCCTCATCACGAGCGCCTGAGACCCCCATGAACTGTCCCTCCTGCGGTATTCGGATCGAGGCGAGCGATCGCTTCTGTTCCGGGTGCGGCCACTCGCTCGACGCCGTGGACGTGGATGTCACCGGCGCCCTGGCCGCGATCGCCACGGGTCCGGCCAGTGGATCGAGCGCAGCCGTGGGATCTGGGCGCGGAGATGACATCCCCACGGGTGGAGCACTCCTGGTGGTGCATCGCGGACCGGGACAGGGTTCGGAGTACGTGCTGCCGGCCGACGCCGATGTCGTCGGCGTGGGTCGTGCACCCGAATCCGATGTCTTCCTGGATGACGTCACGGTCAGTCGGCGTCATGCGGAGTTCCGCCGGGGAGCCGAGGGGTGGAGCGTCCGTGATGTGGGGAGCTTGAACGGGACGTACGTGAATCGTGTCCGCGTTGATGACCAGCGGCTTCGCGGGGGAGACGAGGTGCAGATCGGCAAGTTCCGATTCGTATTCCTCGTCGGGGTCGACGCGGCAGGGTGAGGGAATGGCGGGTGCGCATAAGCGCGAGAGTGCTTCCACCACTCTCAGCATCGGCGAAGTGCTCGGGATTCTGAAGAAGGACTTCCCGGACGTCTCCATCAGCAAGATTCGTTTCCTCGAGACCGAGGGTCTCGTGACACCCGCGCGCACGCCCTCGGGTTACCGACGCTTCTCGACCGACGACGTGGACCGCCTACGCGCCGTGTTGACGATGCAGCGGGATCAATACCTCCCGCTCAAGGTCATCCGCGAGAACCTCGAGGGATCCTCAGACGGGGGCGGTCGCGAGGTGCCGACCATCGCGGCCCGCGATTTCCATCCCGGGGCGGGCAGGGCGCGCCTCACGCGCGCAGAACTGGCCGAGCAGGGTTCCCTCGACGAGAGCACGATCGCGGAGTTGGAGGCGATCGGCATCGTGTGGCGCAATCCGGCCGGCCACTATGACGAGGAGGCCCTCGCCATCTGCACGATCGCGTCGCGCTTGCGTGCGTTCGGTATGGAGTCACGGCATCTCCGCAGCTTCCGCGTGGTGACGGACCGTGAGGCCGGTCTGATCGACCAGATGGTCACCCCGTACCTGCGGGATCGCGACGGCCGTGCTCGAGCACAGGAGGCGGTCCGGGAAATCGCGGCCCTCGTGATCCAGTTGCACGCTGCCCTCCTCAGGGCAGAGATGGTCAGGGCTGGCCGGGCCTGATACGCCCTGCACGAACAGACCAGCGGTGGGCGGCGCGCCGTCGTACTCTGGGGTCATGATTCCCATGGACGTCGTCGGGGTCCGGATGGAGATGCCGTCCAATACCCCCATCGTGCTGCTGCGCGAGGCCGAGGGGGTCCGCTACCTGCCGATCTGGGTGGGCGCCGCCGAGGCGACCGCCATCGCTTACGCCCACCAGGGCGTCGTTCCGCCGCGTCCGATGACACACGACCTCATGAAGGACCTCCTCGAGGCCCTCGGCTCCGAGGTGGTGGAGGTGCGCATCACGGACCTCAGCGACGGGGTCTTCTACGCGACGATCGTGCTGTCCTCCGGGATCGAGGTCAGTGCCCGGCCCTCCGATGCCATCGCGCTGGCATTGCGAACGGGTTCCCCCATCGTGGGAGCCTCGGAGGTCCTCGAGCAGGCCGGGGTGGAGATCCCCGACGAGGCGCCGGAGGAGGATCAGGTCGAGAAGTTCCGCGAGTTCCTCGACCAGGTGACCCCCGAGGATTTCGGTACGCCCGGCTCCTGAGCCTCCACGTGACGTTGAGACTTTGCCCCCTCGGAGGCGCGTGTCGGATCCGCGGGTAGTCCGGGACCGTTCGTAGATTCTGCGCAGTCTTCCCCCGTGCTCATCGGCGAGTACCGTGGGGACTTGCGAGCACGGGAGGCTGATCCATGTCCGAGGGTTACGCGGCGTCACCACGGGACGCGCAGGAGAGCCTGTTCGACGCGGGCAGCCTGCGACCGATTCCGGCGCACGTCGGTTACCGGGGGCCCGTGGCGTGCGCAGCCGCCGGGATCACCTACCGCCAGCTCGACTACTGGGCGCGAACAGGATTGGTCGAACCCACCGTCCGCGGCGCCTCGGGATCGGGCTCCCAGCGGCTCTACAGCTTCCGCGATGTCCTCGTCTTGCGCATCGTCAAGAGGCTCATCGACGCAGGCGTATCCCTTCCGAACATCCGATCCGCTGTGGCGCATCTGGCAGAACGTGACGGAAGTGACCTGGCGGGCCTGACCATCATGAGCGATGGGGCGAGCGTCTACGAATGTCGCAGTGCCGACGAGGTCATCGATCTGGTGCGCGGGGGACAGGGCGTGTTCGGGATCGCCGTGGGTTCGGTCTGGCGTGAGGTCGAGGGAACACTCGCGACCCTCCCGGCCGAGGATCCCGCGGGCGAACCCGTGGTTCCCACGGCCGTCACCGACGAATTGGCCCGGCGTCGGGCGAGCCGGGCTGCAGGCTGACCGAACTGGGCTAGGCTCGTCTCGCTGCTTGAACCCGGGCGGGAGAGAACTGCACCTGCAGTCGCCGAAGGAGCAATCTCCCCGACAACCTCTCAGGCACATGGACCGTCCGGGTAAGGCACCTCTGGAAGGCGAGACCTCGTGTCTCCACCGACGGGGAAAGCCGCGTACGCGGTGAAACTCTCAGGTCGCGCTCCGCGCGGGCAACAGAGGGGGAGTGGTTGGCCCCTGCCTGAGGAGTGAACATGGAGTTCGTCGATCGTCACATCGGCCCCGATCCGGACGACCTGTCCGCGATGGCATCCGAACTCGGGTATCCGAGCCTCGAGTCGCTCATCGACGCCGTGGTGCCCACCACCATCGCATCGAGTGACCCCCTGGATCTTCCGTCGGCGCTGTCCGAATCGGAGGTCACGCAACGCCTTCGGGATATCGCCTCGCGGAACAGACCGACAGTCGCCCTCATCGGGCTCGGGTACCGCGGCACGGTGACGCCCGCGGTCATCCGTCGGACCATCCTCGAGAACCCGGCGTGGTACACCGCCTACACGCCCTATCAGCCGGAGATCTCCCAGGGTCGCCTCGAAGCCCTCCTGAACTTTCAGACACTGGTGGAGGACCTCACGGCCCTACCGATCGCCGGGTCGAGTCTGCTCGACGAGCCCACCGCCGTGGCCGAGGCGATGGCCCTCGCGGTCCGGAGCACGGGGCGCCCGGCGATCCTGGTGGACGCCGACACCCTGCCCCAGACCATCGCCGTCCTCCAGACACGGGCCGAACCCATCGGGGTCGACGTCGTCGTGGCCGATCTCTCCGGGCCGTGGCCCGAGGGGGAGTTCGCCGGGGTCGTCGTGGGCTACCCCGGTGGTGGGGGAGGGGTACGTGACATCCGCCCGGACCTCGCGCGCGCCCACGAGCGGGGGTCGCTGGCCATCGTGACCACAGACCTCCTGGCCTTGACCCTCCTCACACCCCCGGGGGAGTGGGGAGCGGACATCGTGGTGGGGTCGGCGCAGCGGTTCGGAGTCCCGATGGGCTTCGGCGGTCCCCATGCCGGGTTCATGGCGGTCCGGGCGGGTCTCGAGCGCAGCCTGCCCGGACGCCTGGTCGGGGTCAGCGTCGACGCGGACGGGGCGCCGGCCTACCGACTCGCTCTCCAGACCCGCGAGCAGCACATCCGTAGGGAGAAGGCGACGAGCAATATCTGCACCGCGCAGGTCTTGCTGGCGGTGATGGCGAGCATGTACGCGGTCTATCACGGACCGGCAGGTCTCACGGCGATCGCGACGGACATCGCACGGCGCACGCATGCCGTGGGTACTGCCCTGACCGGGGCGGGACTCTCACTGGTCCATGACACGTACTTCGACACACTCGAGGTACGCGTCCCTGGTCGAGCCAGGCAGATCTGGGAGCGGTGTCGTGAGTCGGGCATCACGCTGCGGGTGATCGACGCAGACACGCTGGGCATCAGTGTGGACGAGGTCACGACGTGGGCGCATGTGACATCCATCGCGGACGCCTTCGGTGTCACTGTGGGAATGACGGAGACGACGGGCCTACCGCCGGAGTTACACCGTGAGTCCCCGTTCCTCACGCATCCGGTGTTCCACGCGCATCGCAGCGAGACATCGATGCTGCGCTACATCCGTCGACTCTCCGATCGGGATGTGGCCTTGGATCGGTCCATGATCCCTCTGGGGTCGTGCACGATGAAACTGAATGCAGCGACCGAGATGGAGCCGGTGACCTGGTCGCACTTCGCCGATATCCATCCCTTCGCGCCTGCCGAGGACTCCGAGGGCTACCGGACGCTGATTCGCGAGCTGGAGGAGTGGCTGTGCGAGGTGACCGGATACGACGCCATCTCGTTGCAACCGAATGCCGGATCCCAGGGTGAGTTCGCCGGGCTGCTGGCAATACGTGGATACCACCGTGCGCGTGGCGACGAGCAACGCGACGTCTGCCTGATCCCGAGCAGCGCCCACGGCACGAATGCAGCCAGCGCTGTCATGGCGGGTATGAGCGTCGTGGTGGTTGCGTGCGATGCGGACGGGAACGTCGATGTGGCGGATCTGCAGGCGAAGATCGACGCGCATGCCGATCGCCTCGCTGCGCTGATGATCACGTACCCCTCGACGCATGGCGTGTTCGAGGAGGCTGTCGCGGACATCTGCGCACGAGTGCACGCGGCAGGCGGTCAGGTCTACGTCGACGGAGCGAATCTCAACGCACTCGTCGGCCTGGCGCGACCGGGACGTTTCGGTGCCGATGTCTCCCACCTGAATCTGCACAAGACGTTCTGCATCCCGCATGGAGGCGGGGGACCGGGCGTGGGTCCCGTCGGGGTGCGCGCGCATTTGGCGCCCTTCCTCCCGGGGCATCCTCTGGCACCGGAAGCGGGCCCGGCGGGGCGCGGCCATGAAGACGGCGGCGTAGGTCCGGTGAGCGGTGCGCCATGGGGGAGCGCGGGGATCCTCCCGATCCCGTACGCGTACATCGCCATGATGGGCGGCGAGGGACTCACCCGCGCCACCAAGGTCGCGATCCTCAACGCGAACTACATCGCGCACCGTCTTCGCGAGCACTACCCGATCCTGTACACGGGAGCGCAGGGCTTGGTCGCGCACGAGTGCATCCTGGACATCCGACCGATCACAGTGCGCTCGGGCGTCTCGGTCGACGACATCGCGAAGAGGCTGATCGACTACGGGTTCCATGCGCCGACGATGAGCTTCCCGGTCACCGGCACCCTGATGGTCGAGCCCACCGAGAGTGAGGACCGTGCCGAGCTGGATCGGTTCTGCGACGCGATGATCTCCATCCGTCAGGAGATCGCCCGTATCGAGTCCGGGGAGTGGCCGGCCGAGGACAACCCCTTGGCCAACGCCCCGCACACCGCCGCCAGTGTTGTGGGGGATTGGCACCACCCGTACTCAGCGAACGAGGCTGCGTTCCCGGGGCGGGTGGCCCCGGCGGACAAGTACTGGCCGCCGGTGCGTCGGATCGACGGTGCCTTCGGGGATCGCAACCTGGTGTGTGCGTGTCCGAGGCCGGAGGAGCTCGCGGCTCAGGCCTGAGTCCGGCGGGCTCGTACCCAGGTGTAGTCCTGGAGATCACCGTCGGGCCTCCTATGGGGGGTCCGATCGGTCGATTCCACGTGGAACTGCGGACCCAGGAAGGCCGCCAGGTCCGTGACGGAGTAGCGCTGGACCGGCAGCCCGGCGCACACGGGAGGGCCCGTGGGCGCGAAGACGCCGATCACGGCCAGGGAGCCGGGGTGGGTGGCCGCCAGGAGGGTCCGGTGGTAGCCCACCCGCTGTGGCTCGGAGAGCAGGAAATGCAGGACGGCACGGTCGTGCCACACGTCGTAGGTCCGGGTGGGCTGCCAGTCGGTCACGTCCGCGACCACCCAGTGGACCCCCACACATCGGGAGCCGAGGCGATCACGCGCCACCCCCAGGGCCACGGGGGACCAGTCCAGGACGGTGAGGTCCGTGAAACCCCGGGCCAGCGCCTCGTCGACGAGAACGCTCGCGCCGGCCCCCACATCGAGCAGCGACGCCGTGGGCGGCACGTCCGCCAGCATCGCCCAACTGGTGTCCGCTGCGGCCTGGTACCAGCCCCGGGAGGTGATGTCCTGGGAGAATGCGGTGTCCCAATGCCCAGGGTTCGAGGTGCTCACGGGCCGAGGCTACCCCTGAGTGTCATTGCGTAGTATTGTTCAACTACGTAATATCATGGGGACGTGGTCGCACCCCCCACCCTGCAGCGGGTCACCGTGGCCGAAGCGGTCACGCGCTACTTCCGCGACGTGGAGAGGCGCCTGGCGGCGGGCTCCCTGGCGGAGACGACCGCCCGTACCTACCGCCGGGATCTCGACGACTTCATTCGTCTGGCGGGCGCGGAGACGATCCTCGACGACCTGACCGGGGCCGATATCGACGACGTCGTCGTGGCCTTCCGCCATGAGCCGGACCGCCGCTACTCGGTGCCGCGCGCCGAGAGCAAGGGCACCGGCATCACCGCACGGTTCCGCCAGTCGGTCTCCCGCCTCTTCACCTTCGCGGAGCGCGAGGCCCTGGTCCAGCGCAACCCCATGCCGGACACCAGCGCCCGGCCCAAGGCACGGGATCGAGCGGCGGGGGCTCGCACCGCACTCCCCCTGGACTCCGCTCGCGCGCTGGTGGAGGTGCCCCACGATGTGCCCGGTGGTCGTACCGACCATCGGCTCTCCGTGCGCGACGAGGTGATCCTGCGCATTCTCCTGGAGACGGGCCCCCGCGTGAGCGAGCTGTGCGCGATGGATCGATCCGACGTGGACCTCCGCGACGGGGTCACCTGGCTGCGGATCCGCCAGGGCAAGGGCGGCAAGCCACGGGACGTCCCCCTGTCCCCCAGCACTGCCGACCTGCTGGGCAGCTACGAGGCCGACCATCGTCCGCCGCCCTGGCACGCCGATCCCCCCGCCCGCCAGGAGGACTCCGAGCGTGCACTGCTCGTGACGTTTCGGGGGCGTCGCATCACACCGCGTGATGTGCAGAACCTCGTGTCCCGCACATGTGCTTTGCTCCCCGCAGGCGTGCGCCGACGGGCCACTCCCCACGCCCTGCGCCACACGATGGCGACCCTGGCGCTTTCCAGCGGGGCGGCTGATGTCTCGGTCGTCCAGAGACTCTTGGGACATGCGAGCCTGGCCACCACGGGGGTCTACCTCGATGAGATCCGTGAGGAGCTCGCCCAGGCGGTCTTGCGTAATCCGGTTACCGGACAGAGGTAGGGAACCCCCGCCACGCCTCCTGCGTCCCATGAGCAAGGAGGCAGCCATGGAATCGATGCGAGGTACCCGACTCGGTGCGTTGAGCTACGAGCGCGACGATCACGTCACGCCGGCGGAGCGCGTCGTCGTGCGCTACGTGTGCCCCGAGGGCCATGTGAGTGTCATCCCCTTCTCCACGGAAGCCGAGGAGATCCCCCACCGGTGGACGTGTCGATGCGGCGCCGAGGCGACGAGCCCGGAGATCGCCGAGCCGCCCGCGGCACCGGAGCGGCATCAGCGGACGCACTGGGACATGTTGATGGAGCGCAGGACGCGTGCGGACCTCGAGGAGCTTCTCGAGGAGCGGCTCACGTTGCTCCGCGAGGGAACGCTGCCCCGCTCCGCCTAGTCGATCTCGGGGCGAAGGATCTCCCCCTGAACGACGTCACCGGTCGTGAATCCCATGCGGATCGGTGAGACCGCTACCCACGCCTGCAAGCGCGCCCCCAAGGCTCGTCGCACCGGTGGCAGCAGCAGGACGAGGCCTGCGATGTCCGTCACGAATCCCGGCACCATGATCAGGACGCCCGCGAGTCCCATTCCCAGCGCGCGGTCGCCCCTCCCCCGGGATGCTTCTTCCCCGGCCATGCGCACGAGCGCCCACCCGGCGGGAACGCCGATCACGATGAGCAACAACGCCCAGCCCCACCCGATCAGCGTCGCGACTCCCCAGAACGTCAGGATTTCGACGAGGGGGTAGCCGAACACGATGAGGCGGGTGCGGAAACTCACGGGTGACGCCTCCGTCGGGACATCGATCTCTCGCGCAGACGTGTGACACGGGCGTCGATCCCCCAGACGGTCACACGCCACAGTGCCTCCGCAACGATCTTGCGGCTCATCTTGCTCGTGCCCGTGGCGCGTTCCACGAACGTGATGGGGACCTCGCGGACATCGAGTCCTCGTTGCACTGCCCGCCAGGCCAGGTCTACCTGGAAGCAGTAGCCCTGGGATGCCACTTCATGCAGGTCGAGCGCGCGGAGCGTCGATGCGCGGAAGGCGCGATATCCACCTGTGGCATCGCGGATGGGGACGCCGAGCATGGCGCGTGTGTAGAGATTCCCGCCCTTGGATAGGACCTGTCTGCTCCGGGACCAGTTCTCGGTCGCCCCGCCGGTGATCCAGCGGGAGCCGAGGACCAGGTCGCATCCGCGCAGCTCCGACAGCAGGCGGGGCAGTTGTTCGGGCTGGTGGGAGCCGTCGGCATCCATCTCGACGAGGACGTCGTATCCGTTTTGCAGACCCCACGCGAAGCCTGCGAGGTAGGCAGCACCGAGTCCCTCCTTGCCGAGGCGATGCATCACGTGAATCTGCGGGTCACGCTCTGCCCACTCATCGGCGATGGCACCGGTACCGTCCGGAGAGTTGTCATCGGCGATCAGGACGTGCGCCTCGGGAACTGCGGCGCGCACGCGCTGCAGGATCGCGGGCAGCGCTGACCTCTCGTTATACGTGGGGATGATGACGAGAATCCGGCCGAGGTCGGCGAACGTCGTCACGTCTCCACCCTATTCGCGGCACGACGCACGGCGGGGGTCCATGTCAGGGCAAGGCCGATCAGAGTGATCCCGACCGCGACGAGACCGAACCAGGGTGCGATGAGGCTCCCCGGGGTGCGGGCGGTCACGGTGGGGAGGTCTGCGACCACATAGCCGGTGTCATCGATCGGGATGCTCGCGATCTCCGCACCCGAGGGGTCGAACGCAACGGTGGCACCCGTCGTCGCGGCGACGGCCAGCGAGCGGCCGGCCTCGCGGGCACGAAGCAACTCGATGGCGAGTTGCTGGTCGATCTGGTTCATGCCGGCCCAGGTGGAGTTGTTGGTCTGCACGGTCAGGACCTCCGCTCCTCCTTCCACCACCTGCGCAAGTGAGGAGTCGTAGGCGACTTCGAAGCAGATGACATTCCCGATGGTGGTTCCGGCGACGGTGAACAGCCCTGGCTCCTCCCCCGGGGCGAAGTCACGCGGGATCCTGTCGAGCCGCTCCACGCGCTCAGCGATCAACTGCCGAAGCGGGATGAACTCCCCGAAGGGCACGAGGCGTTGCTTGACGTAGACCTCCTGAGGCCCGTCGACCGGGTCCCACAGGATGGTGACGTTGGCGCGATAGTTGGCATCCTCGGGATCGTCGATCACCGCGCCCACGAGTATGGGGACGCCGACCGCCGACGCGGCTTGCGTAATTGCCGCCGCCGAGTCCGGTGACTGGAATGGATCGATGTCGACCGAGTTCTCCGGCCAGAGGATGACGTCGGGGCGAGCGATCTCACCGGAGGCCACGGCGTCACCGAGGTTGCGTGTCACGTCGACATGATTGGCGAGTACCTCTCGTCGCACGTCCGACGTCCCGAGTCCGGTCTGCGGAGTGCCCCCCTGGATCAGTGCGATACGGATCGAGCCCGTGTACGGGAGTGTCGGTGGAGGGGTGACGATGACGATCCCCACCACTGCGAGTGCGATTCCGACGGGAAGGAATGTCCGTGGCCAGGTATCCGCCCGACCCGCCTGAGCCAGCAGCACCCCGAGCAGCGCCACGACGAAGGTGACTCCCGCTGCGCCAATCCAGGGGGCCGCATCACCCAGAGGCGAGTCCGACTGCGCAAAGGCGAGTCGACCCCAGGTGAAGCTGAGCGTGGGTGTGTTCTCCCGCCCGGTCTCCATCGCCACCCACGCCAGAGCGATCCACACGGGCGCTGCGGGCAAACGGGTCAGGCGTCCCGTCGCCCAGCCCAGCACCCCCGTCCACAGTGCGCAGAACACGCTGGCTGCGATCCAGGCGTCCGTCCCGATGACGCGCAGCCACGGCATTAACGCGAGGAAGAACGTGAGGCCGAAGATGAAGCCGAACAGCGCCGCGGGAAGAGCGTTACGGCGCCATTGCACCCAGGTGATGATGGCGACGGCCACCGGGGCCAGGAACCACACGCCGAGGTTCGGGAAAGCCGCGGCGAGGAGCAGGCCGGCCAGGACGGAGAGCACCCCGTCGCGCACCCATTTCATGCCGCCAGGTCCGTTCCGTGGACCCACACCCCTCGCACCCACGTCGCGACACAGGTGGGGAGCGACGCGGACGCGTCCAAGACTGGGAGCGCCCCGTCGAGGTCGGCATCCCACAGGGCCACGTCCCCGCGGAAGCCCGGGCGGATCTCCCCGGACCTCCCCTCCCCCACCGCCTCCCATCCCGCACGGGAGTGGGCGGCAACGGCGGCATCGCGACTCAGACGCTCCGAGGGGTCGTGGTGGGACATGGCCGCCCGGATCTGCGCCCAGGGTGAGAGTTCCGTCACCGGGCAGTCCGAGCTGATGGCGACCGTGGCGCCTCGCCGGAGGACGCTCCCCCAGCGGTTCATGGCGTGGGCACGTGCCTGCCCTAGGCGCTGTTCGTACATGCCGCCGGGGCCCGCCCACAACTCGTCGAAGAGGGGCTGCATGCTGGCGATCACACCCAATCCGGGCAGGGCGTCCAGCGCCGCGTTGCTCAACATCTCCGCATGTTCGAGCCGATGGCGAAGGGCCTGCATCGTGCCGTCGGGGAGCTCCCGTGATGCGGTGAGGAGTGCGTCGGTGACGGTGTCGCACGCCCGGTCCCCGATGACGTGGAAACCTGCCTGCATCCCGGCTCGGGTGCACTGCACCACGTGATCCACGGTTTCCTCGAAGGAGACGTAGAGGGCACCCGTGTTGGAAGGATCATCGGTATACCCGGCATGGAGTGCTGCGGTGCGCGATCCCAGAGCGCCGTCAAGGAAAAGATCGCCGCCGACACCGATCGCTCCCAGCGCACGAGCCCGTTCGATGCCGCCCCGGGAGGCGAGTTCGCCCCAGTACACGAATACGTCCGGGCCAGGCTCGGCACTGGCGAGGCTGACGAGCGCCCGGGTGTCCTCTTCGCCGCTGATCGCCGGACCCGCCATCTCGTGCACCGCTACGACCCCACGTGCGGCCGCATGCGCGCGGAATGCACGCTGCGCTCGTGTGCGCGTCCCTGCGTCGATGGAGGCGAGTGCGTGCGTGCGCGCCACGCCGTGAGCCTGTCGGGACACGACGGGCGAATCCGGTGAGAAACCCGGAATCCCCTCGAGTGCGGGCAGGGCTTTGGTCAGTGCGCGGGAGACGAGGGCCGAGTGCACATCGATGCGGGACAGGTACACGGGAACGCCCCGGGCTGCTCGATCGATCGCATCGAGGCTCGGGACATCGGAATGCGACCACCGTGTTTCGTCCCAGCCGTGACCGATGATCATGGAGCCAGGGTGGCGCGCCCCGTACCCGTCGATCCGTTCCAGGAGTTCGAGCGCAGAACAGACGTCCGTCACATCCAGGGAGATCAGTGAGAGACCCGTATTAGTGGCATGCACGTGCGCATCGACGAATCCCGGCATCAAGAGTCGGCCCTCCGCGTGGACGATGCGGGTGGTCGATGGGTCCACTTCGGGGAGTTCGGCGGACGACCCCATCCAGGAAATCCCGTGAGGACCGAGAGCCACGGAGGTTGCCCGGGGATATCCAGGCGCGTAGACCCGTGCATCGACGATGAGGGTCGTGGAGGGTTGCTCGCTCATGGGGAGACGATGCACAGAGCCCGGTCGACGTTGTTCAATCGAATCGGCCCGGTGTCACCGCACACGACGATGTCCTCGATTCGCGCACCGAATGCGCCGGGGATGTAGAAACCGGGTTCGATGCTGAACGCCATGCCGGGGACGAGAGCAACGTCGTTGCCGGCCACGATGTAGGGATCTTCGTGCGTCTCCAGTCCGATTCCATGGCCTGTGCGGTGGATGAACACGTCACCGAGCCCTGCCCGCTCCAGCGCGGATCGTGCGACGGCGTCGATGCCTGAGCATGGAACACCGGGACGCACGGCGGTGACGGCCTCTTCCTGTGCGGCAAGGAGCGCTTGGTAATGCTCCACATAGTCGGACGGGGGGTCACCGATGACATAGACGCGGGTGCAGTCGCTGCAGTAGCCACTCGGCATTGTGCCGCCGATGTCGATCACGACCGGTTCGCCGACGTCGATCACGCGATCGGACACCGAGTGATGTGGACTCGCACCGTTCGGTCCGGATGCGACGATCACGAAGTCCACACGTACGTGCCCCTCGTCCAGGATCGCCTCCGAGATATCTGACGCGACCTCCCGCTCCGTACGGCCTGGACGGAGCAGCGACGGGATCCGTCGATGGACACGGTCGATCGCTTCCCCGGCCTCTCGCAGTGCGTCCACCTCCCCCGCCTCCTTCACGGTGCGCAAGACCGAGACCAACGGTGGTGCCTCGATGACGGCCTCGGGGAAGACCTCCTGGGCCCGCAGGAGACGGGAGGCCCACATGTGGGGGTCTACGGCGATCCGCGTGGGGCTGCCCGCCGCGGCTCGCACCAGGGTCCAGGGATCCTCGGTCTCGACCCAGGAGGCGACCACTCCCCCGCCGAGGGCGAAGGGGGTGCGTTGCGCCTCGGCACGCTCCAGGGCCGGGACGATCAGGGCGGCGTCGCCCGCGGCGCGGAGGACTAGGAGCGTCAGTCTCTCGAGGGGTACCGCGTCGTACCCGATGAGGTAGCGCAGATCGGGGCCCGGACTCACCAGGGCGACGTCGACGCCGTTGTCCCGCAGGAGTCTGGCGGCCCGATCCAGGTGCATACGGTCAGGGTACGAGCCCGTGACCGCCGTGCGACACTCGACCATGCCTGCCGGGCCGCTCGTAATCGTCGATGCCGCCACCCTCTATTACAGGGCCTATTACGCCCTCCCCGAGTCCATGACCGCGCCCGATGGGCACCCCCACAACGCCGTGCGGGGATTCCTGCAGACCATCACGCGCCTGCTGACGAGGTTCGAGCCGCGTGGACTCGTCGCCGCGTGGGATGTCGACTGGCGACCGCAATGGCGGGTGGACCTGCTCCCGAGTTACAAGACCCATCGGGTCGCGACAGACGACGAGATCGCGGCACTCGAGGAGGTGCCGGACACGCTCGGGCCCCAGATCGGTGCCATAGCGGAGCTGCTGACTGCGTGGGGTATCCCCGTTCTCGGTGCCGAGGGGGCGGAGGCCGACGACGTCATCGGCACGATGGTGCACCGGAACGATGCGGTGATCATCGTGTCCAGTGACCGGGACCTCGTGCAGGTCGTCTCGGACGAGGCCTCACTTCTGCAGATGACATCCGGCGGGATGGACAAGTGGCCGCTGCTGGATCCGGAATCCGTGCGCACGCGTTATGGGGTGGACCCCGGGTCGTACGTGGACTTCGCCATCCTCCGCGGTGATCCCTCGGACGGTCTGCCGGGCGTGCGTGGCATCGGCGAGAAGACCGCCGCCGCACTCATCGACGCCTTCGGATCACTGGAGGCACTGCTAGCGAGAGCGGCGGAGGATCCCGTGCGGCCCCTCACGCCCCGTCTCGCGAACGCACTCTTGGCAAGCGTCGACTATCTGACCGCGGCACGATCGGTGGTGACGCTTCGTACGGACGTAGCTCTGCCGGACGAGGTGGATCGCCTTCCGCTCCGGGTCGCCGATCCGGAGCGTCTCGGTGAGATCGCTCGCGAGTGGGGTGTCACTCGGTTCGTCGATGACGCCATCAGCGCAGCTCACACAGAACTTGCATAGGCCACCACTCCGCGGTCGATGAGCCGTGCGGCCTCGCGTGCCCGGGAGGCCAGAGGCTCGCTCGTCGTCGTGGAGAGCTGGCCGAGCAGATCGATGACCTGCCGGGTCCATCGCACGAAGTCCCCGGCCGTGATCTCGTTGCGGGTGAGGATGGACAGCAGAGTGGCCCCACGAGCCCAGCGATACACAGCCCAGGCCAGTCCCCGGTCAAGGCCACGACCCGAGGGAAGGGAGTGTTCCTCCTCCACTGCCCGCAACTCCTGGTGGATCCGGTCCAGATGTTCGAGAGCCCCCTCGACGGCACCGCGGGGTACCGATGGTTCCTCGTCTCCGGTGCGGCGTGCTTCGAACAGTAGACAGGACACGACGCTGGCCAACTCCGCGGGCTCGAGGCCGTCGAGGGCCCTTCGTCGAATGGCCTCTGCGACAAGGAGATCGCACTCGGTGTAGATGCCCCCGAGCATCTCCCCCGCCGGTGTCGTCCGGACGTGGTCGCCCTCACCACTGAGGTATCCGAGGCTCACCAGGACATTGCAGATCCGGTCGAATCGACGCCCGACGGACTTGGTGCGCCGTGATATTCGCGCTGAGAGTCCATCGATCGAGCGTTGCGCCGCCATGTAGCGCTCACCCCACCGCGCATGTGATTCCCGGTCGGTGCACCCATGGCAGGGATGATGACGCAGCGCGGCGCGGAGGGACTCGATCTGAGGGTCCTGGACGGAAGCGTTCGTGGATCCGGCACTCCGATGGCTGTGGGACACCTCGACAGCCCGCGCAGCGAGATCACGGCGCATGCCGGTATCGCGGGATGAGAATCCCCGGGGCACCTTGATCCGTCCGATGACCTCGATCGCGTGCCCGGTGTCCGCAACGCTCAGCTTGCGCACCTGACGATCGCCAGTGACGACCAGTGGACGCAGATCACCGGGGCGTGTCGATGTCCCGACCACCACGGCCGGTCCGGCGCGCTTGCCGCTAGAGATGTGGATCACGTCCCCCACGCGCAGGGCCCGGAGCGAGTCCTCGACCGCATTTCGTCGTTCCAGCGCTCGACGACGACTCCCATCCTTCTCGGCGCGCGTCACGCGCTCCCGCAATTCCGCATATTCCAGGAAGTCCCCGAGGTGACACGTCATCCCATCGCGATAACCGTCTTGGGCGGCCTCGAGTCGCCGGATCTCCGCGGCCAAACCTACGACGGCTTGATCGGCTTGGAACTGGGCGAAAGAGGTTTCGAGTACTTCTCGGGCTCGAGCGCGCCCCATGCGCGTGACGAGGTTGACCGCCATGTTGTAGGAAGGCTGGAACGACGATCGCAGTGGATACGTACGGGTCGAGGCCAATCCGGCGACGTTCTCGGGGTCGAGGTCACGTTGCCAGACCACGACGGCATGTCCCTCCACATCGATACCCCGGCGACCGGCGCGTCCGGTCAATTGCGTGTATTCACCCGGGGTGATGTCCACGTGCGTCTCCCCGTTCCACTTCACGAGTCTCTCGAGGACGACGGTGCGCGCTGGCATGTTGATGCCTAGAGCCAGGGTCTCCGTAGCGAAGACCACCTTGACAAGACCGCGTTGGAAGAGCTGCTCGGTGATCTCCTTGAAGATGGGGAGTTGACCGGCATGGTGGGCCGCGAGGCCACGCTCGAGCCCCTCGGCCCATTCGCTGTACCCGAGCGCGGCTAGGTCATCATCGGGAATCGCCAGCGTCTCCTCGGTGACGATGCGGTGGATCAGGGCGCGCTCGTCCGGGGTGGTCAGCCGGATCCCGGCCCGAAGGCACTGGTCGACGGCCTCATCGCACCCGGCCCGACTGAACAGGAAGTAGATCGCGGGGACGAGGCCGCGATCCTGCAACTCTTCGACAATCTCACTCCTCCACGGCGTGCGGGGCCCCCCTCGAGAACGCGCATGTCGGGATCGGGTCGGCTGCGACTCTCGTCGGAGTCGCACAAGCTCGGGATTGACGTCGCCGTCTTCCGTGAACAAATCGAGGATACGGTCGCCCACCATGACGTGCTGCCAGAGCGGCACCGGGCGGAATTCATCCACGATGATGGTGGTTCTGCCTCGGACAGCCTCGAGCCACGCACCGAACTCCTCTGCGTTGCTCACGGTCGCGCTGAGAGCCGCGATAACGACCGAGGCCGGCAAGTGGATGATGACTTCCTCCCACACTGCGCCGCGGAATCGATCCGCGAGGTAGTGCACCTCGTCCATCACCACGTATCCCAGGTCGGCGAGTGTCGTCGACTCGGCGTACAGCATGTTCCTCAGGACCTCGGTGGTCATGACGACCACATCGGCTTCACCGTTGATCGAGTTGTCGCCGGTCAGTAGCCCCACTCGATCGGAGCCGTATCGGGCGACGAGTTCTTGGTACTTCTGATTGGACAACGCCTTGATCGGAGTCGTGTAGAAGCACTTACGTCCCTCCGAGAGCCCGAGATGGACGGCGAACTCACCAACGATGGTCTTCCCGGCACCGGTGGGGGCTGCGACCAGGACCGAACTGCCGGCATCGAGCGCCTCGCACGCCTCACGTTGGAAGGGATCGAGGACGAAAGGAAGCTGTGTCTCGAAGGCAGTGAGCCGTGGAGACTGTGCACGTCGTCGCGCAGCCGCGTATCGCTCCGCGGGTGAGGCCACGACGCGACCCTATGCGACAGCGCCTGCCATCACCCGGAGCGCGCCGGGCAGCACCCGAGCAGCGACGGGCAGCATGCCGAGGAACTCTCCGTCGCACATGACCGGCCCCGGATCCCCGTCGAGGGCTATCCCGGGGGTGCTCCAGGTAGAGACCTCGGGGCGGTGGATGTGACGGCCCGTGTACACCGACGGGAATAAGGCCATCAGACGAACACGCCCGACGGGACGGACAAGGGTGATGTCGAGAAGGCCATCGCTCATGTCGAACCTCGGGCTGATGCGCATCCCTCCCCCATAGATGCCGCCGTTCGCTACGGCGAGGATGACGCCCGTTTCCGTCCAGCGTCGACCGCCGTGCTCGATGACCCAGGTGCGGGGTCGCAGACTTGGAAGCTCGCGCGCCAGCGCCGCGACGTAACGAGCCGCACTGGGGCCGCGAGTCATCCCGTTCGCACGCACATTCACGACGGAGTCGAAGCCGGTGGTGCACACTCCCAGGAAGTAGCGGCGTGTCGTCCCGACTCTGGCCTCCCCGACATCGATGGTCCGCACTGCGCCACCCAGGATTCGCCGGACGAGCGCGGCGGCAGGGTCGGGCTCGCTTCCGTGGATCGCACTGTGGATGTCGTTGCCCGTGCCCGCGGGGAGGATGTCGAAGGCTGCCGGTCCTTGGACAACCCCCTGTGCCACCCAGTGCACGGTGCCGTCTCCGCCGCACGCCACGACACACGCCTCGGGGCGCGCGGACAGACGTGCCACCTCCGCTGCCGCCTCCGCTGACGGGGGCACGTGAATCACGCAACTCACGCCGGCGTCGGTCAGTACCCGTGCGGCCTCGGCTGCCCGCGCCGCAGCGCGTCCCCTACCCGCACGCGGGTTGAGGACGAAGTCCACGCGTCGGATCACGTCGGGTCGGAGGGGTCGAGGGGGGATGCCTCGTCATCCGAGAGGCCGGAGAAGTCCGGCTCCGCTCCGCGCCGGCGCGCTCGACGACGATCGTTCAGGAGTGCGATGCAGACGGCGATGATCACCAGAATGAGGATCGGGCCTGCGAGCAGCGCCAAATTGATCGGATCGCCGGTCGGTGTTGCGACGGCAGCGAAAACGAAGACCGTGAAGATGATCCAGCGCCACCACGACAGGAGTCGTTTACCGGATAACACGCCCGCGAAGTTCAGCAACACGATGAGGAGCGGCGTGAGGAAACCCACGCCGAAGACGAGGATCGTTCGGAGGAAGAACGAGAGGTACCGATCAACGGAGACGATGTTCTCCACATTCTCCGGTGTGAATCCGAAGAGGATCTCCAGGCCGATCGGTAGGACCCAGTAGGCAAGCAGTACCCCCATTGCGAACAAGGGTGTGGCGACGGCGACAAACGCGATCGCCCACCGCCGCTCGTTCCTATGGAGACCCGGCGTGACGAATCTCCACAGTTGGTATAGCCAGATGGGCGCACTGAGCAGCACTCCCGCCACGGCCGACACCTGCAGTTGGAGGACGAAGGGATCCGCGACCCCGGTGAGGGCGAGGGTTACGTCGCGACCCTCCGCTCGAGCCTGCTCGACGACGGCGTTGAAGGGCGCGCTCAGCAGGGCGAACAGATCCGGGTAGTAGATCCACCCGACGACCATTCCGGCGACGATGGCCACGCCGGATTTCAGGAGCCGGGAGCGCAACTCCGCCAGGTGCTCCGTCAGCGGCATCGCCGCCGAGCGGCTGCGTTCCTCGAGTGCCAAGGGTCAGGACTCGGCGCGGCCCTGGGGGTCGCGGCGCTCCTCCGCGGGGGCCTGGTCCTTGTCCTGCGAGGACTCGAGCGCAGACGTCGACCCCTCCTCGGCCAAGCCCTTGGTCTCGGCCTTGAAGATCCTCAAGGACCGCCCGATGCCGCGCGCGGCGTCCGGGAGCCGCTTGGCTCCGAAGAGCAGGACCACGATGAGAACGATGATGAGCAGCTCTTGCCACCTGAGGTTGGGCATCGAATCTCCTGATCCTGGGACGTCCGATCAGTCTACCTGTGGATCAAGATCGGGGCGCCGAGCAGGCGCTCGACGTGCGCCGCGACGAACTCGCGCACCCACACGGGTTCCACGACCTCCACCGAACCGGGGTGGCGCACGACCCAGGATCCGACCCAACTGGGGTTGGCGAATCCCACCGTGGCCTCGATGTGCGTCGGTCCTTCCTGAAGGATTCGCACTGAGGACGCCTCCTCGAGTATCCAGCGAGACGTCGACTCGACACGCACACGTGCCGTGTGGAGATTCAACGCCCCCCACCATTCCGTGACGGTGCGCGGGGCAGGACTGGATCCCTCACTCGCGGCGCGCGCACTCACGATTCGATCCACGCGGAAGGTGCGAACGGATTCGGCGCGCGCACACCAGCCACTCATGTAGGCGATGCCGTCGATCGAGACGACATGGTGTGGCCATACGGTGCGGGACGTCACGGTCTGGTCGACCGCGCCGTACTCGATCTCGACCGCGGTGCTGTGGGCGAGGGCCTCCTCGAGAACGGCCACGGTCTCCAGCGACGTACCCGCGGGGGGACTTATCCGAGGGGTGAGCGCCTCGATGGACAGGGCGGCCTCCACCTTCGCCGCAGCTCTGAGGATGGACTGCCCGTTCTCCACGCCGGGGGTCTGGGCCAGGGCATGGAGACCAAGGAGCAACGCGGCACCCTCCTCCAGGCTAAGGCGCATGGGCGCGGTGAGCGTCTGGGCATCTCGGACGTAGATCTCGCCGTCATCCCAGAAGTCGATGTCGACCAGCTGGTCCGGCCCGTACCCGGGCAGCCCGCAGAGGATCACCTGCCAGAGGTCGGCTTCCAACGCTTCGACCGTGATACCGAAATGCGAGGCCGTCTCCTCCAGCGTGATCCCGGGCCGCGCCGCGAGCCACGGCACCAATGTGAGCATCCGTCCGATCCGACGTGCCGGCGTCTCAGTCACGGGGAGCCTCCACCGCGTGTGTCTGCAGGACCCGGGTGAGTCGTTCACGCACATCGTCGAGCAGGTACGTCGGCTCGACGTCGACGATGAAGCGGATCGACGATGTGAGCAGGCCGATCAGTGTGTTCCGATCCATCCGGACATCCAGGACGGTCCCTCTGTCGACCGATCGCGCGGCCACGGCGCGGCGCATGAGCTCCGCCCCGCCGCCGGCTGAGACGGTGATCGTCGCCTCGATGACCTCCCCGGGTTCAAAGCGAATGAAGTCCTCGGGATCGAACCCTTCGGGACGTGGATGCGACACCTGTCCCGGGGCGACGGCTACCTGTCCGTGGATCCTGGACAGTCGGAAGGCCCGAGGGGCCTCACGGTCGTGATCGAAACCGATCAGGTACCAATGGCCGGATCGCGCGATCACGGCCCACGCATCCACCATCCGCCGACTGGGCTCACTGTCGTGGAGCCCGCGGTAGTCGAAGGCCAGGGGGCGGCCCTCGCGTGCGCTTCGGAGCGTCGGGAGCAGATGGGCGTCCTCGGCGGTGAGCCGGGCAAACTGGGGAAGCTCGACGGTCGGAGTGCCGCGGTCATCATCCGCCGCGGCCAGCTTGAGGGCTGCCAAGGCTGCGGTCTCGCTCAAGGCCACACCGTCCCAGACCCGGGCGGCCAGTCCGACGGCCGCCTGCTCCTCGCGTGACAGGTGGACGTCCACCAGGCGGTAACTGGAGGGCTGGATCCGATACCCGGCGACGTCCCCGTTGGCGTCCAGAACGGTGTCGATGGGGATGCCCATACCCCGGAGTTCTTCCTTGTCACGCTCGAACATGCGCTCGAAGGCTTCGGTGGAGGCATCGGGGTCGTACCCGGCCACGCTTGCCCGGATCGTGGACCGGGGCACGGGTCGCGGGGCCGCCATGAGACAGAACACCAGATTCAACAGGCGCTCGGTCCGCTCCAGGCGACTGCCCACGGCTACTTCACTGCGAGCAAATCGATGACGAAGACGAGGGTCTTGCCCGACAGTCGATGGCCGGCGCCCGCCGGACCGTAGGCCATCTCGGGGGGTATGACGAGTTGACGGCGCCCGCCCACTCGCATGCCGGGAATACCCTCCTGCCAGCCCTGAATGAGTCCGGCCAGCGGGAAGGCAATGCTCTCCCCTCGGTCCCAGGACGCGTCGAACTGTTCGCCCGAGTCGAACTCGACACCCACGTAGTGGACCTCGACCGTGGCGCCCGGCGTGGCCTCCGCCCCCTCCCCCACGACGATGTCCTCGATCACGAGGACATCGGGCGCGGGGCCTTCGATGAAGTCGATCAGTGGCTTGTCCATGTCACCCTTTCTGTACGTCGACGAGTTCGACGAGGAAGACCAAGGTTTCGTTGGGCTGGATCGAGCCACCCGGGGACGCATCCCCATAGGCCAGGGGTCCGGGGATGACCAGGACGCGCTGCTCTCCGACGCTCATGCCGGGAACGCCGTCGACCCACCCCTGGATCAGACCACCCTCGACGAGGGCGAATGTGGCGGGGGCGCCACGCGCCCACGAAGAGTCGAAGGGCAACCCCGTGGTCAACCCCACCCCGCAGTACTGGACGGAGATCGTGTCTCCCAATTCCGCAGTGGCTCCCGAGCCCTCCCGAACGGTGGCGCTGATGAGGTCGGGGGACGATTCGGTGCCGGGCTGCACGCTGACGCTCGGTGCGGCTGGGTCAACGACCGTGACGGCGACGCCCGGAGCCACCATGTCCGCATCGGAGAGCGCCGCAGTGTCGTCCGGGACCTCGGTCAGGGTGGTGCAGTCGGATGTGACCCACTCCCCGGAGTCAGGCGCCGCGGCGGCGACTTCATCGGCCGCCTCACCGGACTGTCCGCAGGCAGCCAGGGTCACGACGGATAGGACGAGTGCCGCGGTTCGCATCAACATCCCAGGACCCTAACGCACGTCACATGCTGGCGATGAGACGCTCGACACGCTCGTCCACCGATTGGAACGGATCCTTGCAGAGCACGGTGCGCTGGGCCTGGTCGTTCAATTTGAGGTGGACCCAGTCCACCGTGAAGTCGCGACGCCGCTCCTGCGCCCGACGGACGAAGTCGCCGCGGAGCTTGGCTCTCGTGGTTTGGGGTGGAGTCACCTTGGCCTCGTACGTCTCGAGATCAGTGATGGCGCGCTCAACCAGACCGCGTCTCTCCAGGAGGTAGTACAGACCGCGTCGTCGATTGATGTCGTGGTACGCGAGATCGAGCTGGGCGATCTTGGGCGAGGACAGGCTGAGGTCATGCCGCCGCATGTACCGATCGATCATCTGCCATTTGATCGCCCAGTCGATCTCCCGATCGATCAGGGAGAGGTCCTGAGCGCCGACTGCCTTGATGGTCCTCTCCCACAGTTCCATCGTGCGGGCAACGACCGGCTCGGCTCGGAGATCGCGGCGGTCGACGAACGTCGACACCTTGTCGAAGTATTCGATCTGCATCTCGAGCGCCGACAACTCCCGACCGTTGGCCAGCCGTACCTTCTGCTGCCCCGTGACGTCGTGGCTGATTTCCCGGATCGCCCGAATCGGGTTCTCCAAGGACATGTCGCGCATAACCGTGCCGGACTCGAGCATCCGAAGCACAAGATCGGCACTGGCGACCTTCAGCATCGTGGTGGTTTCGCTCATGTTGCTGTCTCCCACGATGACGTGGAGACGGCGGTAGAGGTCGGCGTCGGCGTGCGGCTCGTCGCGGGTGTTGATGATCGGACGGGAGCGTGTGGTGGCGCTGGAGACACCCTCCCAGATGTGATCGGCGCGCTGGCTCAAGGCGTACAGCGAACCGCGGGGGGTCTGGAGAACTTTCCCCGCGCCCGCGATCGCCTGCCGGGAGATCAGGAACGGAATGAAACCCTCGGCCAAAGCCGGGAAGTCCACGCTCCTCTCGACCAGGAAGTTCTCATGGCAGCCGTAGGAATTGCCCGCCGAGTCTGTGTTGTTCTTGAACAGGTAGATGTCGCCGTTGATGCCCTCCTCGCGGAGACGGTGCTCGGCATCGACGCAGAGTCCCTCCAGGATCCGCTCGCCCGCACGGTCATGAGCGACCAGTTGCCGTATGGAGTCGCACTCGGCCGTTGCGTACTCGGGGTGGGAACCGACGTCGAGATAGAGGCGGGATCCGTTGCGGAGGAACACATTGCTGCTGCGACCCCAGGACACGACCCTTCGGAAGAGATACCGGGCCACCTCGTCGGGGCTGAGTCGCCGCTGGCCACGGAAGGTGCATGTCACCCCGTACTCGGTCTCGATTCCGAAGATGCGGCGATCCATGGAGCGAGCCTACGTCGCTTCGTGGGATCAGCCGGCGAGAAGCGCCGCCACCTCGGTAGCCTCGAGCCGTCGGAACGTGCGCCGCGACCGCGATCGATCCAGGAGCGCGACCTCCAGGTCCTCAGGTGCCAGGGATCGCGGCTGATCCGCGCCATGTGCATCCAGGGCCTCCACAGCACGGCGCAAGTTCACCGTCAGGGACGAGTGAGGGGTCCAGTGCTCCCTGAGGTATCCAGTGATGGCATCGGAGAGACCACCCATGGCCACGTAACCCTGCTCATCCGCGACAGATCCGTCGAAGGTCAGTCGGTAGATCTGGTCGAGTTCGATAGTCGCGCCAAGCTCGGCCACGACGATCTCGACTTCATATGGCTTGGTCGTCTCGGTGAAAATAGAGCCCAGGGTCTGCGCATAGGCGTTGGCCAATCCGCGTCCGGTGACGTCGGATCGGTCGTAGCTGTATCCACGGAGGTCCGCGAGGCGGATACCGGCTACTCGAAGGTTCTCGAACTCGTTGTACTTGCCGACCGCGGCGAATCCGATGCGGTCGTAGATCTCGCTGATCTTGTGGAGGGCCTTCGAGGGATTTTCCGCCACGAAGAGGATCCCCTCGTTCGCCTGCAGCACCACCACGCTGCGACCACGCGCGATCCCCTTGCGTGCGAAGTCCGCCTTGTCTTTCATGATCTGCTCGGGCGAGACGTAGAAGGGAACGCTCATGACACACCCCCGACCTGGGCAGTCGGGCCATCCGGATTCTCCTGCCGCAGGGCGAGCATCCTCTGAACGCGCGGACCCACGTCGTCATCCCCGAGGATGGTGACTCCCTCGCGCGTCACCCGGGCGATCACCGGGTAAATACCCCGGGCGGGGTCAGGTCCTCCCGTCGCACTGTCATCGTCGGCCGCATCGAAGAGCGCCTCCAGGGCGACCTGGACCGCGTCCGAGCAGTCGAGCTCCCGCCGGTAGAGCTTCTTGAGCGACCCTCGTGCGAAGGTGGAGCCGGACCCCACCGCGTAGAAGTCGTGTTCCTCGTAGCGGCCACCTGTCACGTCATAGGAGAAGATCCGCCCCAGATCGCTGCGCGTGTCGAACCCAGCGAAGAGGGGCACGGCCGCGAGGCCCTGCATCGCCAAGCCGAGGTTCGTGCGCAGCAGGCTCGCGAGCCGGTTCGCCTTCCCCTCCAATGAGAGAGGGAAGCCCTCGATCTTCTCGTAGTGTTCCAGTTCGACACAGAACAGGCGCACCAACTCGACGCCGATACCGGCGGTTCCCGCGATCCCGACCACGGAGAGGTCGTCGGCAGGGAACACCTTCTCGATGTCCTTCTGGGCGATGTAGTTGCCCATGGTTGCGCGTCGATCCCCCGCCATTACGACGCCTCCGGCACAGCGCAGCGCCACGATGGTCGTGCCGTGGACGGCTCCGAGGTCCTGTGTAGACCCGTGACGTGGGGACGACGCCGGTGACACGCGATCGAGGAAGTCGGCGAAGGAGACCGAGTCCAAGGCGCGGAAAGCTTGGGTGAAGCCGTCGGGAGGCGTCACTGCCCACCCTTTTGCACGAACGACTTGACGAAGTCCTCGGCGTTTTCCTCGAGTACTTCATCGATCTCGTCGAGGATGGCATCTACGTCGGCGTCGAGGGTCGACGTGTCGACCTGCGTGGCCTCGGGGACCTCCTCTTCCACGCGATCGGCTCGTGCTGCTCGTTTCTCAGTGCTCTCCTGTCCGGCCATATCCCAAGGCTAACGCGTGGGCTCCGAACCTTCTCCCTGGAGCAGGCGAACCAACTCGCCGGCGGTCGGGGCCTGATCGAGGAGGTGCTCGACGTGGGCGGCTGTCCCGCGGGTGGGCTCCATCGTCGGGACGCGGAGCAGCGTTTCTGCCTCCGGAAGGTCGAAGACCACCGAGTCCCACGCCGCGGCCGCGATGTTGTCGGGGTAGCGGCGCATGCACTCCCCTCGGAAATAGGCCCGAGTGTCGCGGGGCGCAGAGTCGACAGCGGCGAGCACTTCGGCCTCGGACGTCATCCGGGTCAGCTTCCCGTGCCTCTCCAGCTGATACGCCAAACCTTTCTCGGGCCGCATGTCGGAGTACTGCAGATCGATGAGCGCCAGTCGTGGATCACGCCAGCTGAGACCGTCTCGTCGGCGATATCCCTCCATCAGGGCCAGCTTCGCGCACCAGTCGATCGTCGAAGCAGCCGCAGAGCGGTCGTTTTCGAGCACGTCGAGTGTGCGCTCCCACAGGGCGAGTACATCCTTGGTCTGTTCATCCACGCCCAAGGGGCCGTCGCAGTGGCGCCAGGCAGCCTCGAGGAAGAGCCGCTGCATCTCCAATGCGGTGAATTGTCTCCCCCGCTCGAGTGCGATCCGATGTGTGAGGTCGACGTCATGCGATACGGCGTGCATCTCCTGGACTGGGCGAAGGGGCATGAGGTCCAGGATCTCCTGCACGTCCGCTTCGATCATCGACAAGACGATCGCGGTGGTGCCCATCTTCAGGTAGGTGGCGGTGTCGCTCAGATTCGCATCACCGACGATGACGTGGAGTCGCCGATACTTCTCGGGATCCGCATGGGGCTCATCCCGGGTGTTGATGATCGGGCGCTTGAGTGTGGTCTCCAGGCCCACCTCGACTTCGAAGAAGTCCGCGCGCTGGCTCAACTGAAATCCGTCGACGGAGCCATCCTGGCCGCGTCCGAGGCGCCCTGCGCCCGTGAAAATCTGTCGGGATATGAAGAACGGTGTGAGCGCGGACACGATGGAGGTGAAGGGGGTCGTCCGCCTCATGAGGTAGTTCTCGTGACATCCGTACGAGACGCCCTTGTTATCTGTGTTGTTCTTGTAGAGCAGGAACGTCAGTCCGGGCGCAGCGCTCGCGTCCACCGCGGCGTGGTGCATGATCACCGCACCCGCGCGATCCCAGATGACGGCATCGCGCGGATTCGTGACCTCGGGGCTGGAGTACTCCGGATGCGCGTGATCCACGTAGAGGCGGGCGCCATTGGTGAGGATCACGTTCGCGAGTCCAAGATCCTCGTCCGTCAACTGACTCAGATCGGCCTCGGCTCGCGACATGTCGAATCCTCGGGCATCTCGCAAGGGGGACTCCAGTTCGTAGTCCCATCGGGGCCTCGTCGCGCCCACGGCCCCCACATGCGAGGCGTACGAGTTCACAATGTGGCTGGAGGCGACCATTGCGTTCATCGTGGGATGACCCAGGACGGAGATCCCGTACTCGGTCTCCAACCCCATGATCCGATGGACACTCATCTGTGACGCCTATGCCGAGTCAGAGGTACTGGCCGGTGTGCGCGACCGTATCGATCGAGCGACCGGCTTCCGCACCCTTCTTCCCCTGGATGAGGGTCCGGATGAAGACGATGCGCTCACCCTTCTTGCCCGAGATTCGCGCCCAGTCATCCGGGTTCGTGGTGTTGGGAAGGTCCTCGTTCTCCCGGAACTCATCGACGCAGGCGGAGAGCAGGTGCTGAACGCGGATGCCCTTCTCCCCCGTGTCGAGGAAGGCCTTGATCGCGCTCTTCTTGGCCCTGGCGACGATGTTCTCCAACATGGCACCGGAATTGAAGTCCTTGAAGTAGAGGATCTCCTTGTCCCCGTTGGCGTACGTGACCTCGAGAAAACGATTGTCCTCGCTCTCGGCATACATCTGCTCGACAGCTCGCTGGATCATGTTCGCGCAGGTCACGACCCTGTCGTCACCGTTCTCGGCGATGTCATCCGGGTGCAAAGGCACCTCGGGTGTCAGGTACTTCGACAGGATCTCCCTCGCTGCCTCGGCATCCGGGCGTTGGATTTTGATCTTCACATCGAGGCGACCCGGCCTGAGGATCGCGGGATCGATCATGTCCTCACGGTTGGAGGCCCCGATCACAATCACGTTCTCCAGGGTCTCCACACCGTCGATCTCACTCAGCAACTGCGGGACGATCGTGTTCTCGACATCACTGCTGACGCCGGTGCCGCGCGTGCGGAAAAGTGAATCCATCTCGTCGAAGAAGACGATGACGGGCAAGCCCTCAGAGGCCTTCTCCCGGGCACGCTGGAAGACCAGGCGGATGTGGCGCTCCGTCTCGCCCACGTACTTGTTCAGGAGCTCAGGGCCCTTGATGTTCAGGAAGTACGAGCGAGTGTCCTCACGACCCGTCTTTTCCGCTACCTTTCGGGCGAGTGAGTTGGCGACCGCTTTCGCGATCAGGGTCTTGCCACATCCGGGAGGCCCGTACAACAGGATGCCCTTGGGGGCCTTGAGGAAGTGTTCCGCGAAGAGTTCCGCATGCATGAAAGGCAGCTCCACGGCGTCTCGGATCGCCTCGATCTGCTCCCCCAAGCCCCCGATGTCCTCGTAGCGGATATCGGGAACCTCTTCGAGTACCAACTCCTCCACTTCGGCCTTGGGCACGCGTTCGATGGCGTAGTTACTGCGAATGTCACAGAGCAACGCGTCCCCCGCGCGAAGTTGCACCCCGTTCAAACTGCCCGCCAGCCTCACGACCCGCTCATCGTCGGTGTGGCCGACGACGAGGGCACGCCCCTCACTGAGCCGCTCCTTCAGCGTGACGATCTCGCCCACGGACTCAAATTCGCGAACGTCGACGACGTTCATTGCCTCGTTGACGACGAGCTCCTGACCTGGGCGTAACGCGTCCAGATCAATGGTGGGTGACGCCGTGACGCGCATCTTGCGCCCGGCAAGGCTGATGTCCAGGGAATCGTCCTTATGCCGACAAATAAACGTGGCGTATCCGTTGGGCGGTTGGGCGAGTCTGTCCAACTCCTGCTTGAGGTTGACGATCTGCTCCCGTGCCTCGCGCAGGGTGGAGATCAGGCGGGCATTGTGGTCCCGCTGCGCCGCGAGTTCGCCCCGGACATGCGCGAGGGTCGTTTCGAGCTCGTTCACCCTGCCCTGCGGCACCTCGGCCACCATGTTGCTCCTCTCGCTTCTCTCGACTCTAACCGGACTCGACGTCGGGCGCCTTCGGACCCGCGTAGTCCTCACCGTAAGCGCCGGGAGCCGGACGGCGGTGTCGTCGCGGCGGAGTCACTCCGCTGGCCATACGTCTCGTCGCGACCAGGAACCCGGTGTGGCCGTTCATGCGGTGATCCGGCCTGACCGACAGTCCGTCGAGATGCCAGGTGCGCACGAGGAGCTCCTCACCACGAGGTTCGACCCAGCAGTCCGCGGCTCGCATCTCCTCCACCACCCGCGACATCTGAGTCGTGGTCGCGATGTAGGACACGAGCGCACCGCCCGGACGGAGGATCCGCGCCGCGGAGGCTAGACACTCCCACGGAGCCAGCATGTCCAGGATGACGGCGTCCACCGACGATTCCTCACCACGGTCCGCGATCTCATTGAACCCTCCGACGCACATGGTCCAACTCGTGGGATGTCCCCCGAACCATCGGCACACGTTCTCGGTGGCGATCTCTGCGAAATCCTCACGCGCCTCGACGGACACGACCTGGCCCTGCGGGCCTGCAGCGCGGAGCAAGAAACACGTGAGTGCGCCGGACCCCGCACCTGCCTCGATGACGGAAGAACCGGGGCCAAGGTCCGCGAGAGCGACGATGCGTGCCGCGTCCTTCGGGTAGATCACGGCCGCACCACGAGGCATACCGAGCACGTAGTCATCGAGTTGTGGGCGCATGACCAGGAATGTCACACCCTTGGAGGACTCGACCGTGACGCCCGATCTCGATCCGATCACCATCTCGTGGGGAATCTGACCCCGATGGGTGTGCAGTACTCCCTCGGGAAGCAAGGTGACCGTGTACTTGTTCTTGCGAGGGTCGATGACGTGGACCAGGTCGCCTGCCTCGAATGTGTCCGATCGCCGTGCTCGAGCTTCCACTGGAGACCGGGGTGCAGGTGGGTGGACAGGACGACGGGGCACGAAACGACCCTACCGATCACTAGGGTGCATGAATGAACGCGAACGCCCCGACCGCGGACGCGTATCCGCAGTCGCTCTCCCCGTCTCGCGCCAATGACTTCCAGACATGTCCGCTCCTGTATCGACTGCGATCCATCGATCGTCTTCCCGAGGACCCGTCACCGGCAGCTCTGCGTGGCACCCTCGTGCACGAGGCCCTGGAGCACCTCTTCACGCTTGATCCGGCGGAGAGGACCCTCCCCGCGGCCACGGTTCTGGTCCGCGAGGCCCTCGCACGTCTCGAACGCGAGGAGCCCGAGTCCTTTGCGGCTCTTCGGGCCGAACTGCGTCCCGATCTGCCCGCGGACGACGTGGCCGAATCCATACTCCGACCCGCGGGACCCCTGCTCGAGACGTATTTCGCTTTGGAAGATCCCGCCCGGATCACCCCACACGCCCGCGAGTTGGCGGTCAGCGCCGAGTTAGAGTCCGGATTCCACGGGCGCGGGTTCATCGACCGCGTCGAGATCGCACCGGACGGTCGTGTGCGCATCGTCGACTACAAGACAGGTCGAGCCCCTGGCCCTCGATTCGAGTCCAAGGCGATGTTCCAGATGCGGTTCTACGCGTTGCTGTGGTGGCGCATCTCGGGAGTTGTGCCGTCGATGCTGCAACTGATGTACCTCGGAAACGGTCAGATCCTGCGGCTGGAGCCCACGGAGGATCAACTCCTGGCCACGGAATCCGCGATCCTGGCCATCCGCGATGCGATCCGGCAGGCCGTGCGGGAAGGCTTCACGCCGTCCCCGTCGCGACTGTGCGACTGGTGCTCCTACCGGGAGTTATGTCCTGCTTTCGACGGCACCCCACCATCCATGCCGGACGTGTCTGCGCTTCTCGAACCCGTCGTGCGCGAGGACCCCTGATCACACCGCGTTGAAGTACTTCGCCTCCGGATGGTGGACGATGATCGCGCTGGTCGACTGCTCCGGGTGGATCTGGAATTCCTCGGACAACTCCACACCGATGCGCTCTGGGCGAAGCAGCTCGAAGAGTCCTACCTGGAGCTCGAGGTCGGGACACGCGGGGTACCCGAAGGAATAGCGCGATCCCCGGTACCCCTGCTTACTGATCAAGATGTCCATGTCGTGCTCGTCCTCATCGGCGAATCCGAGCTCCGATCGGATGCGGGCATGCCAGTACTCCGCCAGTGCCTCGGTGAGCTGGACGCTCAGCCCGTGCAATTCCAAATAGTCCCGATAGGCGTCCTCTGCGAAGAGCCGTGCCGTGGCCTCGGATGCTGCGCGACCCATGGTGACGACGTCGAAGGCCACGACATCCTTCTGGCCACTCGAGCGCGGTCGGAAGAAGTCCGACAGACAGAGAAATCGGCCTCGTCGCTGTCGGGGGAAGGTGAAGCTCTCCCGAACCTCGTCGCCGTCGAAATCGAGCACGTCGAGAGTGTTCCCGTGCGCGACACAGGGGAAGTAGCCGTACACGACCGCCGGCTCGATCATGGATTCCGTCTGGATCCGATCGAGCCAGTAGCGCAGCCGCGGCCGACCCTCCGACTCCACGAGTTCCTCGTAGCTGGGCCCATCTCCCCGCGACGACTTGAGCCCCCACTGACCCATGAAGAGGGCCCTCTCGTCGAGATACGGCAGGTACTCCGCCAGAGGTATACCGCGAACGATGCGATCCCCCCAGAACGGAGGCTGAGGCACAGGGTTATCGACATCCACGTCGGAACGTTCGGGCAGATCCGCCTCGGCGACACGTGCGACGGCGGATGTGCGCGCCACACGGCGACGGCGAGGCTCCGGAAGCCGGGCCTCGGTGTCTCCCTTCTTGATGGCCATGATGATGTCCATCAACTTCAGTCCTTCGAAGGCATCCCGTGCGTAGCGGACATCACCCATGTACAACTCGGCGAGGTCCTGCTCGACGTAAGCGCGTGTGAGGGCTGCACCACCGAGGATCACGGGGAAGCGTGCCGCGATACCCCGTGCGTTCATTTCCTCCAGGTTCTCCTTCATGATCACGGTGCTCTTCACAAGCAACCCGCTCATGCCGATCACATCGGCGTCGTGTTGCTCGGCTGCCTCGATGATGGTGGTGATCGGCTGCTTGATTCCGATGTTGACGACGTTGTACCCGTTGTTGCTGAGGATGATGTCCACGAGGTTTTTGCCGATGTCGTGCACGTCCCCCTTGACCGTAGCGAGCACCATGGTCCCCTTGCCCGACTCATCTGTGCGGTCCATGTGGGGTTCCAGGTAGGCGACAGCGGCCTTCATCACCTCGGCGCTTTGCAGGACGAAGGGAAGTTGCATCTCTCCCGACCCGAAGAGATCCCCGACGACCTTCATTCCGGTCAGCAGGTGGTCGTTGACAATCTGGAGTGCGCTCATCTCGGCGAGAGCGGCATCGAGATCCTGGTCGAGACCCTGGCGTTCTCCGTCGATGATGCGGCGCTCGAGACGCTCGCGTAGGGGAAGGCTGGCCAGCTCTTCCGCCTTCGAGGCACGAAGCGATGTCGTCTCCGCACCCTCGAACAGCTCGAGGAACCTTTGGAGCGGGTCGTAGGTGACCAGGCCTGCATCGTCGAAGCGCCGTCGGTCGTAGATGAGGTCGAGTGCGACCGCGCGGTGCTCGGGGTCGATGCGATTCATCGGGAGGATCTTGGAGGCGTGCAGGATCGCCGACGTCAGGCCTGCGGCGGTGCACTCGTGGAGGAACACTGAATTCAGCACCTGACGGGCAGCAGGGTTCAACCCGAACGACACGTTCGACAGGCCCAGCACTGTGTTGACGTCCGGATAGAGACGACGGATCTCCCGGATTGCCTCGATCGTCTCTATGCCATCCCGCCTCGTCTCCTCTTGACCTGTGGCGATCGGGAACGTGAGCGGATCGACGAGGATGTCTTCGACCCTCATCCCCCAGTCCTGCACGAGCGTGTCGATAAGCCGCGAGGCCACACGCACCTTCCACTCACGGGTGCGCGCCTGACCCTCTTCGTCGATGGTCAGGGCGACCACTGCGGCTCCGTGCTCCACGATCAGGGGCATCGTGCGGGCGAACCTCGACTCGGGTCCTTCACCATCTTCGAAGTTCACCGAGTTGATGATCGATCGACCCCCGAGTCTTTCGAGTCCGGCTTCCAGGACACCAGGCTCGGTCGAATCGAGCATCACCGGCAACGTCGAGGCCGTCGCAAGCCTGAATGCCATCTCGGACATGTCCTCTACGCCGTCCCTACCGACGTAGTCCACGCAGAGGTCCAGGACGTGGGCGCCGTCGCGGATCTGATCACGCGCGATCTCCACACACCGCTCCCAGGACTGATCGAGCATCGCCTCGCGAAAAGCCTTCGAGCCGTTCGCGTTGGTGCGTTCACCGATGGACAGGTACGTGGAGTCCTGAACGAGGGGCACCTGCTGATACAGGCTCGCGACGGCGGAGACCGGCTGGGGTTCCCGTGCGCGCACGGTCAGTCCGGACATGCGCTCTACGAGGGCCCCAATGTGCTCGGGTGTCGTCCCGCAGCAGCCACCCACGAGCGACAGCCCGTATTCGAGTACGAAGTCCTCGTGTGCATCCGCGAGTTCCTCAGCGGTCAGCGGGTAGTACGCGCCATCCGACGTAATGATCGGCAGGCCTGCGTTGGGCATCGCGCTCAGTCGGATGCGGGCCTGCTGGCTCAGAGTCCGCAGGTGCTCGCTCATCTCCAACGGGCCTGTCGCACAGTTCAGCCCAATGACATCGATCCCGAGCGGCTCGAGGGCTGTGAGCGCAGCACCGATCTCGGACCCGAGAAGCATCGTCCCCGTCGTCTCGACGGTCACCTGCGCGATGACGGGGAGATCGAGTCCCGCGGAATCCAACGCGCGCCGGGCACCGATGAGCGCAGCCTTGGCCTGGAGCAGGTCCTGGGCGGTCTCGATCAGAATGGCATCGACACCACCATCGATGAGGCCCTCCACCTGGACGCGATAACTGTCCCGTAACTCGCGGAAACTCACATGGCCGAGCGACGGCAACTTGGTGCCAGGCCCCACCGAGCCCAGCACCCATCGCGGCCTCTCGGGGGTCGACCGCGCGTCGGCGGCGCTGCGGGCGATGGCCGCGCCTGCGGCGGCCAATTCATAGATGCGGTCGGAGATGCCGTATTCACCGAGGTTGGCCAGGTTCGCGCCGAATGTGTTCGTCTCGACACAGTCGGCTCCGACATCCAGGTAAGCGGCGTGGACGTCGGCCACTACATCGGGTCGGGTGACGTTGAGGATCTCGTTGCAGCCCTCATGCCCCTCGAAATCCTCCAGGGAGGGGTTCCGAGCCTGGAGCATCGTGCCCATGGCCCCATCCGCCACGACCACTCGCGAGGACCACGCCTCGCGGAGCGACCCTGGGCCGGAGGTAGGCAGAACGGTGGTCATGACGGTCCGAGCGTAGTTCCCCGCGCGGGGCCCCGCGCGTCACCGTGTCCTGGGTCCTACGGGCTTAGGCTGGCCGACATGTGGGAGTTGCATGATCGACTTCGATGACCTGCCGGCCCTGACGGACCCCGTCATGATCGCCGCATTCGAGGGCTGGAACGACGCCGGTGAAGCCGCATCGGCGGCCGTGGAGCACCTGCGGGAGGTATGGGGGGCGACACCCCTCACCGAGTTGGACTCCGAGGAGTACTACGACTACCAGGTGAATCGTCCGTTGATCTCCGTCGATGGCGACGGTGTCCGGAGGCTCCAGTGGCCATCCACGCGTCTTTATGTGGCTCGCGTCCCGCTTTTCCCTAGGGACGTGGTTCTCGTCCAGGGCATCGAACCCAACATGAAGTGGCAGCAGTTCTCGCGTGAGATCCTTGGGCTCGCCGCCGAGTTGAACATCTCGATGTTCGTGACTCTTGCGGCACTGCTCTCCGATAACCCGCACAGCCGACCTGTTCCCGTCACCGGCTCCTGCACGGATCCCGGCCTGCGCGCCGATCTGGACATGGAGGCATCGACATACGAGGGCCCCACGGGGATCGTCGGTGTCCTCCAGGAGGCATGTGAACGATTCGGTATCCCGGCGGTTTCCCTGTGGGCCGCGATCCCCCACTACGTGTCGCAGGCTCCGTCACCGAAGGGGACCCTCGCTCTCGTGCGCAAGGTGGAGGACATCCTGGACATTCCCGTTCCACTCGACGATCTGGTCGAGGAGGCGCGTGCCTGGGAAATAGGGGTGAACGAGCTCGCGGAGGACGACGAGGAGGTAGCCGAGTACGTGCGCCAATTGGAAGAGGCGCGCGATACGACGGAACTCCCGGAGGCTTCTGGTGAAGCCATCGCACGCGAATTCGAGCGCTATCTGCGACGGCGCGGATCAGCCTTCTGAACGCAGCCCCAGGTAGAGGCGCAGCGAAGCCTGCGTGGGCGTATCCAGGTCCGGGTCATCCCAGCGACCATCGTGGATGTCCTTCTCGATCCCCGTCGCTACCCGCTTACCGAGTTCCACGCCCCACTGGTCGAAGGAATTGATCCCCCACACGACACCCTGGACGAACACCACATGTTCGTAGAGTGCGATCAAGGCGCCGAGGGTGCGCGGCGTCAGGCTCCGAGTCATCAGGAGAGTCACGGGACGGTTGCCCGGCATGACCTTGTGCGGGATCAATGAAGGATCGATTCCCTCATCCCGAAGTTCCTCGGCGGAGTAGCCCATGCTGAGGATGGATGCCTGGGCGAGTGCGTTGGCGACCAGTGCCTCGTGCTGAGTGTCCGGTTCGCACGGTGAATTCGCGAGCACGATGATGTCGCAGGCGACATCGGATGTTCCCTGGTGGAGTAGCTGGAAGAAGGAGTGCTGTCCGTTGGTACCGGGTTCCCCCCAGTAGACGGGAGAACTGGGGTACGTCAGACGTGACCCATCCTTGCGCACCGATTTCCCGTTGCTTTCCATTGTGAGTTGTTGCAGGTACGCAGGGAAGCGTGCGAGGCGATGGGAATACGGAAGCACGGCCACGGACTCGATACCGAGGAAACAGCGATTCCAGATCCCGCAGAGGGCCATCACCACGGGCAGGTTGGCGCCCAGTGGAGCGGAGAGGAAGTGCTGGTCCATTTCGCGAAATCCGCGCAGCAGGTCGTGGAACGCCTCCGGCCCGATGGCGATCATGACGCTGAGACCGATGGCGGAATCCACGGAGTACCGGCCTCCGACCCACTCCCAGAATCCGACCACCGAGTCTCCGGGGATTCCGAAGGCGACGGCGGCATCCACGTTCGTCGAGACGGCAAGGAAGTGCCGCGCCACGGCTGCCTCCCCCAACGCCTCGACGATCCACGCGCGAGCCACGTCGGCATTAGCCATCGTTTCCCGTGTCGTGAACGTCTTGGACGAGACGATGACCAGCGTCTCGTCCGGCGCGCTAGCTGAGAGTGCGTCCTGAATATCGGCTGGGTCCACGTTCGAGACGAATACGCAGGAGATGTTCGGATCTCTGTAGTCGGCGAGGGCTTGATAGACCATGGCAGGCCCGAGGTCCGACCCACCGATCCCGATGTTCACGATGCGCGTGATGCGCTTGCCCGTCGCGCCCTTCCATCGTCCCGAGCGGATCGCCTCCGCGAGGGCCGTCATGCGAGCGAGCGCATCGTGAACCGACTCCGTCACGGGCACTCCTGCGTCGTTCCAGGACTCCCCGGGCTCGGAGCGCAGCGCCATATGCAGCACCGCGCGATCCTCCGTCGTATTGATGTGTTCGCCGGCCCGCATCGCAGCCCGGGCCTCCGGGACCCCCGTCTCTTCCGCAAGACTCAGGAGCGCGGCCACGACCTCGGAATCCACGCGCTGGCGTGTCAGATCCAGCTCCCACCCCGCGCCGGAGAGGAGCAGCCCTTCCCTCGGGCGCTGTGCCACAACGCGAATCGGCGTGCGCCCCACCGACGAAGCGAGGTGCTGGAGCCGTTGCCATGCCGAAGTCTGGGTGGGGTCTCCCCCCGTGTGCGTCGATGCTGCCGAAGCGTCCGTCACCGGAGTCGCACCCCGAGAAGCGCGTCCACGGACGCGGCCATGAGGCCTGGAGCGGTCGAATCCGAGCCCTCTCTCATCGTCCAGGCGTCGACGGCATCGAGGATGGCCGGCGTAGACAGGTCGCGGGCGAGGTGACCCCGCATCTGGTCCAGCAGGTCTCCGGCATCAGGTCCCGTCGAACGGTGCGCGGCGCGACGCCACGCCTCCAAACGCTGCTGCGCGCCTTCGAGGCCCTGAGGTGTCCAGGCCCAGTCACTGCGGTAGTGATGCGCCAGTAGCGCGAGTCTGATCGCCATGGGATCTACCCCATCCGCGCGCAACACGGAGACGAACACCAGATTGCCGCGCGACTTGCTCATCTTGTGTCCCTGCCAACTCACCATGCCCGAGTGCACATAGAAGTCCGCAAAGGGTGTCTCGCCAGTGATCCGCTGTGCTTCCACCGCACCCATCTCGTGGTGCGGGAACATCAGATCACTTCCACCGCCCTGGACATCGATTCGGGGACCCAGGTAATCCAGTGCGATCGCCGTGCACTCGATGTGCCATCCGGGACGACCATGGCCCAACGGGGTGTCCCACGCCGGCTCACCCGGGCGGGCGGACTGCCAGACGAGACAGTCGAGCGGGTCTTCCTTCCCGGGCCGATCCGGATCTCCTCCACGTTCAGCGAAGATCTCGCGCATCTGTTCTTCCGGCAGACGGCTCACCGAGCCGAACGAGGGGTCGCCATGGACACGGAAGTACAGGTCGGCGTCGACGGTGTACACATCCCCCGCCTCCGCCAATTGCTCGACGTAGCCGGCCACGGCGGGGATCGACTCCACGGCACCGATGAAGTGGGACGGCGGCAGGACACGTAGGGCGCTCATGTCGTCGCGGAATCGAGCGGTCTCGCGCTCGGCGATGCCCCGCCAGTCCTGGCCGGTCGCAACCGCGCGCTCGAGAAGGGGGTCGTCGATGTCGGTCACGTTCTGGACGTAGTCCACGCGGACTCCGGCGTCCCGCCAGGCGCGGTTCAGTAGATCGAAGGCGACATAGGTGTTGGCATGGCCTATATGCGTGGCGTCATAGGGCGTGATTCCACAGACGTACATCCGAGCAACGGGGCCCTCGGTCGTGGGTCGGATGGACTGGGATGCAGAGTCGAACAGCTCGATCCGATCCCCTCGACCGGGGAGACGGGGTATCTCCGGGTCGGACCAGCTCTGCACGCGACCACACTAGCGGCGGCTCGGCCTCGCTCGAGTTCCTGAGACGTCAGAACACCGGCCAGGGAATCGCCGGCCAGTCTTCGGACGGAATGGGGAATCGACGTGTCGCAATGAGGACGTCGGCTCGACTGCGCAGCGCTTCGGATTCCTCGGGCTCCAGCCAGCGATCCACGTGCGTGCACGAGTCTCCGAGAGTGCTACGCAGCCGCACGACGTCGTCGAGAAGGTCGTCGGGAATGACATCCCCGGCCCATCCCCAGATGACGGTGCGCAACTTGTTCTCCGTGTTGAACGTGACGCCATGATCTACGGCCCAGACGTGGCCGGAGGGGTCCGTCAGAACGTGGCCGCCCTTGCGATCCCCGTTATTGACGAGAGCATCGAAGAGGCATATTCGCTGCAGGTCCCGATCGTCGGCATGAGCCAGACATACGGGTCTGCCCCCGGGATCGCGAGCTTCGAGCACCAGTCGCCACCCCGCGGGGACATCCTCCGGCGCGGTGACCGTGATGAGATCTCCGACGCTCGCCTCCTCCCGCCATTGCTGCGCCATCCCGGGCCCCGCTGGACCGTCGTCGCGCCACACGGTGCAGGGGACGAGATCCCAGCCGAGGAGGGCGTCGATCTCGTAGGAGGCGACCTCGCGACCCGCCAGGGTGCCGGACGGGAAGTCCCAGAGGGGTCGTTCCCCCGCGACGGGCTTGTAGACGCACCGTTCATCGCCCACGAGACACAGCAGGGTGGCGTTGCTCGCGTCCACGAGCCGTCCCTGGACGTCCAATGGCATCGTGCGCAGGCGCTCGGCTAGGAGTTCCGTCACGGCAGGTCGCGGCGTCGGTACCCGTTCGCGCGCGGGCAGACGTGCCCTGCGGCGTCGAGCGGCTGTTGGCAGAACGGACAGGGGGGCCGTCCTGCCTCGACGACTGCACGTGCCCGCTGGGCGAACGCCCGCGCGTACGCCGGGTCGAGCCACACGCGGAGCGTGTCGGGACCGTCGTCGGAGTCATCGGCCAACTCCGGTACTTCCTCCCCCTCCGAGGCGATCGCATGAGCCTCGATCACCACCTGGCGAGCGGAATCGTCCCAGCCCAAGGCCATCGCACCGACTCGGAATTCCTCGGTGAGTGGAACATCCAAGGGTGCCGAGTCGACGAGGTGCGCGGGAGCGGTCGCGGGCACGAGATCGAGCAGGTCCCGCGTCGCCAGCACCTCATCGAGGAGTTGATCCACCCGCTCGGCCAGTACCGATGCCTGCTGCTTCTCGAAAGCGACGGAGACGAGCTCGTTACCGGAGCGCGCTTGCAGGTAGAAGGTGCGCTCTCCTGGCAAACCCACGGTCCCCACGACGAAGCGATCGGGCTCGCGAAACTGGAGGATGCGACGGGTCATGACCCCGACCCTCCACCGACGGGCGCATCCGAGGACCCAGCTTTCCGGCGCGCGTCCATCTGTGCGGCGAGCCCGCTGAGTGAATCCGGTGAGCCGTTCGTGCGCACCACGAACGGGCGCAACGACGAGTAGTGGACGATGGAGATCGATGCGGGGTCAACCTGAATCCTCTGGAAATGATCGAGGTGCATGCCGAGGGCATCGGCGAGAATCGCCTTGATGACGTCACCGTGGGACACGACGCAGTAGAGGGCATCTGGACCGAGCGTGGCATTCCATTCCCGGATCGCGGACGTAGCGCGGAGCTGCATCTGGGCCATGGACTCCCCCGCATTACCTGGGAACGTGACTGAGCTGGGATGAGCCTGCACGGCCGCCCACAGTGGATCCGAGGAGAGTTCTTCAAGAGGCCGGCCCGTCCATTCCCCGTAGTGGCACTCGCCCACCCGTGGTTCCACGTGGAAACCGGGCTGGTAGCCGGACGCACGTTGGCCGGCAAGGATCGCCTCGGCGGTCTGCTGCGTGCGGTCGAGCGGGGACGTGATGAGGGCGTTGAGTTCCACGGATGAGATCGCTTGCGCTACACGCTCGACCTGCGCCTCACCCTCGTCGTCGAGGAAGACTCCGGGGCTCCACCCGGCCAGGACACCCGTGGCGTTGGCCGCGGTTCGTCCGTGACGGACCAGGACGACGGTGGACACGTCGCAACTGTAGGCCGGAATGTGAGGGCGTGCCCACGAGGTCTTCGCACGTTCGCGAGGGGCAGAATGCACACATGATCCGTGGCTGTGGGGCGTACACGCCCGCTGGGGTGGTGGTCCACGACGAGGAAGTTCCGCTGACCGTTTTCGAGGATGCGCGCGCGCGGATCGCTGGCCTCGTCACAAGTGTTGCGGGGCAGACGGACTCTTTCGTGTGGGTAGGTCTGGTGAACCCCACGAAGGCGGAGATGGCGCTCGTCGCGGATCAGTTCGACCTGGAGGCTCTCCAGGTCGAGGACGCCATCAATCCCCACCAGCGGGCCAAGTTCGATGAGGACGGGAATGGGCACACGTTCGCACTGTTCAAGGTGCTCGGGTACGACGAGGTCACCAGCGAAGTAACCACTGGGCAAGTCTCCGTGTTCGTCGGGCCCGCCTATGCGGTGACGGTTCGACATGGGGACCACGGCGATCTGTCGGGGATTCGGGACCGCATCGAAGGCAGCCCGACGCTACGGAGCCATGGCTCCATGGCGGTCCTCTACGCAGTGCTCGATCTGGTCGTGGACGGTTACCTCGCCGTGATGGACGAAGTGGTCGATGACGTCGACGAGGTGGAGACGAAGGTCTTCTCGTCTCAGCCGGTCAGTCAGCTCACTAAGCGCATCTACGAACTCAAGCGAGAGAACATGGAGGTACGCCGCGCCGTGTCCCCGCTGGTTCCCGCTGCCCACCGATTCGCGTCGGAGACGGCCTCGGAGGTTCCCCCGGACCTTCGGCCCTACTTCCGCGACATCGGGGAGCACATCCTGCGCGTGTCGGAGAGTGTTGACTCTGTCGACAATCTTCTGCTGACCATGTTGATGGCATCGACGGCTCTTCAGGATCTTCAGCAGAACAAGGACATGCGCAAGATCTCCGCTTACGCCGCCATGGGTGTCGTGCCCACCGTGATCGCCGGAATCTACGGGATGAATTTCTCGCACATGCCGGAATTGGACTGGGAGTTCGGGTATCCGCTGGCGCTAGGTCTGATGGCCGTGGTCGTCCTGCTTCTCTACCGGGCATTCAAGCGCTCCGGCTGGCTGTGACTTAGGCGCTGAGTACACCGAGCCCGAGCAGGACCAGGATCACGCCGCCCAGCACAACGCGATACACCACGAACGGTAGGAACGAGTGGGTGCTGATGTAGCGCAGGAGCCAGGAGATGACGGCGTAGCCGACGGTGAAGGAGATAGCAGTTGCCACGAGGGTCGGCCCCCAGGCCACCGTGGAGTCGGACCCGATCTTCGTCGCTTCATAGAAACCCGCACCCAGGACGGCGGGAATGGCCAGAAGAAACGAGTACCGAGTGGCAGCCTCGCGGCTGAAACCGAGGGCAAGCCCGGTCGTGATCGTCGCGCCCGAGCGTGACACGCCTGGGATAAGCGCGAGTGCCTGTCCGAACCCGAGGACGATCCCGTCTCGAGTTCTCATCGTGTCCAGTCCCCGGACCTTCGAGCCGATCCGATCGACGAGGCCGAGGAGAAGGCCGAACACGATGAGAACCACAGCAACGAGCCACAGGTTGCGAGCCGCCGACTCGATCTGCCGAGTGAAGGTCACACCGAGCACCACGATCGGGATGGTTCCTACGATGATGAACCACCCGAGCCGCGACTCAGGGGTACTCCTTCCGTGAGGGCCGAGAGAGCGAGCCCACGAGCGTGCAATGCGCAGGAGGTCGCGCCGGAAGTACAAGAGCACGGCCGCCTCCGTACCGATCTGAATGACTGCGGTGAATGCCGCTCCTGGGTCCTGCCATCCGAAGAGCTGGGAGGCGATCAGCACGTGCGCCGAGGAAGAGATGGGCAGGAATTCCGTAAGGCCCTGGATGACGCCCAGGATCATGGCTTCGAGCCAGCCGATCGGCTCTCCCATTCAGCTTCCTAGTCCGGACCGCTCCAAGGCGTCGCGCATGAGTCGAAGACTGCCAACCCTTTCCTCGAGTGTGCCGGCGTACGAGGCGATCGTCAACGTGGTCACGCCCGCGTCCGCGTATGCCGCTAATCGATCCTGGACGCGGGCAGGTGGACCCAGGAGTGAGGTCCGGTCCAGGAACTCCAGCGGGACGGATGCGGCGGCGCCGGCGTAGTCCTTAGCCAGGTACCTTTCCTGGATGTCGATGGCAGCGTCTTCGTAGCCCATGCGCCGCATGAGCTGGTTGTAGAAGTTCTTGTCCCGGGATCCCATGCCACCCACATAGAGCGCGGCATACGGACGAACCAGGTCCGCACAGGCTTTCCAGTCCTCACCGAAGACGACCGGCACGGTGGGAACGACGTCGAAACCGGTCATGTCCTTTCCTGCGAGGGCACGTCCTTCAGCGATGGACGCAAGGGATGCTCCCGAGTCCTCCGGCGAGAAGAAGATGGCGAGCCATCCGTCGGCGATCTGGCCGCAGAGTTCCAGGTTCTTCGGACCGATCGCGGCGAGATAGATGGGAAGGGAGTCGCGGACCGGGTGAACGGTCAAGGTCAGAGCCTTGCCGGGGCCGTCGGGAAGCGGAAGCGTGAAGAACTCCCCGTCGTAGGACACGCGCTCACGGCGGAGCGCCATCCGCACGATGTCGACATACTCCCGCGTCCGCGTCAAGGGCTTGTCGAAGCGAACGCCGTGCCAACCCTCGGATACCTGCGGTCCCGACACACCCAGGCCGAGGCGGAACCTTCCTCCGGACAGCGTGTCCAGGGTTGCCGCTGTCATGGCGCAGTTCGCGGGAGTGCGGGCGGGGATCTGGAAGATCGCGGAGCCGATATCGATCGACGTCGTCTGGGCTGCCACCCAGCTCAGGACGGTCGCAGCATCGGACCCGTACGCCTCGGCTGCCCACACGACGGAGTAGCCCAGAACGTCTGCCTGCCGGGCAACTTCGAGATTGTCGGCATCATTCCCCGCGCCCCAGTAACCGAGATTAACCCCGAGTTTCATGACGCAACCCTAGAGGTAGCGAAATTCAGCGAGGTACGCAATAGCGTGGCCTCATGCAGCAGCGACCGTTGGGACGTTCGGGCATCTGGGTGGGTCGGTTGGCCCTCGGCACGATGACATGGGGGCGTGGAACCGATGAGTACGAGGCCCGCGACCAGCTTGCGGCGTTCCTCGATGCAGGGGGCACCCTGATCGACACGGCCGACACCTACGGCGATGGCGCTAGTGAGGATCTGCTCGGCACACTGCTGCAGGAGTTCGAATGTCGTGAGCAGGTGGTCGTGGCCACGAAGGCCGCTTCACGACCGAACACCGAGCGCCGTTTCGACGCCAGTAGGCGTCACCTCCTCGACACCCTGCACGCGTCCCTCCGGCGCCTCGATGTGGAGGCGATCGACCTCTGGCAGATCCACGCCTGGGATGCCTTCACTCCCATCGAGGAGACACTCGCCGCCTGCGACGATGCGGTACGCAGCGGGAAAGTCCGATACGTAGGTATCTCGAACTACTCGGGATGGCAGACGGCCCGCGCGTGCACCTTCCAGCAGGCAGTGCCCGGGCGCGCACCGATCGTCACCGCCCAGATGGAGTACAGCCTGCTGGAGCGAGGCATCGAGAGGGAGATCGTTCCGGCCGCCCATTCCCTGGGGATCGGAATCCTTCCGTGGTCGCCGCTTGGTCGCGGAGTGCTGACCGGCAAGTATCGCCATTCCATTCCGATCGACTCGCGGGGAGCGAATCCCGACACGAGCCAGTGGGTGAACGTCTACTCCGATCAGCGGGCGCAGCGGATCGTCGATGCGGTGGCCACGGCCGCCGAGGGTCTAGGTGCCTCCCCCGGCGAGGTGGCGCTCGCCTGGCTTCGTGACCGACCGGGCGTCGTGGCCCCCATCCTCGGCGCGCGCACCGCGCAGCAACTCGCCGCGGCGCTCGCCAGTGACGAACTCGTGCTGCCCCGGGAGATCACCACCGTGCTCGATGAGATCTCCGAGCCGGCGATGGGCTACCCGGAGGCCGGGTGGGCGCAGCGGCGATGAGGTCCGAGCGTGCCGGCTGGGAATTCCGGGAGGTGCGGATCGACCGCGCGGTGTCCCGCGAAGAGGCTCGCGCCTATCTGACCGCGAGCGCCGAGACGGGCAACTGGGAATTGGCGCAGACACGCATCTATCGCGACGGACGTCGTCAGTACAAGCTCAAGCGACGCGTCTACCGCGTCCAGCGCACGGCGTAGGTCAGACGCGCCGGAGGAAGGCGTCGAGGACCTTGACGCCGAACTCCAACCCATCAACAGGAACCCGCTCGTCCACCCCGTGGAACAGGCGCCAATAGTCCAGATCCGGGGGCATCCGCAGTGGCGAGAAGCCGTAGCAGGTGATGCCGAGCCGGCTGAGAGCCTTCGCGTCCGTGCCGCCGGAGATCATGTACGGCACGACGCGACCACCCGGATCGGCGTCGCCCAACGCCTCCGCCATGAGCCCGATGAGGAGCCCGTCGATGGGTGCCTCGACGGCGATGTCGGAATTCAGGATCTCGATATCCACGTCGGGGCCGGCGAGGGCACGCAGCGTCTCGTCGAACTCCACCTCGAACCCAGGGACGAAGCGACCGTCGATCGCGGCCGAGGCCTCCCGGGGAATCACGTTCACCTTGTAGCCGGCGTCGAGCATTGTCGGATTCGCGGTGTTACGCAG